>WAKO01000024.1 GCA_015523325.1 Microcaldota archaeon | reverse complement strand
GATAATAAGAGAGCTGCATAAATTAAAAAATGCGTTGGATGTGGCTAGTATAACATACAATGATGAATCTATTATTTCTCTTTCAGTTGTAACTAAGAAGGTAGTAAAAAATAAAAAAATAGATATTAATATCGATGAGAAAATTGTGCTAGACAATATAATTTGGCATAACAGATACAACAAATTTTATTCTACACATAAATTAATAATGAATGGTCTGGATTTTATCAATAAATCTTTTGGAAAAGAAAATCCTACAGAGATTTTTATGAATTACTTAAATAAGGTAATAGAGGAAAAGATAAATTCCACTTTATATGAAAAGGAAATTATAATAATTGTAGACCATTTTTTAGATAACTACGGAAATGATTTAATATTAAAAAATGTGTACAAAAGGTGGGTGGACATAGTATTTTACATACATGCAGACCCTTTAAAGATAGCTAAAAGGGAAAAGAATAGAAACAAGTATAAAAACCTGCAGTCACCTAAAAATGTGATGATATTAAACCTTGATGTCTCAAAAGGTTTAGAGAAGAAAGTTTAAAAATAAAAGAATCATTAAAATTCTATGGTTTCTCCCTCCTTATTTGTAGAGGATCAAGGAGAATTAATAGGATTGGATAATGGTTATTATAAAAACGCTTTTTTGAGTCATGCTCATTCTGATCACTTAAAGGGAATTAAGAGAGTAGAAAATCTAATAGCTTCAGAAGAAACAAAAGTACTTGCTGGTTTAAGTAAAAATGAGTATAAGTCAAAGAACATAAAGATGGTTAGCGCAGGACATATTTTAGGGGCAAAACAAATAGTTGTTGAGAATGGGAAAAAAGTTGTTTACACAGGAGATTTTAGATTAAAAGATGGAATTATTGAAAAAGGAGGGGAAATAGTTGAATGTGATAAGTTAATAATTGATGGAACATATTCAAAAAAAGAATTTAGCTTTCCTGATCCTTTTGAAGTTTATGAAGAAATAAAGAGAAATGTACTAAAAGAACTGTTAGAAGGAAGAGGGGTTATATTTGCAGCCTATTCTCTAGGGAAATCACAAGAAATAATAAAAGTACTTAATGAAGTTGGGATTGTTCCAATAGTGGAGGATAAAACTTATTATTTTTCAAAAAAATATAAGGAGCTTGGAGTAGAGATAGAATTTTTTAGAGAGGAGGAAGGAGAAGAGATAACTAGAGAACCTTTTGTTTATATGTCTCCTCCAAGAAAGGTTAACAAGGAAACTGTAAAAAGGTTGACGCAAAGATATGGAATTCTTTTTAGAAGGTATATAGCTACAGGATGGGTAAGGAAGTATAAGTTTTCCTTTTTTAATAAAAAGTTTCCTTTGAGTGATCATGCAGATTATAAGGATGTGAAAAGGTATATCGAAGAGAGTAATGCGAAGGAAGTTTTGGTCTTTAGCACAAATGAAACAGATCTAATAAGAGAATTTAAAGACAAGATTAGGATAAAAGTTATTTAGTAGTTATTCCACTCTTACTGCTAGAGTAAGCCTATAAATCCTTTTCCCCTCTTTTAAACCATGAAGTTTTCTACTCATTTTATAAGAAAGCCCTAGCTCATTAAGAATTTCTCTTGATAACTTAGAGGAGCTAGTGAATATATCTATTCCTTCCTTTCTTTCTTCAACCTTAGAGATGAATTCTCCTTTTTTAACTAACATTTTCTCTATTTTTTTGAAAAGATAAGGAAACTTCTCTTTATTCCCCCTAAGTTGGATTATAGCCTCAAAATAACCTCCCGCTTTCTTTGAACACCTAGTGCAAATAGTTCTTACAAATTCTATATCAAAATTAATTTCTCTTTTAAACTCATTATCGCTATGGGCTATGAACAAGGTTGCTTTTTTATTCTTAAAATCAAGTTCAGCATCAACAATAACTCCAGGGTTAACCTTTATTTTTCCAATTAAATGATCTTTAAGCTCTTCTTTTGAAAGGGCTTTCCACTCCTTTAGCCTATACCTCCTACACCTTGAACAAAAAAACATTTTTATTGGTTTTACTTTTATTGAGATTGGAAAGCAGTCAACACAGAATATTTCATTCTTAATTGCTTTTTTACCGCATTTAACACAAATAAGAGAACTCATCCATTATCCTCCTCTTTCAACAAGCTTAGTTGGGTTGGGTTCACTACTCCAACCTCAGTGATGTATTTGTCTATTAGCTTAGAGGGAACTTCATCAAAAGCAGGATTCATAATTTTAAGTAATTTATGAGAAAAATCCCAGACTTCTTTTGAAGGCCTTTCCTCAATAACTTCTTTAAACCCAAAAAGAGTGGAAGGATCATATTTATAGCTCTCTGCAGCAGAAAAGAAAGGAACATTGTTATATCTAGCTATTATGGCTAGAGAAAGAGTTCCAATCTTATTTATTAAGTCCCCTCCATAGGTTATTGCATCAGCTCCAACCAAAACTAAATCTGCTTTTTTTACAAACCTTGCCATTGCAGAATCAACTATAAAAGTAACCTCCACTCCATATTCAACCAATTCTTTTGCTGTTATTCTTCCTTGAAACCTGGGCCTAGTTTCAGAAGCAATAACTCTTATGTTTTTACCCATGTCAAAAGCTTTCTTTATTATTGAAGTTACTGTAGAAGAATGGCAATGGGTAAAGATTGTAGAAGAAGGAGGAATAAAATTAGCCCCAATTTCAGCAACTCTCTTTATAGAATCAAAATACCTTTCTGTTAATTTTTTTTCAGTCAACTCCTTTAACTCCTCCACTGTTTTTGCTTTTGAAACTAAGCTAAGCATGAATACAATAACTTCTTTCATTATGTTTCTAGTCATAGGCTCTGTAGGGCGAAGCTCAATTATATTTAAGGCAAACCTAACTGAATCCTCCACCAAAGAGATTACTGAAGAAGAATCCTTGTTTTTTAGATATGTTAAAAATATCTCTACAGTGGCTTTTGCAACATTTCTGGCTCCTTGAACCTTTAAGCTTCTTATCTCCTCCATCTTCTTGATTATTTGCTTTTTAGCTTTTTCATCCAAATCCTTCTCAAACCTTAGTTCACTCATGAACTAAAGAAGAAATTTTAACTATTTAAATTTTTGCTGTGATGTTGGAGCAATGGAAACTAGAATAGAATTCCTAAACCTCCCCGGCTTATCGCAAAAAATAGAATGGAATGAACTAATAATATTTAGGAAAAGCGATGGAGTTTATGTTATAAGGAGAGGCTCTAAAAAAGCAAGGGCAATTGGGTTGTTCCAAAATCCCTTAATAACTAAAGGAAATGAAGGTAAGGGGTTTATTGAAGTTTATGTAGCCTCAGATGAGCTAAGTAAGCTTAGAATAGAAAAACAAGGAGAGGAAATTAAAGTCATTAAGTTTGATTTAAACATAAGATTAAATGGAGTGGAGAGAGTAGATTATGGAGAAGAAACTTTACTAATAGTTGAAAAAGAAGAGTATAAGATGATTAAAGGAGCAAAGCTCTTCAAAGGAAAAATAGAAGGAAAATGCAGAGGTTTAAAGGTCTTTGAGGCTGGAGGGGCCTTTATAATAACAACAAAAGGAATATATCTTATAAAGGAAGGGAAAAAAGCATATATAGAGGGGAAGCTATTGGAGGAGAAGGGATTTAACCCAAAATCAATCAAAGGATGGGCAAAAACAGAGGATTTTCTTTTTTTGTTTGATGGAAAAAAGATACTTATGGTTTCCATAAAAGGAGAGAAAATGTTCTACTTTTCATTAACTGAAGGTAGAGAAGAGAAACGAAAAGAGTTGGAAAACTTTAAAATCTGATTTAAAATTTTGGAAAACCTCTCTTTAACTAAATCCAAGCTTTTTGAGTCTTTTCTGACAACAACAGCTTTATCAAAAAGCCCATAAACAATGGACTCATTTTCAGAGAGGTTCAGGATCAAAGGTAGAGCTACCAAATCTTCCTCCCCTTCAACAACAACCAATACCTTTTCAAGCTTATCTTTAAGAACTGCTAATTTTATAGAGTTTTCCTCTACAAATCCTCTTCTATTCCTAAAAAATATTTTTATTTTGTAGGAGTTCTCTATCTCAGTCCTCTCCTCTTTTGAGAGAGGAGCCCTCCTAGTCTTAAAATCAACTATAGCTAAAGAAGGCTTTATCCCATTTCTCAAAAAATATAAAACACTATAATCCCCCACAGCTATTAATTTTGTTCCCTTTACTTTATTTATTGGATTTGTGCATAGTTCTCCAAAAGGGAGTTTAAGAAATTCTCTCTCACTTTCCTCAATTTTATACATTAACTAGAGTAAAACTACAACAAAATTTAAACCTTAGCTAGGAAATAAAATTATGCTTGCTAAATTAAGGGGGGAGGTTAAGAAAGCTTTAACCCCTATTGCAAAAAAGCTAAATAAAGTTGACCCAAGCATAGTTACTTTAGGAAATCTAATCTTTAGCTTCCTTGCTTTTCTCCTAATAATTAACAAAAGCTTTCTTGAGGGACTAATAGCACTAGTCCTAGCCTCTTTTATGGATTTGTTGGATGGGGCTGTAGCAAAAATAAATAATAAGAGGACTTTTTTAGGAAATTATTTGGATGCAGCAACAGATAAGCTGGGAGAATTCTTAGTTTTTCTCTCATTTATGGTTATAGGGTTTTATGTCGAAGCCTTTTTGGCTTTTGGATTTTCAATACTTGTAAGCTATTATAAGGCAAGAGCTGAGATGGTTAAGCCATTAAACAACATGGATTGGCCGGGATTAGGAGAAAGATCTGAGAGATTGATAATAGTTATGATTGGCTTAGCAATAGCAACTCTAAGCCCTCAAATAGCAAAAGAAGCTCTCTCCCTTTCTTTATATGGAGTTGCAGGAATAGCAATAATAGGAGTTGTGCAAAGATTTGCTTTTGCCCTAGATTATCTATCCAAAGAAGATAGGAAAGAAAAAAATAAGAAGAAGAAAAAAGGAACAAAAAGTAATGTTTAAAATGTTTTATCCTATTAGGTTAACTCTACATAAGAGGAGAGTGGGTTATGGGAACTGCTGAGGATTACAAAGTTAAGAAAAAGCTAGAAGAGCTAAAAAGCTACAAAGGAGTGGGGACACAACTAGTTTCTGTTTACATTCCAGCAAATTATCCAATTCCTGAGATAAGTGCTAGGATAAGGGAGGAAATTAACCAAGCTGGAAATATAAAGAGCAAGCAAACAAGGACAAATGTTATAGGGGCGTTAGAAAGAATATTAAACGCATTGAAGCACTTTAGAAAAACTCCAGAGAATGGTTTAGTCATATTTGCAGGAAATGTTTCAGAAAATCCTTCAAAAACAGATATAAAGACTTTCATAATAGAACCTCCTCAAAGATTAAATCAAAGCATTTATAGGTGTGATTCATCTTTCTTCTTAGAGCCTTTGGAAAAAATGCTAGCTTCAAAAGATGTGTATGGAATTGTTGTTATGGATGGAAGAGAAGCAACATTAGCACTACTTAAAGGAACCCAATTAGATATTGTTGGAAAAGTTCATAGCACTGCCCACTCTAAAGTAAGGAAAGGAGGACAATCTGCAAGGAGATATGAGAGATTGATAGAGGAAAGTACAGAGAGATACTACAAAAGAATAGGAGAAGCCATGGATAGAGCTTTTTTAGGGAAAACTAAAGGAGTGATAATAGGGGGGCCTGGTCCTTCAAAAGACTTTTTCTTAAAAATGAAGCCATTCAATTATCAAATCAAAGTTATTGGAGTTGTTGATACAGGGTATGTGGATGAGTATGGAGTAAGGGAAGCCCTCTCAAAGGCAGAGAAGTTTATAAAGGAACAAGAAGCTGTAAGGGAAAAAAGGATGGTTGAAGAATTTATAAAAAGAGTTATGAAAGGGGAGTTAGCAACTTATGGAGTAAAGGAAGTTATAGAAGCTATAAAAGCAAACAGAGCAGAGCTAGTTTTGGTTTCAGAAGGGCTTGAGATAAAACATTATAGGATGAAGTGCACTAACTGTTCTTATGAATGGGAGAAAATAACCAAAGAAGAGCTAGAAAAGGTAAACTGTCCCAAATGCTCTTCTCCTTCTGTAATAATTGAGGAAGAAAGCTTAGCAGAAATGATAATAGAACTTTCAAAAGAACATGGCACAAAAGTGGAAGTAATAAGCACAAAAACTGCTGAAGGAGCACAATTCCTGCATGGATTTGGAGGGATAGGAGCTTTGCTTAGGTATTAATTAAGCAAGCATAACCAACTTAATTATTAGGGCATTAACGAAGTTTAAATTAAAGACTTTTAAACCCTACCAAAAACCTTATGGAGTGATGAAGGAAAGCATACCAATAACTTGGAGAAGAATTCCATCAAGGTATAGGTTAGAAGGAACAAAGTGTGAAAACTGTAACAAACACTTTTTCCCTCCTCGCAATATCTGCCCCAATTGTAGGAGAAAAGGAAAAATAAAACCTTATGTTTTCTCAGGAAAGGGAAAGGTAGTTTCATTCACAACTGTTTATGTTGCTCCAGAGGGATTTGAGAGGAACGTTCCTTATGTTCTAGCAATTATTGAGTTAGAAGAAGGGGCTAGAGTAACGGGAGAAATAGTGGATTGTAAAGAAGAGGAAGTTAAAATTGGAGATGAAGTAGAGATGGTATTTAGAAAAATTCAACAAGAAGATCCAGAAGGAATTATTCATTATGGATACAAATTTAGGTTAGTCAAAAAATAAATTTTAGATTTTGGAAAATCCTAAGTTTCAATAATTAATCAACAGCTTTTTTGTGTATCCAGAGATAATCTATGTTTTCTGGAGTTAACCAATAAATTTCTGTTGCTCCATCAACTTTTATTAACCCTGTCTTTTTGTCTAATTCTACATTGTGCTTATGCAATTCAAATGTTGTTCCTGAAGCTGTTCTTACCATAACTTCTCCATACTCTTCAACCATCTTCATTATTTTTTTTCCATCCATAAAGTTTTTTCTTATTTTCTCTTTAAAAGGGTTTTGAATTATTAATTTGCGCGTTTTAAAAACTACCCTAAAATCGTCTCATTTTATAAGATGATTTTGAGAGTAGAATGGAGGTAGAGGAGCTGCAAAAGGAGGGAATTGACATTATAATACTAAACAAAGCCAACCCTCCCTTCATTTTCTCAGCAATAAAAGAGGGAAAATTGTTATTTGAGAGAAATAAATTAGCTCATGAATACCATATAATAGAAGAGGAAGAAATAATCGGAATGGCTAAAATGTTAAATGTATTAAAGCATCTTGAGGATTTGCTTTCTTAAGATTTCTTAAGTTTAAAATTCAACAAAAAACTTTAATAATGAAACTTTACTTAGCTTAATGAGGGATAAAATGGAAATTAAGAAAGTTGAGTTGCCTCCATTGCCTTATAAATATAATGAGCTTGAACCAGTAATTTCAGAGAGGATAATGAGATTACACCATGACAAACATCACTTGGCTTATGTAAAAGGAGCAAATTCCGCTTTAGAAAAGTTATACAAGTTTAGAAAAGGAGAAATAGAGATAAATGTAAGAGAAGTTTTAAGGGACTTAAGCTTTCATATGAATGGGCATGTTCTCCATAGCATATTTTGGAAGAATATGAGAAAGCCAGAAGAAAACAACTCCCCGGGAGGGGAAATAGGGGATAGAATAGAAAAAGTGTTCGGATCTTTTGAAAATCTGAAAAAAGAGTTTTCAGCTTCAGCAAAAAGTGTAGAAGGAGTTGGATGGGCAATATTGGCTAAGGATGAAGAAAACTACCTATATGTGCTAAACATAGAAAAACACAACTTAATGCACATAGCAGGTTTTAAACCACTTCTCGTATTAGATGTTTGGGAACATGCATTTTACTTAGATTATGAGAATAATAAAGCAAGCTACATAGAGAATTGGTGGAAAGTAGTTAACTGGGATGATGTAGAAAAGAGGTTTAAAGAATAAAATCAATATTTTGTTTTTTGCTTCTCTTTAGTTTCTGCTTTAAACACTACTTTTGCTTTTAGGCTTAAAACTAAAATAAAAGGAATGGAACATCAATAGGTAAGTCTAAGAGCAGAATCAAAATTAATAATATGAATGGAATATAAAACTGAAGCACATAGAAGAGCAAAGCATGTTTTCCCAGTAAATTAACTATAGGAAGTCTTATGTTCTTGTATTCTAAAGCCAATATCATAATTACCGCAGAGATAAAGCTAAAGAAAGAAACATAAGAATAGGGCTTAAGAACGCTCTCTTGTGGGAAAAACAAAAAGGAAACTAAAAATATAAGAGAAGGTAAAGGATTTCCTCCAAGCCTCAAAAGCATTCCAAAAGCAGCTTGGGATATTACTAAAGAAATAGGATAATCTAACAAATAAAGTGTTGGATCTTGGGAAAATAAAAATACAACCGGAAGTAGAAATACAAACTTTTCCTTAAGAATAGTAGCAATAGGAAGTATCAAAACAAAGCTAACGAGTATATCAAACCTTTGTGTGTAAGTGTAAAACAATAAGTTTGAAAGGAGTGCAGCAGCAACAAGCCTACTATCAAAAAACTTTCCCTTATTCACTCTATTTATCAAGAAATAACCAAAAAGCATAGCAAATAAAGGCTCTGAAAGCCTGGTCAAAAACCTTATTGTAAAAGGCTCTATCCTAATTCCTAAAAGAAAAGCTATATGGTCAAGGAACATTAAAAGCAATGCAATTCCTCTCAAAAAATCATAGGAATCAATCCTACTTGCCAATTTCTTAAAATTGCTCTGAATATCTAAAATAGTAGCTCTCTCATTCTCCCTAATCATTAAAAATATTTTGCTCCCAACTATTTTAAATACCTCATAAGAGCAAGCATAGGGGAAGTGGGGTAACCTGGTTAGCCTGCGGGCTTTGGGAGCCTGTGATCCCGGTTCAAATCCGGGCTTCCCCATCCTTTTTAAATTCTCCTCTCTCCTTAAAACTTTAATTTAAAACTTAAGAAAGTCTTTAGGTTTGAGGTATTAAAATGTTATATTTTGGGCCTGCTGGAACTCCTATCCAATGTGAAAAATCAGAAACCCTTGAAGGAATTAAGTGTGCTAAAGAATTAGGACTAAATGCTTATGAGGTTGAGTTTGTAAGGGGAGTGAAAATGAAGGAAGAGTTAGCCCTAAAAATAAAAGAGGAGAACCAAAAATTAAAACTAAGGATAAGCTCACATGCTCCTTATTACATAAACTTGGCTACAATGGAAAAAGATAAGGAAAAAAGAAGTATTTATCACATACTTTCCTCAGCAAAAACCACTTATTTAATGGGAGGAGATATCACTGTAATCCATCCAGGTTATTACCAAAAATTAAGTAAGGAGAAAGCATATGAATTGGTTAGGGAAAGATTAAAAAAGATAGCAGAAAGGATTAGGGAAGAGAAAATAAAGGTAAAGCTTGGAATAGAAACAATGGGGAAGCTAAGCACATTTGGAAAGCTTGAAGAAGTTATCAAGCTATCCCAAGAAATAGATGAAGTTTACCCAGTAATAGATTTTGCGCACTTAAGGGCATTGAAAGTTTCTAGTTTTAAAGAGGAAGAAGATTACATAAAAATATTTGAAACGATAGAAGAGGAAGTGGAAGGTTATGCTAAAAACTTCCATGTGCATTTCTCAGAAATAGAGTTTGGGGAAAAAGGGGAAAAAAGGCACTTGGAGTTAGGAACAAATTATGAGCCAGATTACAGAGCATTCATAAGAGCTTGTGTAAACAATGGCTTTTCAGGAGTAGTTATTTGCGAATCCCCTAAAATAGATATAGATGCACAAAAAATGAAGGAATACTATGAAGAAATCACAAAATAGTAGAAAGCTCTCGGGGAAAATCTTATTGTTTGTTTTAATAGCC
This sequence comes from Microcaldota archaeon, assembly GCA_015523325.1. Classification (GTDB taxonomy): domain Archaea; phylum Micrarchaeota; class Micrarchaeia; order Anstonellales; family J096; genus WAKO01. Next base: position 32,182 of record WAKO01000024.1, on the reverse strand, counting down.
ATAAACCTATTAAACCTAGCTACTCCTTTTGTTGCAAAATATGTGGGGGAAGGAGCAAAAGACCAACTTAAAATAATTTACTCATTTTTTGCTCCTCTAGACCATCAATACATATACAGGAGCTTTTGTTTGTTTGATGGTAAAGTTAGGGAATGTATACCTCATAATTATAAAGGAGAGGTATTAGTTTATTCAAAGTACACCACAATAAATGCTTATAGTGGAGAATTTTATTATTCAAAAGAAGACGTGGGTAAAAAAAGGTCTGATTTGGTTTTAATTGGAGGAGAATTAGGATATAAATTTCCAGTGTGTGCAAGAGACACAGGTTTTTACTTAGGAATACTTTTAGGGTTTTTGGTTCAACCACTTGTACTAAAAAATGAGAAATTTGGGCTGGGTTTTTTAATAGTTGCGATGGCTCCAATAGGTATTGATGGAACACTTCAATTAATAAGCCCCTATGAATCCACAGTAACCTTTAGGTTTTTAACAGGAGTTATATCTGGAGTATTAACAGGATTTATTATAGGAACTAAATTCAACTAACTTCAAGCTTCAATTAATGGTTTTTTTGCTTTTCCTTAATCTCCTCAATATATTTCTCAGCAACTAAAGCAGCAATAGCTCCTTCTGCTGCAGCTGTTACAGCTTGTTTTACTGGGCTTTTCCTAACATCTCCGACAGCATAAACTCCCTCAATGTTTGTTTCCATTCTATCATTTGTTATTATATAACCTCTCTCATCCTTATCAACATTAAATAATTCAGAATTAGGTATCATTCCTATGTAAATGAATATTCCATCTATAGGTTTTTCAAACTCTTCTCCAGTTTTATTATTTATTAGCCTAACTTTTTCAACTTTATCTTTCCCTATTATTTCTCTAACCTCAGTATTCCACATTATCTCTATTTTAGGGTTTGAAAAAACCCTTTCCTGTAAAATCTTATCTCCTCTAAATTTATCTCTTCTATGGACTATAATAACTTTTTTTGCAAACTTTGAGATGTATAAGCTTTCATCCAATGCGGAGTTTCCTCCTCCAACAACTATTACTTCTTTATCTTTAAAGAAAGGGGCGTCGCAAACAGCACAATAACTAACTCCCCTCCCTTTTAACTCTTTTTCTCCTTTAACATTTAAGTGCCTCTCCTTTGCTCCTGTTGCTATAATTATGGCTTTTGCTTTATAACTAGATTTATTTGTATTAACCACCTTATTCTCTAAATCAACACCAACAACCTCCTCTCCCATCAAAAAAACAGCCCCATATTTCTTTGCATGCTCCATCATAGCTTTTCCTAAATCCTCTCCACTTATTGATTCTATTCCAGGGTAATCCTCAACCAAAGAAGTTGTTCCAATTTGCCCACCGGGAAGCAAGTTTTTCTCTATTACTAAAACATCCAACAAAGCTCTTGAAGCATATAAGGCAGAGGAAAGCCCTCCTGGACCAGCTCCAATTATTATCAAATCCCATTCCTTCTTAACTTCTCTTTTATTTGTTTCTGAAACCTTGAATTCAAACCCTTCCATAAATCCTATTCTCAAGAAGAATACTTAAAGCTATTACCCAAGAAGAAGGTTCAAGAAGATTTTTAATAATAGAGAGGTTAATGAGAGTATGCAGGAGCTAATAAAGGAGCTAGGAGAGGACATATATAAATTGAGAAGAAGTATTGAAGAGAAAGCTAAGAACTTAAGGAACAAAAATATAATAATAGAAGGAATGATGGAAGAGAGGTTGATAAAAAAAGTAAACAAAATAGAAAATCTAAGCTTAAAGATTGCTGCAATAGATTCTGGAGTATTTATAAAGGAGTTTCATGGTTTTTATCTTTTAATAATAAGGAGTCTTGGAGTAATATTTAGATATGAAAACTCAAAACTAATTGAAACAACTAGCTTTCCTAAATTTCCAAAAGTAGCGAGCTTTAGCTTTAGTGAAGAAGAAGTTGAAGCAATAATAAAAAAGAACATAAAAAGAGTAGAAGAAGAGCTTTCATTAGCAATAAAATGCATGAAAGAAAATGATATAGATGCGCTTTTAATAGATGGATCATTGCTACCTCTTCCTTCAGATAGACCCAAAGAAGATAGTGCTGTTTTTCAGGAGTTCAGAAGATTAATAGAAATATACAATGAAATCCTAAAAACAGCATTGGATAGAAAAGTCATGTTAATAGGAGTAGTAAAAGACTCCAGAAGTAAAAAAATAATTAAAGAATTGGGAATAAACAAAGGAGTAGACAGCTATTTCCTAAATTTTTTCTTAAAAAAAGGGGAAAGAACAAGTGTATTTGAATATTCTAAGGAGGACAAATTATTAAGGGAGATAAAGTTAAGCGAGAAGATAAGGTTTTTCTACCTGAAAGCAAGCGAAAATGACTTTCCATTAAGAGTAGAGTTTATAGCAGAAAGAGAAGAAAGCATAGAGAAAACAGCTTCCTTAATATATTCTTTAACCTCCCCATTCAATAACTTTGCTTATCCTTCCATATTATTAGAAGTTGATAGGAGAGTAGCAATAAAAAAGGAAGAGGTTAATTCTATAGAAAAATTACTTAGTTTTTACTCAAACAACTCAATAACTCCTTTGAGGAGAAATAGTAGGCCATTTAGGTAGTAAAAGTGGAGTTAATGGGGCCGCAGGGATTTGAACCCCGACCAGCAGGTTTCTTCTTTCTCTGGAGCCTGCTGTGCTACCTGGTTACACCACGGCCCCTCAAACAAAAACGTTATGGAAACTTATGAAAAGCTTTGTTTTAAAAAGTTTAAGAGAAAAGAAAAATTTTTATTTAGACACTAAGCATGGGGAAAACATGGAAGTAGTGTTATTAGCAATATTTATAGGTTTATTTTTGGTTGCCTTATCTCTAAAAATTGGTTGTCAAAAAAAAGAAAAAAGTAAAAAAAGCACTCCTAAGAGAGATTTTGAGGTGCTAATAACTTCTTATGATGAAGAAGAAGAAATTCTTAGAAAAACAATACTAAGTTGGAAAAATCTGGGAAAGCCTATTTGGTTAGTTAGGGTAAAAAGCTTATCAAATGATTTCCAAGAGTTTTTAGAGGAAAATGGAGTTAAATTAATATTTCAAACTAAAGATGTTAAGGGAAAAGCAGGAGCAATAAACCTATATTTATCCAAAGCAACAAAAGAATGGTTTTTTATAGTGGATGGAGATGAGGAATTGGCTAGTGAAGAAAATGTGAAGGCTCTTTTGGAAGAGGAAGGAAAATTAATAGTTGGAAAAAAGGAGTTCAAAGAAAAAAGCTTTTTTGGAAAAGTAATGAACTCTACAAACAACATATTTTATATTGTTCAATGTTTCTTATCAGAAAAGGGGAGAGCTCTATTTAACGGAAGTGCTGCTTTGATAAACACAAAGATTGCTAAGAGAATCAAGTTCAAGAATAAAGTTGTTGAGGATATAGATTTTTCTCTAAACTTGATTGAAAAAGGGGAGAAAATAAGGTTTGTTGATAGGTTAATATGCAGGGGAAAAGAACCAACGTTGATGGGTTTTATAAATCAACACCTGAAATATTCTTATGGAAATGGAGAAGTTGTAAGAGATAGAGTAAACAAATTGTTGAAAATGGGAAAAATAGCTGTTGTGTTGGTGTTTTTACCTTTACTCTCAGCAACCCAAAGTCTTCTCATAATAGTTTCACTAACAAACCCATTAATAATGGTTTATGAAGCACTTCTCTCTTATATAATTTATGTCCTCTATTTAGGAGAAAGAAGCCTAAAGCTTTTTCTTGCTACTTTTGTGTTGAACTTCATAGTAATGCCTTTTCCTAGGACAATATTTTTCTTGATGGGGTTGCTAGGAATTAGATATTCCTTTAAAACAACATCTTCATTTAAAAATTAAAAAATAAGGACTAAGCCAGGGAGAAGATGGAAAAAGAATTTATAAGTTATGATAGGCTGTTGGAATTAATATTCAGATCTGCAAAAAAATTAGGTAGTGAAGTAGAAAATAAAATGTTGAAAATAGATTATATAGTCGCAATAGGAACAGGAGGTTTTGTAATAGCTAAGTGCTTATATGAGATCTTTAGGAGCAAAAAACTTAAGAAAAAATTTAATCTTAACTCAACTCCAAAACTTTTAACATTAATAGTTGAGAGATACGAAGGGGAAAAAGGGAAAAGCTTGAAATTAATAAGTGGAATTCAAAATGACTTAAGGGGTAAAGTTATTTTAGTTGTTGATGATGTTTCTGATGAAGGAGTTACGTTCAAAAAAGTAATAGAAATCTTGGAGATGAAAAAGCCAGAAAAGATAATAACGCTTTCTCTACATATTAAACCAAAAACATCATTTATTCCTGATGTATGGGTAGAAAAAACAGATAAATGGATAGTTTATCCTTATGAGAAAGAATTTTTTGAAGAGATTGACTTTCCATAATAGCTAAGCAATTCAAAGCTGTCAAATAAAACAATCTTATTTTTTCCAAGTCCTAATAAAGAAATCAATTTTTTTATCTCTTCTGGAGGACCTTCTATTTCAATAAAAGGAGGGATACCCTCAATAAATTCTACCTCAACTTTGCAACTGTTTAGAGAATAACTTCTCCTAAACTTTTTTATTTCTCCAACTCTTACTAAACCAAGTTCTTCCAAAAGTTTTAAAGAGTTCTCAAAAGAATCAATAGAAAGCCTTATTTCTTTACTCTCCTTAACGTCTTTTGAAAATAGAGTTTCCTTAAAATCCAGAAAGTTTTTTTCTCCCTCTTTCCTCACTCTAACAATTGCACTTCTTTTGTAAAGTCTTTTATCAGGAAAATCATAATAAATTGTTGAAATTTTTCCTGAAAAAACAAGTCTTGCACCTAAGTTAATTAACTTATTCTCAACCTCTTTTGGATTTATTTCTAAAATTTTAACTTCCCTCTCAATAGTAGCACCCATTTAAACCAAAAATATTAAGAAGAGATAAAATTTTAAATGTAGGTAGCATTATTTAGCTGTGGTTAGTGGAAAAACTGCAATAATAGTAGTTGATATAGATGATGATTTAGGAGTTAAAGCAAAAATAAAAGGTCCTATAGTTGGAAGAAAGAAAAACCTAAACGCTGCTATGGCATTAGCTTTAGCTGATCCAACAGATTCTGATTCTAATGCAATGTTTAAAGCCATATCCTTGTATGATTCCATGAAAAAATCAAACAAAGAAGTAGAGATAATAACTTTAACGGGGCACAATAGGCTAGGTATAAAAGCTTACAGCAAAGTTGTAAAACAACTTGAAAATATATTAAAAGAACATTCAATAACCTCTTGTATTTTGGTTACTGATGGTTCAATGGATGAGGAAATACTACCAATAATTCAAAGTAGGTTAAAGGTTGATGGTGTTGAAAAAGTTTATGTGAAACAAGCAAAAGAGCTAGAAAAAACATATTTAGTTATCCTAGAGAAGCTCAGAGAACCATCCTATAGGAGGATTTTAATAGGAATTCCTGCTTTGTTTTTACTTCTAATTTCTCTTGTTTATTTATTTGACATTCAAATTCAGTATTTGGGAATAATAATAGGAACAATACTTTTAGTAAAAGGATTTTCATTAGATGAAAAAATAGAAGAATTAATAGATACTTTCAAAGTTGAAAGTAGTAGGACACTTGCTCTTGTTTTATACGTTTCTCTCTTCATCATACTACTAACTTCAATCTACAACTCTTATTATGCATACTTAGATGGAAATAGCAAGGGGCTCGGAGGATTAACTCTCTACGCATACATATTTGATTCCTTTATAACCCCTCTATTCATAGGTGTTTTACTAGCAATGATAATAAAAATAATAGATATAACAAGTTTAGGTAAGAACTTTTTAGTTTTGATATCTCAAATACACTTAGTAATAACTGCTCTTTTAGCTTTTATTGTAATAAAGGTAGCTATTGCATGGATATTAAACTTAAATCCTCCTTATGTTTATTTCAAAGACTTTCTTACAATAACAATAGCAGCCTTATTTGTTGAGTACGTTGTTTCAAGCTACTTTAAAAGCCTAAAAATAGATCTCATAGCTAGACTAAACTTAAAAGGAAAAGAAGTTTATGATAAAGAAGGAACATTTTATGGGAAAATAGCAGGAGTTGACGTAAAAAATAACAAAATAAAAATAACCTCTGCATTTGGAAAAACCAACTACATAAAAATAACAGACGTTAGAGATATTGGAGATTCAGTAGTCGTTGAATGAGAAATCATAATAACCTCTTCTGATTATCTTTTTCTCCCTTATGTTAACTACAGTAGAGGAAATGCCATACTTAAGCCTACCTCCATCAATAACCAAATCCACTCTTTCAACAATTTTTTTATCTAAATCCTTCAATTCCACTGGAGGAGAATTCCCACTAATGTTGGCAGAAGTGGTTATTATTGGATTTCCAAGTTCCTCACAAAGCTTTCTACAAAAGAAGTGGTTAGGAACCCTAACCCCCACTTCCTTTTCCCCAAAAAGTAGCTTTTTTCTTGTTCTTAAAATAAAAGCATAAGGCCCTGGCAAGTGTCTTTGGATAGCTAACAATTCCTTTCCTGTGGGTTCAAAGTATTCCAAAAGCATCTTCAAACCAGAGACCATAACCAAAAGAGGCTTATTTTTTTCTCTTTCTTTTATGCTATAAACTCTTTCAACAACCTTCAAATTAGTAGAATCTCCTCCTACTCCATATACAGTATCGGTTGGGTAAACGATAACCCCTCCTTTTCTAAGTATTTCTAAAGATCTCTCCAATGCTTCATCCCATTGGGAAGAGAGGTTTATTATTTTAGTCATAACTCTCTTACCTCAATTGGGATTTTTTTGTTTAGCTTTTCAAACTTCTTTTTGTGTTTTTTAAATAGCTTTGGGATATCTCTTGAATCAGCTCTAAGGATTAATTTATCTCCAACTCTCTCTAGCTCAAAGTTATAACTCAACATTCTCTTCAAAGACCTCCTCACACTTTCTAAAACCTTATCCTTTCCAAACCTCCTTGATTTTGAGAGGTCAAGAACAACAGTCTCCTCTCCAAACTTATAAATCTCAAACTCAATCTTATCATTATAAAAGTCCCTAACTTCTATAACAGGCCTAGCTAAATCTCTTTCTGTCATTCCTGTAGGTACTTTTATCACTTGCTCCAAATAATATACCTTTGATACCTTTCCCTTATCTATTAAAATTACAGTATCAACAATTTGAGGAATTATTCCTAACTCAACTTTATCAATAAACCTTTGTATTGCATCAATAGCTTTTTTAGCATGTACAACTCCAACCAATCCTATTCCAGCCATTCTCATATCTGCATAAATCTTAAAATCAACTGCTTTTCTAACCTCATCATAAAAAGTGTAATCAGGCCTAACCAAGAGAAGTATATCTTTAGTGTTCTCAAAGCTTCCATCCAACTTTGAGTATTGAGTTATCTCATTAACAACTTTCATATCCCTAGGATCTTCCATTGTTTTTACTATTTTTCCTTTCTTAGCATAATACTCCGCCAAAGCAGTTGCAAAAGTACTCTTACCACTTCCAGGAGGTCCACAAATCAAAATTCCCTCTGCTCTCTCTTCCAACCTAGAGAGTAGTTTTTCATCAATATTATAATCCTCTAGCTTTAGCTTTTTTATAGGTCTAACAATTGTTATCTCAAAACCATCAGAAAAAGGGGGTTTTGCTATTACTATTCTATACTCCCCCATTTGGATTACAGTGGCTCCTTCTTTATCAATCTCAAAATAGAAGTTTCTATTCCTTTTGCTTACTTCTATTATCTCCTCACTAATCCTTCTAACATCTTCTATGGAAAGTTTATCATCAAGCTTAATTAGCTTCCAATTACCTGGAGATCCTACTTTAGCTTTAACAAAATCATTTTCTTTGATGTGGATAGACATTGTATTCTTTTCAAAGTATTTTTCAAACTCTAATCTTTCCTTTATTTCCTCTTTTGCATGCAAATAAAGAGTTTTTATTCCCTCTGCCTCTGCAGCCTCATGCTGAACCTTATCTCCTGTAACCAAAACAGCATTATATATTTTTGCAACCTCTCTTATTAACGCATCTATTTCTCCTGTTGATTTTGCGTTTATTATTTGAAGTGGAGAGGGTCTTTCCCCTTCAATAACTACTGTTATTAATCCTTTTGCTTCATATTCCCTTAATTTTCTTATAGTTGAAAATCCTGCAAATCCAACCTCTTTATTTCTATTTGCTTGATGTTCTAATTCTGCTATTACTGCCTTAGGGATAACTATCTTTCCTCTAACCTCTCCTTTTTCAACTAACTCTATTATCCTTGCATCAACAACAATGCTAGTATCTAAAACATATACTTCCTCCATAAACCAACCTCATAAACATCTTTAAAATAACTATTTAAATAAATAAAGGGTTGTTTATTACTTCTTTTAAGAAGTAATGTTTTCATTTTTAACTAAGCTAACTTCTTGAATCTCATCTCCCTCTTCAAGCCTTATTATCCTAACTCCTTTAGCATATCTAGATTGAATTGATATCTCCTTTACCTTAAGTCTAATTATCTTTCCATACTTAGTTAAAACAAAAAACTCCTCATCTTCATTAACAGATATTGAAAACTTCAGAAATCCTGTCTTTTCAGTTGTTTTTATAACTATAAGTCCCTTTCCACCTCTATGTTGAGTCCTGAAGGAGGAGATGGGGGTTAGCTTACCATAACCCTTTGAAGTTAAAGAGAGGAGGAAAGGTCCTCTTACTTTTGTTAAAGAAATAACTTCATCATCCTCCAATGAAATTCCTTTAACTCCTTGAGAGGTTCTTCCAGTTTTTCTAACTTCTTGTTCATTAAAAACTATTGAATATCCATTTTTTGTTGCTAAAATAAGTAAATCACTTCCAGAAGTAGGAAGTATTTTAACTAAGGAGTCTTTCTCCTCTAATAATATAGCCCTTATACCAGCTTTCTTTGCATTTATATATTGTGATATTTCTGTCCTTTTAACCAACCCCTTTTTAGTTGCAAAAGTGAAGTAGTTTCCTTGTGGAGAAGCCAAAATATCAACGACTTTCTCTCCCTCAGATAATTTAATTAAAGATAAAAGAGGTTTTCCTTTAGAGTTTCTTGAGAGCTTAGGTATCTCATACGCTTTTAATGTGTATACTTTTCCTTTATTAGTAAATATATAAAGAACATCATGATTATAAGCAACCCTACTCAACTCTCCAATCAATGAAATACCTCTTCCACCTCTATGTTGTGCTTTGAATTCATTTAGAGGAATTCTCTTTACGTAACCCTGTGAATAAACAATTAATGATCTCTCATTAGGGATTAAATCTTCAATCTCAACATCTTTATAACTTTCTAGTATTTCTGTCCTTCTTTCATCAGCATAAGACTCTTTTATTTCCAAAAGCTCTTCTTTTATTATCTCATAAACTTTACTGTCTTCTCTCAATATCAAATCATATTCTGTTATCCTTTTATCAAGTTCTTTCTTCTCCTCTTCAATTTTTTCTCTTTCTGAAGAAATTAACCTATGCAATCTCATATCAAGAATTGACTTTGCTTGCATTTCATCAATATCTAACAACTCAATTAAAGATGATTTAGCCTCTTCATAATTTTTTGAAGATTTTATTAATTCTACAGTTTCTTCCAACCTATTAAGTGCTTTTAACAAACCTATAAGAATGTGCCTCCTCTCCTCGGCTTTTTTCTTTAAATAAGAGGTCCTTTTTCTTATTATTTCAAACCTAAACTTAATGAACTCTTCAAGAATTTCTTTTAATGAAAGTAGTTTAGGAGCTCCTCCTACCAAAGCTATCATTATTATTCCAAAACTAACTTCCAAGCTAGTGTATTTATAGAGCTTGTTTAAAACTACTTCTGGGTTTGAGTTTTTCCTAAGTTTAATCTCTATTAACATTCCTCTCTTATCGCTCTTATCGATTAAATCAATTATATTCTCAATCTTTTTGTTCTTAACTGCCTCTACAATATCATTTATTATCTTAGATTTTGAGACTTGGTAAGGAATTTCTGTTATTAATATCCTATCTTCCTTTATTTCAGCTTTTCCCCTAACCTTTATTATTCCTTTTCCAGTTTTATATGCCCTAATTATCTCATCTTTATTTACTATTATCCCCCCTGTAGGAAAATCAGGGCCCTTAATAATACTAAATATCTCATCCTCCTTTCCCTCAATAAGAGCTATTAGAGCGTCAACAACCTCTCCTAAATTATGAGGAGGAATATTTGTGGCCATCCCCACTGCTATACCTGAGGAACCATTTATTATTAAATTAGGAATTCTAGAAGGTAAAACTAATGGTTCTTTCAAAGTATTATCAAAGTTTGGGTGAAACTCAACTGTTTCTTTCTCAATATCCTTCAACATTTCTTCTGCAAGCTTAGTCATCCTAACCTCGGTATAACGCATTGCAGCAGGGGCATCTCCATCAATACTTCCAAAATTTCCCTGTCCATCAACAAGTAAATATCTCAATGAGAAAGGTTGAGCCATTCTAACTAAAGCATCATATATTGCCGAATCTCCATGAGGGTGGTATTTTCCAAGAACTTCTCCAACTATTCTAGCACTTTTTTTGTAAGGCTTGTTGTGAAAGTTTCCTAACTCATACATTGCATAAAGCAACCTTCTATGAACTGGCTTAAGCCCATCTCTCACATCAGGCAATGCACGGCTTACTATAACACTCATCGCATAAGTTAAATAGCTCTCCTTTAGAACATATTCAATTTTTTCCTCTTCTATCATGATTTCCCTCTATTTTGGGCAACTCAAATATCCAACTCCTTTACTTCTAAAGCATGTTTTTGAATATACTCTCTCCTAACTTCAACATTTTCTCCTAACAAAATGGAGAAGAGCTCATCAGCCTTTATTGCATCCTCTATCGTTACTTTTTTCAAAATCCTTGTTTCTGGATTCATAGTTGTTTCCCAAAGCTGCTCTGGGTTCATTTCTCCTAAACCTTTATACCTTTGCACACCAATATTTCCTAATTCTTTCCTAAGCTTTTCTAATTCCTCATCACTATAAGCATAGAATACCTTTTTTCCTTTTGTCACTTTATAAAGAGGAGGTTTTGCTAAAAATATGTGGCCCTTCTCTATCAAAGGTCTAAAATATCTGAAGAATAAAGTAAGGAGAAGGGTTTTTATGTGGCTTCCATCCACATCTGCATCGGTCATTATTATTATTTTTCCATACCTAAGCTTTGAGTAATCAAAGTTCTCTCCCATATCTGTTCCTATAGCTAATATAATGTTTCTTATCTCTTCACTTTTAAGTAGCTTATCCATGCTAGCTTTTTCAACATTAAGTATTTTACCTTTTAATGGAAGAATTGCTTGAAAGTTTCTATCCCTAGCTTGCTTTGCTGAACCTCCAGCACTATCTCCCTCAACAATAAATAGCTCTGTTTTTTCAACTTCCTTTGAACTACAGTCAGCAAGCTTTCCTGGAAGGAGAGAGGTTTCGAAAACGCTTTTCCTCCTAAGGTTTTCCCTAACTCTTCTTGCAGCCTCTCTAGCTTCCATATTTGCAATAACCTTTTTTGCTATTATCCTAGCTTGGTCTTCTCTTATCTCAAACCATTCCTTTAAAGAAGAAAAAAGCAAGGATTCAACAATACCCTTTACTTCACTATTTCCCAGCTTTGTCTTTGTTTGGCCCTCAAATTGAGGATCAGGATGTAACACAGAGATAACAGCTATTAAGCCTTCTCCAACATCCTCTCCCCTAACCCTCTTGCCCTTCAACAAGCCTTTTGAAGAGATGAAGTCATTGATTGCTTTTGTTAAGGCCGCCTTAAAACCAGAAACATGAGTCCCGCCTTCTTCTGTCCTAATATTGTTCACATAGCTATAAAGCTTTTCATAATAAGTATCAGTGTAAAGGAAGGAAACCTCAACCTTAATGTTGTTTTTTTCACTATCCATATAAAAGTTCTCAGAAATAACTTTATATCCTTGAGAGAGATGACTTACAAAATCAACGATACCTCCTTTATGAGAGAATTCCTTTTCAATTCCTTTTCTTTTATCAATTAATAGGAACTTTACTCTTTTATTTAAAAAGGACAGCTCCTTTATTCTCTCTTCAACTAATTCAAAGTCAAAGCTTCTTTCTCCAAATATTAGGGGATCTGGTTTAAACCTCACAATAGTACCACTATCTTTAGCTTCTCCAATCACCTCTACTCCTGTAGTTGGGTTTCCTCTAGCATACCTTTGTCTAAAAACCTTTCCATTCCTTTTTACAACTACTTCCATCCATTCACTCAAAGCACAAACAACGCTTATTCCAACCCCATGCAAACCTCCAGATATTTTATAGGACTTTTTGTCAAACTTTCCTCCAGCATGTAAGGTTGTTACTACAATCTCTAAAGCACTTTTTCCAGTTTCTTTGTGAATATCTACGGGAATTCCTCTCCCATTATCTCTTACCTCTACACTTCCATCTTCATGAAGAGTAACTACTATTTCATCCGCATATCCAGCAATACTTTCATCTACAGCATTATCAACTATCTCAAAAAGAAGATGGTGAAAACCTTTCTTTCCAACATCTCCTATATACATCGCAGGCCTTTTTCTTACTGCCTCAAGCCCCTTAAGTATTTTTATTGAAGAAGCATCATACTCCATATTATCCCTCAAAAAAGCTAGCTGTACTTTCTCAAAGTCTTAACAAGCTCCTCAAGCAATTCTTCCTTATCTTTTAAGGAGATATAAGCCAAATGGAACTTTCCTAAATAAAAAGCTCCTACTATATATTTTCCACCATAAACTTTAAATTCAATTGGACTATCTCCAAAAATCTTTTTTATTAATGCAAACGTCTTAAAGTACGCGCCATAAAGTAAATTCAATATTATTCCTTCTTTTGGTAGGGCTGAGATGTAAAAGATAGGATTATGATTTTTAATTAAAACTGATCCTAAAAATAGGCCCCTGTCTTTATATGAAATTATAGCTCTCTTTATTCTTTCTTCAGGAGGGATTATCTTCCTCTTCAAAAACTTTCCTTCCAAAACCAAATCCTCTTCTGGATTTTCAGCCATATAACGTGTTATAGCCCAAACCCTCCATTGATGAGGAATTAAGAGTAAAGTATCTAAAGGAATTACATCCCTTCTTTCTAACTCTGACCTTAAGTATTCTTTCCAATTAGGCCACATCTTTTTTGCTAGCTCCTCTTTTCTTTTTATTGAGGCAAGAGCCTCCTTTACTTCCTCAATATACTTCTCAATCCTATTCCTAATGATGCGTGGGTCTTCTTCTTCAATTTTATTCTCTAGCTCAACAATAGGAATTTTTGTTATTGTTCCAAACTCCTCTGCAACCTCCACCCCCCGAGAGGAGGCTCTTTCAATCTCTGTTTTTGCACTAACAAGTAAGGATTTAAGCTTTTCAAATCTCATTCTATTTAGCTTTGGAGTTGATTCAATTAGTTCTCTATAATACTCCCTCCCCAAAATTGCTCCTTTTAAGAAGTCAAGAATTAAGGTTGCCAAAAGAAAAGCCCCTAAAAAGTAAGAGAGGGAAGCAACAAAAGCAATAGTTGAGCTTTCCAAAGCTCTCCTTATTTCAAAAAAGCTCAGTGAATTTAGAGGAGGAGAAGAGATAAACAAAAGCTCAATTGAGGCTCCAACAAAAAACAAAACAAAAACCTTGAAAAGCTTTACCAAAGGTCTTTCCTTTGCATTTCCCAAGGCTAATTTAAATGACTTCCCTAATGCTCTCCCCCTAAATAATCCAATTATGGAAAAGTATATTATCTTAATAAGCTCAAAAACAATGAGGGCTAGGAGGAAAATAATTATGAAAGCAAAGGAAAGCGATAAATAAGAGAGTGAAGTAACATCATAAATTCCCTTATAATAAGTGTAAAGGTTTTCTAGTGCTTCATTAAGCAGTTCTACGTTATACTCTATAAACCTAACATCAACTCTAACATCATTTAAATCTCTTAAATTTTCTATGTTTGCTTTTCCATCAAGCTTAATACTGTAAAATAAAGCCTTTGTTTGGGAAGAAGTAAGCCTAGCAGTAGAGTAATCTATTTCCAAAGGAAAGTCTCTAGCTATTGTATGTTCTCTCTCTAAATCTAAGTCTAAAATATTTGGATAGAGAGAAGAAGGTAGTTTTTCCTTTAGCTCAATATTGGCAAAGCTTGTTAATCCTAAAGAGGTAGCCCTTAAATAAGATAATGCTTTGTATTCTTCAACATTAAAACCATAAGATATTTTGTTAAGTAAGCTAGAAAACTGCTCTTTTTCAACACTAGAAAAATCACATTTTATTAGTTCTCCTTGAACAGGATGGTTCTCCAAAACATTTAGCAACAAGTTAATTTCAACTATTTTCTTGAGTTCCTCCTCACCAAATCTTCCTACTTCTAGAGAAAACCTCAAACTATCCATTAAGAAATTTAGTTTTCTAAAGTTATTTACATAATCTAAAGCCAAAAAACCAATATCCTCATCAACTGAGGAGGAGCAGGCTTCACTTGAAGGAGCACAAGCGTTTTTACAAGAGAGGGGATCAACACATAAATCCATTGCAAAAACAGAGTTACAAGCAGAAAAGAACTGTCTTAATGAGGAGGAGAGGTTGTTAAATGACTCTATTGTTTCCTCTCTTGTCAAAGTACTATCATAAATTTCTATTTCATAAAAGTTGGGATAGGAATAAGAAAGCTTACTTATGCTTACTTTTTGATCATAAAAGAATATGTTTATTGGATTGAACTCAACACCATAAATGTCTGTTTTATTATCTAAATTAAAATCAACTGAAACTTCATTTATTGGTTTTGTTTGGTCTTTTAAGTTTAAAGGAGAGTATTCATATATACATCCTTGGAGAACTAAAAACAATAATAGAAGAAAAGCAACCTTAAGCTTTGAATAAGCCACCATCAAATGAATATGTTATCTTAACTTTAAAAATCTATTTTAGAGTTCCTATTCATTTTACCTGTTCTTTTTCCCCTTCTTCTCCACTAGCTTTATACTTTTAAGCATTATTCTACCAGAAGATCCCTTCCAAACAACATCATAATCAACTTCTAACCTATAAATAAAGAAGGGGGCATCAAGAACCAAAGTTTCTGCATCTCCTCCTTCAAAAAACTCATATTTATCTAAAAAAGGGGTTGCATCTCTCCCCAAAAGCTCTTTAGACAATCCTAAAGCAGAAACAGAAGAGAAAATTATCTTCATTTCCTTAAAATGGGGAAGAACAGCTTCTCCTTTATGCCATAATGGAGAAAAAGAGGGAATTCCCAAAGAGTGAGCAATGTAATCAATACGTTGCTTTTGGTATTCACTAGCTAAAGCTCCTGAAGCAATTCCCTCAATATCCAAAGAGGAAAGAAAGGAAAGCATCTCCTCAACTTCTTTTTCTTTTTCTCCGCTAATTGAAAATGAATGATAAGGAAGATTTAATGCACTTGCCTGGTATTTTGTAACCTCTAAAGCAGGGGTGTGGAGCATATAACTCTCTTGATTTTCTGGGATAAAGGTTATTAACTCCACATCAAAACCTTGGGAAGACAATAAAAAGGCTGAAAGAGTTGAGTCCTTTCCTCCACTAAAAAGAAGACCAACCTTCATCTTTTCTTATTCCTCTCCTTTGAAAATTTAAATCTACTTCCTCCTGTTCCATCCTCCCCTTTAAATTTCTTGTAGATTATCCAAAAAACTCCAATAGCTAAAAACAAGGTTATCAACAAAGCAATAAAAACAAAGCTGATGAGGTTTATCAAATCCCTCTCTTCTGGCTCTTTAGGAATAAATTCTTCCTGTTGTTTTGGTTCAGGTTTTGGAGGAATCACTTCCTCTTCTTTAGGAATGTTGTTCAAAAACTTTATAGCCATTCCATAGCTCTCATTTTCCATTAATAAATCAAGCTCTCTAACCTCTTTTAATGAAAGAGTTAGGTTTTTTCTAAGAGAAGAGATTATTTGGAGAGGTGTTTCGATCTCATAATCCAACTTATACAAAACATTGTCAGAAATTCCATATAAACCAAGAGGAGAAAGTTTAACTTCTTTTAGTTCTAGATTGTTTTCTTCAACAACAAAATATTCAAAATCAGGAGTTGTAAAAACAATAGCATTCTCTGCAGTTATTATTAAGAATCCATCATAAAAATTAACTGCTTTTATTCTACCTATCTCTCCAAACAAGCTCTCTAAAAAGCTTAGAGAAAACTCATTTATAGCGTTTAAATCATAATCAAAAAATATTACTCCCTCCTCAAAAGAAACAACTATATAATTGGAGGTTGAAGTTATAGAGTTAAGCTTTGGTAATGGTTTGTTGAAATATTCTCTTACCTCTTTTAAGAGCTCTACATCAAAGGTCTTCATTTTCCATTTGCTTAGCTTTCCATTATAATGAGCAATATAAAAGAAGTCTCCTTTCTTTATGAATGAGAAAGCTCCTCCTATTTCTTCTGCCAAAGAAGACGTTGTTGGATAGAGCCTAAATAAGCCAAGGTATTGGAGAGCATAAACACTTCCTTGTTCCAGCTCAATATCCCTAAGAAATCTCCTGTAAACGTTCAGCTTATCAACATTAGTCAAAGCTGGAGAATACTTGAATATTTTTTCAGAATCAAGGGTTGAAACATAAATATAGTTCTCAACATCAAAAGAAGAGATGTTAGTGAGGTTTACACTCTTTTCTATCTCAAAAGAAAAGAAAACATTAAAGCTTAGAAATAGAGCAAAATAAAAAATAAGAACAGAGAATTTTTTCTCATACATCCAAAACAACCTCTGCTTTATAGGAATTTTCCGATGTTTCAAATTTTATGTTGTGATATGTAGGGGCTTTTACTAAGCTTGTTGGTTCTCCATCACACAACAACAAATAATACTCCACAATTAGTTTAGATAAGCTTACATTTTTTAATTTAATCTTTAAAGGAACCTTTCCCTTAGTTTCAACAACAAATAGGATTTGTTCTAAAAAGCCAACAATTAAATCTTCTTTAAAAGAAGCCTTATAAGAAAGAGAGAGCTCTTTACAATTTCCTTTCAAATCATTTTCTCCTTTAATTAAAGAAATTAAAGCACTCCCTAAATCTTCAAAAAGCTCTTCTAAGGAATTTGACTCTGCAACAATGATAAGATCTGCAGTATGGTCCTTAAAATAATACATGATTTCCCTCAAATCCTATATTCCAATATTTCTTTTCCTTCTAATACCTTTATCCCTTTGATAGGTACTTTTCTCCTATAACCACAAGAGCAAACAAAAAACTCTTTTCCCTCCAAATGCTTTATATTCTCTTTCCCCCATGGGCAAAAACATTTTCTGCAAAATAGCCATTTTCTTTCTCCTAACCTAATCTTATACCTTTTTACTAAAGAAAAAGCTAGCAAAAAATAAAACCTTGCAAATCCAGAAAATCCTTTTTTATGAAAAGAATTTGCTAAAAATAGGAGGGAATTAATCCTCCTGTTTACAATTTCTTTTACCTCTCTCTTCTTTTTAGTCCTAAGCTTGTTTTTTGACATCATAAAATATAGGACGAGAAAATTAAAAACCATTTCCAAAAACAAAGAATTCAACCCTAGCTAATTAATCTAAATTATTCATATACTAAAGCTTGAGAAGGAGGAATTAGGGAGGCTTTTCTAGCTGGTAAATATGAGGAGAGAATAGTTCCTAAAAAGGAAGAGAAAAAAGCTATTACTACAAAAATCAGATCAAAGTAAATATTTATTCCAAAAAAAGATAGGATAAAGGATAGAAAAATAACTCCAAATATTCCAACAAAAAATCCAAAAAAGGAAAATAGAGTTGCTTCTACCAAAAATAACATTAGAACATCTCTTTTTTTCATTCCAATAGCTCTCAAAACACCTATCTCTCTAGTTCTTTCCAAAACATTCATATAAACAGAGTTTCCTATTCCTATCAAACCAACTATCATGGCTATTGCGCTTAAAGTAAAGAAAAACAAATTTATTACTCCTATGATCTGGGAGATGCTCTCTTCTATTGAGTCGCGAGTTATTAAACTAAAGAACTCCTCCCCTTCTTTTAGCTTTTTTATTTTTCTTAAAAAATCCTCTATCTTATTTGCCACTTCTTTTGTTGAATATCCATCACTAACCAAAACCATTATCATACTTACCTCTTGTTCAGAAAAAACGTTTGAAAACACATCCCTACCAGCTTCATAAGGAATTAGTAAAACATCATCAACTTGGGTTATTGAGTTTCCCGTTTCTTCCAAAATTCCCACTACCTTAAAAGAAATGTTAGAGATAACCAGTGTTTTTCCAACATCTATTCCCTCAAAACTTTCCTCAACATTAGAGCCAAGCACAACCTCATATTTGCTAGATAACCACCTCCCTTCTTTAATTTTAACATCCTTTGAAAAAATTCTATAGGTGGAGGTATCAACAGCATAAACGGTAATACCAACCTTTTTGTCCTCAAAAACTGCTGAAACCCTGCCAAACAAACCTGGGGAGGCTAGCTTTACTCCCTCTATGCTCTTTATCTTTTTCACATCACTTTCAAAAAACCTTCCTTGAGTTGCCCTTAAACCAGCTGTTCTACTTTCCAAAGCAATATTGGATATTTTTGCAGGAACAATGACTATCACATCCCCTCCAAAGCCCTTTAAGTTTGATATAACCTCTAGCTTTAAAGTGTAGGAAAGAGAGGTTAAAAGGACTAGAGAAAAAACCCCTATTGAAATAGCCAAAACACTTAGCATTGTTCTTCTCTTTGACCTTGAAATTCCTAATAAGGCTAACTTAAAGAGCTCTCTAAGTTTCATTTTTTCCCAATAAAGTTTCTTATCTTTCCAACAATCCTTTTCCTAAACTTAAAGATAAGTATTAGGGCTAGAAGAGCTAGAATTAAGATTAAGGAGAGATCATTTTCTCCCTCCTTTACATTTACTTCCATAACAAAAGAGCTTTCCAC
The DNA here is from genome assembly GCA_015523325.1 of Microcaldota archaeon. Lineage (GTDB taxonomy): Archaea > Micrarchaeota > Micrarchaeia > Anstonellales > J096 > WAKO01. The sequence continues at coordinate 13,187 of WAKO01000024.1, read as the reverse complement.
TTGCTCTCCTGAAGGGTCTTTATAGAAAACTATTATAGTTAGTTGTTTTTTTCCTGGGCTATTAAAGATAACTTCAAATTGTTCACTACTAAAATCATCTGGTTGGAGAGAGCCAATGAACTTCTCATTTGAAATCTCAAGCAACTCAACCTCTCCTTCCAAGCTTACAGAAACTGCAGATAGAGGAAAACTGGCCTTATTTGCAACAACAACTGAAAGAGTTAAGGGTTCTCCTGCTTTTAAGGGTAAAGGTTCTGCTTCAAGATAAACCTCTACTCCTTCTTTGGAAATAACTTTTAGAGGAACCTCTACAACCTCAGTTTTTGTTGTTCCTTCCTCAATCCATTCAAAGGAAAAGCTAACTAAATGAGTAGAAGGCTCAAGAGAGGCAAAGGCCTTTTGATTTACAACTATCTCTTCACCCTCTCCTAATGAAGAGATAAAAATCCTATCATTTCCTACAAAAGTTACTCCATCAATAGGTTTTATGACTAAGTTTGATACTTTTCTACCTGTGTTTTTTATGGCTAAGGTTAGGTTCCCTTCTTCAAAAGAAATTAAAGGGGAGAGTTGAGAAACTAAGAAGTTTGACCTACTCCTATCCACAACAATAGGTAAAGAAAAGTTTTGGGATCTTGGTTCTCCTATCTCATTTTTATAACTTAAAACAACATTCATGCTTTGTTTTCCATCCTCAAAAGCCTCAACAATGGAGGAGAGCTCTTTACACCCCTCAACATCTCCAAAAAACAAAGGCCCAGAAGAGAGTAAAAAGTTCCCTATAGTTTGGAGAGAAAGCTCTCTAGCTATTCCACTTTCACTACAAACAGTAAAACTAACATTTGTTCTTGAGGAGAGAAGCTCAGGTTTTATGTATATTGAAAACTTTGGGTCTTTAACAACCTTCAAAGAAATGTAGGAAGTGAAGCTCCTAAACTCTGTTTTAACTCCTTCAACAGAATCAAAAACAACATATCCAAAAGCTCTAACAGGGATAACATAAACTCCACTACTAGCATTTTCTGGAATTGAAATTGGAACAGATAGACTTACAATTCCTGGAGAGGCCTTTCCAATGAAAAATGAGTTTCTTTTCACAAATTCAGAAGGGATTTCTAAACCAACAGACTCAAATCCTATTAAGGTTTCTCCTTGTTTTAACTGAGCTGTTAAAGAAAGGGAAAGCTCTAAAACTCCTTCCTCTCCCGGAGAATAAGAAGGCCTATCAAATGAGTAAGAGTTAATTGAAATAGAATTAGCCAATGTTGAGAAAGAAAAGAGCAAAACAAAGACAAATAACAACCTAAACCTCAAGTTAATTTCTAAATTAAATTTATTAAGTTCTGAATATACCATAAAATACCTCCTTCATTTCTGTTAATTTTTGGCTTTAAATAGTTTATTTTTTGTTTTTATCTTCCACTTTAATTATTTGACCATCTCTTATATAAAATATTTTCTTAGCAACCTTTGCAACCTCTGGGTCATGAGTAACAATAACCAAAGTTTTTCCTTCTTTATTTAATTTCTTGAATATTTTTATTACTTCCTTCCCACTCTTTGAGTCTAAGTTTCCTGTCGGCTCATCTGCAAAAACAACGTCTGGAGAAACTATTAAGGCTCTGGCTATCGCAACTCTCTGCTTTTGCCCTCCACTCAACTGAGAAGGAAAGTGATATATTCTTTCCTTTAATCCAAGCTTCTCTAACATAGAGAGGGCTCTCTTCCTCCTTTCTTCCTCTGAAAAACCTTGAATCATTAAAGGCAACTCCACATTCTCCAAAGCAGTCATGTTTGGAATTAGGTTAAAGGCTTGGAAAACAAAACCTATTCTCTTTCCCCTTATATTAGAAAGCTCTTCATCACTTAAATGAGAAACTTCTTTCCCTCTAAAAAAAACCTTCCCTTTTGTAGGCTTATCTAATAGGCTGGCTATGTGGAGGAAAGTGCTCTTTCCACTTCCAGAAGGGCCTAGAATAGAAATGAAATCTCCTTTAAAGATAGAGATAGAAACTCCTCTCAAAGCATGAACAACTGCTCCTCCATAATAACTTTTCCAAACATTCTCTAATCTTATGAGCTCTTCCACAAACAACACCAACTCTATTAAAACACCCTTCTTAATTAAACTAAGGATAAAATCTGTTTATTGTCCTAGGGAAGGGAATTGCATCTCTAATATGTTGTAGATTTAGCAAATACTTTACAAATCTCTCTATTCCTAATCCAAAACCTGAATGAGGGACACTACCATATTTTCTCAAATCTAAATACCACGAATAGTTTTCCTCCCTTAGACCAAATCTCTTCATCTTCTCAACTAACTCTTTATAATCACTAATTCTCTCGCTTCCTCCAATTATTTCACCATGTTCAAAAGGAGCTAACATATCACTAGCTAAAACAGTTCCTGGTTTTTTAGGATCCTCTTTCATATAAAATGCCTTTATCTCTGAAGGAAAGTTTGTTATAAATATAGGGGCTTTCTCTCCTTCCACCAAAAGCCTTTCCTCATCAACTCCAAAATCTTCTCCCCACTCTATTTTCCCTCCTCTCTCATTTACTATCTCAATAGCCTTAGAGTAATCTATCCTCTTAAAAGGAGGAGAAATCTTTAAGGTTTCTTTATCAACTCCAAGCAATTCCAAAGAAGATTGGAGCTCCTCCTCCTCTCTTAAAGAATTTGCAGCATAAGAAACTAACTCCTCTTGAAGTTTCATGTTATCTTCTTGAGAATAGAATGCCATTTCAGGCTCTAAATGCCAAAACTCGGTTAGGTGTTTTCTTGTCCTACTTTTCTCTGCTCTAAAGCTAGGGGCTAAGCTGTAAACCTTTTCCAAAGAGAATATCATAGCTTCAGCATAAAGTTGAGAACTTTGAGTTAAAAACACTTTATTGCCAAAATACTCAACCTCAAACATCTCACTTCCTCCTTCAGCCCCTGAAACAGTGAAAATAGGAGGTGTTATCTCAAAAAATCCTCTGTTGTCTAAAAACTCCCTTAGATAAGTTATTATATAATGCCTTGCCTTCATTATTGCTTGGAGCTTCCTACTCCTAACCCACAAATGCCTCATATCAAGTAAAAACTCCTCACTATAATCTTTTTGAATAGGATAAGGAAAACCAACACAAATTGGCTCTATTTCTTTAACAACTACTTCCACTCCTGTAGGGGCTCTTTCATCTTTTTTTAGATTTCCCCTAACAATTAAAGAGCTCTCTATGTAAAGGTTTTCAGCATTACTCCAAGTCTTCTCGCTTACTGAAGTTTTTTTAACAACACATTGAGCAATTCCCTTAACATCTCTTATAACAATGAATATCTTATTTTCTCCTAATTTTCTATACCTATGAACCCATCCTCTTAATGAAACCTCTTTTCCCTCTCCTAACTTTTTCAAATCAGAAGTGTAAACCAACATAGCTTTTTTTAAGGAGCAGAGGTTTAAAAATACTCACACAAAGAAGAAAAAAATATTACGAATTTTTTGTAAGTCTTAAAGGTTTATTGGGAAGGAATTCCTAAATAAATGTCAATTGTGCAAAAATTTCCATTGGAGGAGAGGGAAGCTCTTCTTAAATGGGAAACCCATTCTGCATTAGCAGATGTAAAGGAAGTTACTCTTCCTTCACAATCTATATCAACTCTTAAAGGATAAGGAATTCTATCAGAAAGAGAAGAAGCTTGAGAAGCTAATAAAGAAGGATCAATCCTTTTTCCTTCTGCAGTTGGGTCAATAATTGAGTAGTCACTATTTTCTGAAAGAAGGAGATAACTAACATAAGCTGTTACTGAATCAATCCCTTTTGAATAAAGTTGGGAGGAGTAAACAAAAAAGCTTAGGAAACTAAAAATTGAAACAACTACAACCAAAAATATAACCCCACTTATTATCGCATCTATTCCTAAATATTGTGCTTTCATGATCTCACTCTATTATTATTCCACTTTCATTAGCTATAAAAGTTACCTGTCCTTGTTGGGAGCTTATTTCAATAGATGAGAGTTGGTTTCCATTTCTATCTAGCAAAACAACTCTAGGAATAACAGTTCTCAATGTTGTTTGTTCACTATCCTCTAACATTAAAGTAACTGCGGTTGGAGTAACCTCTATTCTATAAGGATAGCCTAAAACTGTTCTCTCAAGTATTAGAGTGTATTCAAAATTTCCACTTTCCCTTAAAGAGTTAACTAATGTTATTGTTGAAGCAAAAGACCTAAGCTTTACTTCTAAAGCCTCTCCTTTTGAGATTTCAACTTGCCTCCCCCCTATAGAAAACACAAGAGCTAAAACAATTCCTAAAACAATAAAGAAGAGAATAGAGTATGTTCCAAACTCTAAGGAAAGTTGGGCTTTTATTTTATTTGAAAAGCTCTTCATTCAGGATCTACCTCCAATAAATAAATGTTTCCAGCTTGTTGAAAGGAGCAAGAAACTTCTAAAAATATGTTCCCCTTTCTTCCTCTCAAATCTCCAAAAACTATCTCAGCCCTTGGAATTGATAACTCTTTTAGTAAAGAACCTCTCTCAAATGTTGCTATTAAAAATCCGTTTTCATAAGAAAAACCCTCAAAACCATCAGGAGCTGTAAAGGAAACCTTTCTAACTATTGGTTCTCCTCTCTCAGAGCAAAGCACATATGCTTTTTCTATTTCCTCTGCCAAACTTGAAAATGAAAGCTCAAAAGCCCTCTCATAACTCTTTTGATCATTTATTGAAGCTAAAGTTATGAAAAGCAAGGAAAGAGGGACAACTAAAACTAAAAGAGAAAGAAAAGAAGCTAGGTTTTCCATTGATGCTTGTGCTTTAACAGCCCTTTTAGTTCCAACTTCTAAAAAGCTTTTCATCTCTTAACCTCCTTAACTTAACCTCCTGAAGGATATTCTAAAGGATCTAATTTCAATGAATCTATGTTTTGAGAGGTTATTACAACCCTAGGAATTCTGGTTGTGGAAACTGGAAGGGAGCACATTGAAGGATTTTTACATGCTGGAAGGCCTACTAAAATTTCCCCCTCTAAATCCTTAACAAATTCAAAATCAAGCTTTGAGTTTTCACTTAATGTTGGGTTCAAAAACCCTCCATATTCAACTGAAACTAAAAATGAGAATATCCCATTGTTAGGATCTGATTTTTGTTCTCTATTTTCTAACATTCTTTGTAAAAATGAAGGAGCTCCTCTATTTCCCTCATTAAACACAACATTCTTTGAAGTAGAGAAATAATAGTTGCAAATAAATGAATCTCTAACCATTTCTATCCCATAAGCCCTCATTTCTCCTTCCTCTTCTCTAAAGAACATGGTTTTCTCTCCTTTGTTATTAACAACAGCATTTCCCCTCCAAGAAGATAGAGAAAACCCATCTAAAACAATAAATGGTTTTCCATATCCATCAAAACCATCAGGAGGGATTGTGGTTATAACATAAGCCCCAAACTTATCTCTTTCTGGATAGGTTGAGATCTGCTCAAAGGTTCCAACTAATATCTTGTTCTCAGCTTTTAAGAGGTCATTTTGGGAAGGAGGGAAGCTAACTAAAACCCCATAAAACCAACCCTGCCCCAAATCAGATGTTTCTTTTAATTGGGGTTTTTGAACCTTTGCATTCCTATAAACAGCTGGATAAATGTTCCTAACTCCTCCAAACCCTTCCTCAAAAAGGTAAGAATTAACTAGAGGGTCAGGCATTCCTTCTAGAGGAACCTCAATTAAAAATCTTTCAGAAAATTCTAAAGTGGAAGTTCCATAAATATCAGAAATTGAGAGAGAAACCCTTCCATCAACCTCTACACTAAAAGCATCTTTTAGTCTTAACTCTCCTATTTCAACATCAAAATTATTTAGAACTAACCCATTTTCCTCCAAATTCCTGGAAAGTTTTTGCCTTAATCCTTGAATTGTGTTCGAATCAATCTCTTGAGGAGAATAAACTAAGGGATCCCCTCTAAAATGAGCTGGATGGGATTCTCCTCTCTCCACCAATTCTTCAAAAGCAAGCCTTAAATGAAGGAATTCATCCCTAGGATTATCTCTTATTGGATTTAAAGCAGTGTGGTTTGCTAACTTCATTAGAGCATAATAAAAAGGAACTCTCAAATAATCTTCTATCTTTTCTTTTCCTAATTGGGAAAAAATAAGCTCATAAGAAAGCAACCTTATGTTTTCTTTGTAAATTTTAGATTGCTCCTCCAAATAAGATATCTTATATTGTATGGAAGAGTAAACTAAAACTAGCAAAACCAAAGAAGCGAGAGTAAAGAAAAAACCTTTTTTAGCCTTAACCATAAGATCACTTCTAAAACCCAAACTGCCATTATACTGCTATTATTAATGTGTATTCAACAATACTAACTTCCTCTAGTGTTAGTAATCCTTCCTCCAATTCTTTACATAGTGTTGGGCCACCACAAGTTTTATAGCTATAGGGATTTGTTAGACTGCCCCTATCTAAGATTGGGACTAGGATGGAAGAGGAAACCCTTATTCTTGAAAAATCATCAATTGATTTGCCAGGAAAAGTTCTTTCAACAAATGTGTTTCCATCTCTTTCCAACCTATACATAAACCTCTCAGGAATTATTGTATTAAGGATTGTAGCTACTCTAACCCTATCATTAATTGCTCCATCCTCAATAAGAGTTCTTAAACCATCTAAGCTTAATAGCTTAAGTTGGTAATAATCAACATAGCTTTGCTCTAAGGTGGAGTAGTTTAAGAGCAAATAAACTGCAATAAATGCTATTCCGGCTGAGATAAAAGCATCAAGAGAGTAGATAACTCCTTTGAATCTGTTTTTTGAGTTTTTTGTAGCCTTAACTTTGTCTTTACTTTCCAATGAACAAAACATCAAATAAAAATAGGATGGCTGTTATTAAAAAGTTATGCCTGTGTTTTTTAGCTATTTTGAGCTCAATTAAAAAGAAAAAACAAAAAGCTTAAAAGACATTGAAAAATATCCTATTTTTGTATTCAATTAGCTTTCTCCTCTCTTCTTGGGTTAATCCCTCATTATTAGGAAAACTATTATAAACCACGTCAGGAAATGTTTTATAAACTCCCCTAAGGAGCTTAATTGAGTTTGTTCTCATTTCAGTAAGTTCAAAGCTTGTAGAATAGCTAAAAACTCTTTCATTCAAAACAACTAGCTTATTGCTAAATACCTCTCCAAATGTGCTTTCTAGCTTAACTTCTTTTTTTGAAGGAGAAAAAAGCAAAACCTCTCTTATATAGAATGAGATGAATTTTCCCAATTGACTCTCTAAATTAATATGCTCTTCTGAATTTCTTTGAAACCCTTGCGAGGAGATGGCTAAAACTAAGGAAGAAATTGCAATAGAGCATAAGAAATAACCTCCAGCTCTATACCCCCAATCATCCCACAAGGAAAAGCTCTTCATTTCTCCTAAAGTGTTTGAAAAATCCTCTAAAAGCAGGATTTCTCCTTCCTTAAGAGCTAAGAGGAGCTCTCCTGAAAATTTTCTAACAAAATCAGAAGAGAAGTGAAGGAAGGAGTTGTAAAGCTTAACACTTTTTAAGCAAAGCTTATCCTCAAGAGGTGCAAAAAAGGCTTTAGAGAATTCTTCTTTACTTTTCCCACAAAACTTGAAACTCTTTAAGTCAAAAGAGTTCTTGGGATCTTCAAGTTTGGGTTTTCCATGAAGGAGTAGGCATTGCTTGGAAAAAGCCTTTTTCACTAAGCCCCCCTCACAACAAAACGCTGCCAGAATAAATTGACTTATAAGAGGGATAGAAAATATAAATTAGGTGGTTAAAAAATAGAACTAGATGGTTTAAATAAAGAGCACTGCCAATTTTGTTTATGGAAGAAGTAGTAAAAGAAGAAAGAGTGGAATTACCGGAAAAGGTTTATAAGTATGGGTTTTATGACGAAGCAAAATATATTTATGAAGCTCCAGAAGGGCTTAGTAAAGATTTAGTAGTAGAACTTAGCGAGCAGAAAAAAGAACCAGAGTGGATGCTTAGGATTAGACTTAAAGCATTTGAAAAATTCCTAGAGCTTCCAATGCCTCATTTTGGCCCAAAGCTAGAAATAGACTTTGATGAAATAAAGTATTATGTTAAGCCAACAGAAAAAGAGAGCACAAGTTGGGAGGAAGTTCCAGAATACATAAAGAGGACTTTTGAAAAGCTAGGGATTCCTGAAGCTGAAAGGAAGTTGTTAGCAGGAGTTAGTGCCCAATATGATAGTGAAGTTGTTTATCACAACGTTAAAAACATCTATGAGAAGAAGGGGATAATTTTCTTAAGTATGGATGAAGGGCTTAAGAGATATCCTGATTTAGTCAGAAAATACTTTGGAAAGCTAGTTCCTTATTATGATAATAAGTTTGCGGCTCTAAACACAGCCTTTTGGAGTGGGGGGAGTTTTGTTTATGTTCCAAAAGGAGTTAAGCTAGAGATGCCTTTACAAGCTTATTTTAGGATAAATGCTCAAGCTGTAGGGCAGTTTGAGAGGACATTAATAATAGGAGAGGAAGGAAGTGAGTTTTCTTATATTGAAGGATGTACAGCTCCTGTTTATAAAAAGGATTCATTGCATGCAGCAGTAGTAGAGGTTTTTGCAAAAAGAAATGCTAAGGTTAGATATACAACAGTGCAAAACTGGAGTAAGAATGTTTACAACTTAGTTACAAAGAGGAGCATTGCTTATGAGAATGCTTATGTTGAATGGCTAGATGGAAATATGGGGAGTAAGGTTACAATGAAATATCCTGGAGTTATATTAAAGGAAAGAGGAGCAAAAGCAAAAATAATAAGTATTGCCTATGCTGGAAAAGATCAAATAATTGATAGTGGAGCAAAAGCAATTCATTTGGCAGAAAATACAAGCTCAACAATAATAAGTAAAAGCATAAGTAGAGAGAATGGAAGAGCAAGTTATAGAGGATGGATATATGTAAAGAGAGGGGCTAAAAACTCAAAGATAAGTGTTAATTGTGATGCTTTATTGCTTGATGAAGAGAGTAAAACTGACACCTATCCAAATATAAGCATAAATGAGAAGAAAATCTCAATAGCACATGAGGCAAGTGTTGGAAAAATAAGTGAGGAACAACTATTCTATTTAATGAATAGAGGTCTTAGTGAGGAAGAAGCAAACACAACCATAGTTATGGGTTTTATAGAAGAGTTCACAAAAGAATTACCTTTAGAGTATGCTGTTGAATTGAATAGGTTAATAGCTCTGGAGATGGAGGGATCAGTAGGATGAGCTACTATATTGAGGGAGGAATTAGAAAAAACAAATATTTTAGTGAGGAAGGAATAATCCCAAGTATTCAAAAATTTGAGAAAATTGGAGAGGAAAGAAAAGAAGGAGGGCCTAATGTAAAGCTTTATGAGAGTGCAAAAATAGATGAAGTAGTGGAGGAAAGCTTTGCAAATTTAAGGCTAGAGGAAGTAAAAAGCATTGGAGGAAGAGGAAGGATAAATTATGAAGTGAGTGAAAGCATTCAAAAAGAGCTACACTACAAAAATGCGGCAGTAAGAGAGGTTTTTTATTTAAAGGAAGGGGTTGAGCTAAACCTAAAATCATTTTTTGATGGTGTTAACTACATTTACAGAGAGTTTTTTGTGAAGGAAGGGGCAAGAGTTAGAATAAGAAACTTCTCAAAAGCTAATAGATTTTTTGAGATGATAACTATAATAAACTTAAATGGAGAGAGAAGTGAAGGTTATGAGAGAAGCGCCATATATTGTGAGAAGGGTCAAGCTAGAACATTCACAATTCTAAAACATAATGCGAAAAATACAGTTGGGGATAGTGATGTTAGGGCAGTGCTAAGGAATGATTCAAAAATATCTATAGAAGGAATAATAAGGATTGAACCAACAGGAAGGTTTACTAACTCCTACCTCCATCAACACGCAATTTTATTTGAGGAAAGTGAAGGATATGCATTTCCTGCTTTGGAAATAGAGAATAAGGAAGTTAGAGCTAGCCACTCAGCTTCTGTAAAACAAATAAGCGAGGAAGACTTATTTTATATGGAGAGTAGAGGAATAAATAAAAAGGAGGCAGAAGAGTTAATAGTGGAGGGATTCTTAAGCATTTAAAGGAACTAGAGTTATTTCTTTATTTTTAGATTTCCTTCAATCCAATAAAGTGCGTTTCCTCTCTCAACCTTATCTTTTTTCTTCATTAAGCTAAGAAGCTCCACTACCATATCCAAATTTAGGATTGGCTTTTCATAAGCCTCAAAATCATCCATTATGCGAGGACAGGCTGTATTAACATAAGCATCTGCCATAAAATTAAATAGTGAATCCTTATCAAAAGTGTTTGAAACCACTATTAAAGCCTCTTTGCCAACTTTTTCAAGCTCTTTTTTAACCCACAAAGCCCTCTTTGGATAATGTTGCCCTGGTTTAGTTGAAACAAGGATTAAGAATTTATTTGCATAAAGAGCCCTAGTTATTAGGCTTTTCCTTGTTTTTTCTGCTCTCTTAATTCTTTCAGTAATCTCTGAAAACTCCTTAGAAAATGGATTGAATACAAAGACTCTTTTTTCAACTCCATAAAAGGCTAGAGGATGAAATAATCCGGTTCCAACATAAAGCACATTTTCTACTCCTTCAATAATCCCTGCTTTTACATCACAACCAAGGATTTGGCCTTCTTCCCTAGCCCAAAAACCTCTTGAAGTAAAAGGAGAAAGCCCTTGTTTTTCAAAAAACTCCTTCATTTCTTTTATTTGATGAGAGTGTTGAACAGTTGTTACTAAAGCAAACTTCTCAACTTTTCTTTTTTTAAGCTCTTCCACAGCCTTAGTTAAAGAGCTTAAGTCAATGTCAACTCTATAAGGGATGTATTCAACAGGAACTTCTTCCTTCCCTTTAATAAATTTGTTGTGGCCAAAATGAATTATTTTATCAACTTTTAGCGCTTTTGCTTCTTCAAAAGCTAAATCACAAGCTCCAAAGCAAGGTGTAGAGGAAACATAAACTTCCTCTCCCTTTTTTTCCAACTCTTTTTTTAGCTCAAAAGCCTCTCTTTTCAACCCTTCTGGAAACTGGAGGAGTATTTTTGCCATCCCTCTATTAAAGCAACTAACTATTTTAAAATCTAGCAGTAGACACACCAAAAACCATATTTAATCAATGCCTAATGACAAAAGGAATGGCTTCTATTAACTCAGAGGCTTTAAAGAATGGGCCTTTTTGCTTGTAAAGCACTTCAGAAGCTTTTAAAATTATCTTTAAACCATAAAAAGCACTTTCCCAAAGAGGGTTTTGGGTTGAAAATGCACTGATTAGGGAAGCCAAAACATCTCCTGTCCCTGCTTTTGTTAAACCGTTGTTCCCTCCTCTTATAACTTCTTTCCTTTTTCCATCAGTTAAGATGTTTTCTTTTCCTTTCCTAAGCACAACACAGCCTAGCTTTTTTGCTAAGCCCTCCTCATCATTTACCGAGAATTTTTCTTTTAAGTAGTTAAACTCCTTAATGTTTGGAGTTAGGAGAAAATTTGAAGTAAGCGGGGCTTTTATAGAGTAAAGTCCTCCTCCGTCAATTATAAACTTCTTTTCCTTGTAAATCCTTGAAAACCTTAGGAATCTCTCAAAGTTATCAAGCTTTTCCATTCCTACTCCAATTAAAATAGAATCGCTAGCCCTAACGCATCTCTCCAAATCATAAGAGAGAATTGCCTCCTCAACTCTTAATTTTGCTAACTCTAAGGAAAATGAATAGCTAGAAGGAGAAAACAACACAACATCACAAAACCTAACAGCTGTTTTTAAGGAAAGAGTAATTGCTCCGCTATAAGGAAAGCCTCCATAAATAGTGAGAACTCCGTTCTCTCCTTTAATCTCTCCTTTAAATAGTTTCAACACATTCATTAACTCCAAGGAAATTAAAAATATTAAAGGTAATTCCAAACATCCACTTCAAACTCTTTTATTTCTCCTTTAACAACTTTTACAATTAATTTTGCAACACTTTCTGGAGGGTCTCCTTTAAAATTAGTCATCCTTGTTTTTGTTGAGCGAGGGTTTATTAACCTAACCTCAATACCTTTTGCAAAAAGCTCCTCTTTTAAAGCATAAGAAAATCCCCTTACTCCAAACTTTGTAGAGCAATAGGTTGCTAAGCTTGGATAAGCTGTTTTTGAGGCTCCACTCCCAATATTTATTATGAACTTTGGATTATAAGGGAGAGCTAGCTTTGTGACTTTTATAAGGCCCTCTAAGTTAACTCTTATTTGCTCCTCTATTTCTTCCAAGCTAGTGTTTTCCAAGGTTTTCCAATAAATTACTCCTGCATTATTTATCAAAACATCAATTCCTCCAAATTCCTTTGAAACCTCTGAAAGAACCTCCTTTATTATCTCACTATCCCTAACATCTAAAAAATAAGCTTTTGTGTTTAGTTCTTTTGAAAGCTTTAATGCTTCTTCCTTGTCTTTAAAGTAGGTTATTATTGGCTTTGCTCCTTCTTTAAAAAACTCTTTTGCAGTTGCTCTTCCTATTCCTAAAGAGCTTCCTGTTATAAACACAATCTTGTCTTTTAAATCCATGCTATTCCTCCATTATTTGTATAAAACAACCCCAACAAGCTCTCTTCTCCTATCTCTAGTATCAAAATTAATTAGCACTATTTGTTGCCAAGTTCCTAAGCATAGTTTTCCATCAAGAATTGGTATTGAGAGGGAATTACCAATAGTTGAAGCCCTTATATGGCTCCTTCCATTATCATCATTCCATTTTAAATGATGTTTGTAGGGTTTGGAAGAAGGGGCTAAAATTTCCATTGAATCAAAAAAATCCTCTATTAAACCATCCTCAAACTCAATGGTTGTTAAAGCACTAGTAGAGCCTTTTGCAAAAAGATTACAAACTCCCTCTATTGCTCCAATCTTATCTATTTCTTTTTTTATGATTGGAGTTACATCAATCATAGTTTCCTTTTTAATTTCAAAACTTAAGGAAAAGCTGTGGACTTTCATAATATCATACAGGACAATAAGGATTTAAGCTTAATATTATAACTCTAACCTCTGTATTGTAAACACTTCCATTATTCAAATAAAGCTCTCCAATTACATAGTAAAGACCTTCAGGGAGGTTAAAGTTGTTTGAACAAGGCTTTGAAGAACATTGGAAATTAGTTACATAATCAGTATAATTATAGATGTGGATTATTAGTCTGTTTATTTGTGAAT
>WAKO01000023.1 GCA_015523325.1 Microcaldota archaeon | reverse complement strand
TTCCTCAGCAATTTCTTTCTCTTTTTTCAACTGCTCCAAATACTTTAGCTTTTCACCCATTATTATGTTTACTTCCTTTATTTTTCCATCTACAACCTCTAGCTCTTTTAATGCTTCTTTCTTTTTCTCTTCAAATTCAGCAACACCACTTAGCTCATCAATAAATATTCTTCTTTCCTTTGGATTCATTAAGGTTATCTTTGTTATTTCTCCTTGGGCTATAACAAAAGTATCAACAGCCCTTATTCCTTTTTTCCTTAAAAATTCTTTAAAAGAACCGAAGGTTACTTCTTTATCATTTATAAAATATTTTACTTTCCCGTCCTTCTTTATTATTCTTTTTATGGAGTAAAGCTCTTCTCCCTCCTTTAGCAAAGCCTCAACACTCGCCTTTCCTTCCTCAACATTTATTAATTCACTAGCTCTTTTTACTCTAAGCCTTTTTAGCTTTTTTTCTCCAAAAACAAATCTCAAGGAATCTACTATGTTGCTTTTTCCACTTCCGTTAGGGCCAATTATTGCTGTAACTCCTTCTGAGAATTTTATTGAAGCATTTTTAAAGGATTTAAAGTTTTTTAGCCTTAGCTCATAAAGGAACATAAAATAAAAATGAGAGAGGAGGTTTAAAACCCTATTTCCTCATTTTTGTTTCTTTAGAAGTAGAAATTCATGCTCTTTATCAAAAGGCTCTAAGTTTATTATTTGCTCTATTTTAAAGTGCTCTCTTATTTTTTCTCTAACCTCTTCAAACACTTTTTTTGGAGAAGTAGTTACATCAATACTTTGGCTTTTTACACAAAACATAGCATATCCATTTTCTTTTAAAAAGAGTTCTGAATTCTTTATTAGTATTTCAGCCTGATTTTTTTGTGCGACATCTTGGTAAATACAATCTACTTCTCCAATCTCCTCATAACTTTTTGGTTTGTTTGCATCGGCCAGGATTGGGATTATGTTCTCTCTAACCTCAACCAATTTTAATAGAGAATGCATCATTTTTGCAGAAATCTCAACAGCAAATAGGATTCCTCTCTCCAAAATATCTGAGATATGGGAAACTGTTGTTCCGGTAGAGGCCCCTAAATATAATACTTTACTGTTCTTTTTTATTGGCATTTTTTTAAGTCCTTTTTTGATAGCTCCAGCAAGTTTGCTTCTCTTTGGATTCCAAACCCTATAAATTTTCCCCCCTATCTCTATTTTTTCCTCTCCATAAACATTATAATTTGGAGAAGCATCTTTTGTGAGTAGCATTCCTTTATAACTGTAAATACCTTCAAAAATTTCTTTCAGGCCTTCTTTTTCTTTCATGATTTTTCTTCTCAGCAAACCTTTTTTAAATCAAGGACAATCTGTATAATGTCTTTACTGTATTCTCTAACCTTTCTCCAAAACTCAAGCTTTAAGCACTTTGAGTTTAAGTTTAGGTTTTGTGATATCTTTTTCCATGCATCTTCTAAAGGGTTAGACCTTTTAACAAATGTATAGAAGTGAATAATTCCTCCTTTTTTTAGAGCTTCAAAAGCTAATTTTATGAAGTGTTCTCCCTCCTTAGGCAAAGGCATTACTATTCTATCAAACTTTTCCTTTTCAATTAATTTTGGAACAATCTCTCTCACATCCCCACAAAAGCACTCAACATTACTTAATTTATTTAGTTTTATGTTTTTTTCAAAGTATTTGCAAGCTTCCTCGTTTATTTCTACTCCTATAACTTTGGCTTCTTTTTTTTGTTTTCCTATAACAAGTGCAAAGGGCCCCACTCCAGCAAACATAACCAACACTCTTTCTCCATTTTTTGTTAAAGAAGCGATCCTAGCCCTTTCATAAGATAGCCTTGGAGAAAAGAAGACCTTTTTTACATCAAGAGCAATTCTAACCCCATTCTCTTTATAAGTTGTTATTGGATTATCCTCTCCATAGAGGAGCTTTAGTTTTCTTACTCTATACTCCCCCTCCAAAGCGCTTGCTTTTGCATAAACACTCCTAACATTGTTTGTTTTTGCTATAAGCTCAGCTATTTCCTTTTCTTTTCCTCCTTCAATTTCACAAATAGCTATCTCCCCTATTACCTCATACCTACATTTCTTTATCTTCTCCCCTCTCTCCTTTAAGGTATCTTTTACACTTTTGTGTTCTTTTCTAACTTTGAATTTTTCCCTTCCATCAGGGGAAGTTTGGTTCCCTTTTATAGGTATTAGTATGAATTCTCCTTCTTTCTTTGGTTTTAGCTCTACTCTAAGTTCTTTTTTTTGGTTTAACTCCTTTATTTTTTCTCCTGCCTTGCCTTTAGGGACTTTAACAAAGTAGCTTTCCTTTTCCACATTAGCTCTATTTTATATAAAAGTTAAAAAATAGGATTGAAAAATTAGAGAACTAGGTTTTGTTTTTTGCTTTCCTTTTCTCCTTTCTTTGGTTTCAGTTGGTTTATGAATTCTTTGTATTTATTCTTTAGCTCTTTTCCAAGCTCCTTTATTTTTGGCTTAGCTTTTAGTTTCTCTTTTTTTAATTCTTTTTGTAGCTCTCTGTAGAGT
>WAKO01000022.1 GCA_015523325.1 Microcaldota archaeon | reverse complement strand
GTTTAAAATAGTAATGTTCTCAATTTCAATATTTGAAGAAGATGAAATAGAAGAAAATATTGAAACTGGATTGGGAGAATCTTTTGCAAAGATATTCTTAATCTTTATATTTGAAGATAACGAAATATAGAAAAAATTATTTTCTCCAAAATAAAAACTAAGGTTTTCAATTATAAAGTAATTTGAAAAAGAAGTGATATCTACTCCTTGAATAGAGAAATTATAGAGAGTAACATTATTTATTAAACCATTAGAAACAAATGAAAAAACCAAACCAATAGATACAGAAGAAATGTTAAAGTTCTCTACAGTAATGTTGGTAGAGTTTCCTAAAATTGAGATCGCAGAATAGCCTCCAAGTGTATTACAATTTCTAAGAGTTATATTATCTAAAAATGATCCAGCGCTAAGTAGAAGTGGAGAAGTAGTTATGTTTAAAGAAATGTTATTTCCTATGCAATCTATTGTTTTGTTTCCATTAGCCACTCCAGCTGAGATAAGAGTGTTGGATATAGCACCACTTTCATTTATTATTATATATCCACATGAAGCATCATAAAATGCATTCTCACAATCTCCTACAGTTAAATTGCAATAGCAAGTTCCATTACCCAATGAAAGATAGCTAATTCCATTACTAAAAAGCAGAGCTAAAGCTAATAAAAATATTATTCTCACTCAATTACCTCTTTATCTACTTCTTATATTTATTGTTTTTATAGGAGTAACCCATATAAACAATGATAAAACAAACAATAAGGTGTTGATAGCTAATCTCTCTGCTTCCTTTTTATATTTATCATATAAATATTTAACTACCCATCTGGTTATTTCATCTTCATTCTCAATTTCCTCCAAATACTTTGTTATCAAAGTTTCTGGAGTGATTAGAGGAACTTCTATCTCCTTTTCAACCAAAACCTCAGTTACATTAGGGATTACAGCTCCAGAAATTACTTCTAGTCTTTCTTTTATCTGTGAAACTCCAAATACTACTGTTTTATTTATCCCTCCATTAACTAGTACAACACTAAGAGTGTGTAAAGTTGAGGAGAGATTTCCCAAATTATAAGTTAAAAGCGTGTTATTAGCAACAGTAGTGTTTAATAATAGAGAGCCATCCAAATAAACTTCAACTATGTTTCCAGTCAAATTTCCAATTATAAGAGCTTGAAGATCACTGTTTGGATTTATTATAGAATAATTTTGAGGGAAGAATATAATAACATCATAGTAGACTGGGGAAAAATATCCTATTTGGACTTCATTTATCTCAGGAGTTGTGTCATTATTTAAGGTTTCATAATACATTATAAATTGAAAATACTGTGCAGTGGAATTAAGATTTAATGGAATTACTTTAGGAGAAAGAGAATTCCCATCATTGTCTTCATAAAAAGTATTTGGTGTTCCATCTGGCCCTATAAATACTTCTCCATTACAAAGAGGGTCATCACACGCTCTAACTTGGAACTTAACTCTAGAGGCTCCTCTCTTATATAAAGCCTCTATCTCTGCTTGAGTTAGGCTTCTGTTCCAAATTGCTACTTCATCCAAATATCCAAAAAGTTCATGGACATAGGATGGATTACTCCAAGCTCCTAAATAAACATCCCCTCCAACAGAAGTTGGAGAAGGAGGAGAGTTTAGAGGGAGTTGAACTCCATTAACATAAACCTTAATGTAAGGATAGGAACTATCCATTATGTAGACTACATTTAACCATCTTCCAAATGGAAGAGGAGAGGATTGATAAACATTATTTTGAGTTACGGTATAAAACTGATTTGTTAAAGCATATCTTGACATAGTTATTATATTATTAAAATGATCACCTCCTGTATTTATGGATAAAATATAATCGTAATTATTATTTGGTTGAACAGGGTGAGAAAAGTAAACCCATGCAGAAATTGTATAGGGAGGGTTTAAGGGCCCTACATTTCCATAAACCCAATCATTATTACCATCATCAAAAGAGAGAGCATCTCCAAAAACCCCAGTATATCTTCCAGGACAATTAGTACAACTAAATCTATAAGCTCCAACAGCAGAATCTAAAAAATTTGTTGAAGAAAGAGGTTCATTTAAATGCAATAACGCTATGTTATCACTCATATTGAAGTTTCCAAAAGCATACCCATACTCACTACTCCTATTATCAGGCAACTCTTTTCCATGGGGATAACCATTCCAAGTTATGTTTGTTATATTAACTTTAGATGAAAAAGAAAATATCTTAGAAACATAATAACCTGTTTTGGTTACTCTATCAAATGTAATTGTGTTTGTTGAAGTGTTATAGGTTAAATTAAAATAAGTCCCCTGTCCAAAATCAGAGGGAGAGGATATAGTTAAGTACAGAGAAAATGGTACTTCTATAAAGTAATATAAAAAGAGGAAAAATAAGAAAAATCTTAAAGTCCCCATTCCCTTAATTTTCTTCATTACTAACATATGTCCATCTTCATTTTTAAAAATTTCGTGGACTAGTGATCTCTATTTAAAATGAAATCAACAGCTAACCTAAGTTCTTCCTTGTATTGTTCTTCAACAAAATCTATTCTCTCCAAAACCTCAAGAGCTTTTTTTGTAAACTCTTCTGCTCTTTTTCTAGCATAAGATACACTTCCATATTTATTCATTAAAGATATAATATATTCTACCTCTTCCTTTGATTTCTTCTCTCTAGGTTTAGATAAAATTTCTCTCACTTTCTCAAACTCCTCTCCATTACAATTATTAACTAAATGAATCAACAATAAAGTTCTTTTTCCTTCATATATATCATTTCCTCTCTCCTTTAACCCTCTAAAATCAGAAGTAACATCTAAAACATCATCAATTATTTGAAATGCTCTTCCCAAGTATTTTCCAAACTCCTTTAGCAAATTAATTTGATCTTCCCTTCCCGAAATAATTGCTCCTAAAGAAAGAGGGCCTCCTATAGAGTATAAACCTGTCTTTCCATCAGCAATATAATAAAAATCCTCCTCTTTAATCTCTTTTAAATCTTTCTTCATAAATAAAAGCTCTGCTGTTTGACCTAATGTTGTTCTAAGGAGTATCTTATAAAATTTTTCCATTAACTTGAAGGTTAACTCTTCTCCCAAATTACTCCTATTATCCATTAAAATTTTCCACATCATAACATGTAAAAAATCTCCTGCATTTATTGCCAACTCCACTCCATACTTCCTATGTAGTGTTTTATCCCCCCTCCTTACTAAAGAATTATCCTCTATATCATCATGAACTAATATCCAATTCTCACAGTATTCCATAGCAGCTGCAGTTAGCAAAGCTTTGCTTTCCTCCCCTCCAAAAGCTTTTGTACTTAGTATTATCAAAGTAGACCTAATATGCTTACCACTCCTAAGAACATATTCAAAAGATATGTTCCAATGCTTCCTTTCTATATCCTTTCTTTCTATTTCAGAAGCGCTTTCAACATCTTTCTTTACTTTTTCAATATAACTCTTTTCTATATTAAGTACCTTCTCTCTATAGTATCTCAACAAATCTTCAAAATCATGTTTTCTTTGGCCACAATTTGGACAAAGAAAGAATGTTTCTTTTTCCACCACTTTACTAATCTCCCTTTTCATTTCTGCTCCACAATTTCTACACTTCATTTTTTCACGCTCAAGAAAAATAATATAATTAATATTAAGTAGAAAGTAAAAGCTAAGAATTAAATAGTTAACTTAAATCTTTTTGCTAATTCGTGAGCAAAAAACAAAGTTGAGGAGACTAAAATAACAACACTCCAATCTTCTAAGGAAAGGGGCTTAACCTTCAATAAAGAGGAGAGAGGCTCTGTATAAATAACCAAAAGCTGAACTACTATAGAAAGCAAAATAGCTATCAATAAAAATCTATTAGGAAGTTCTTTAACAGGATAAATTTTTCTAGAGCTTAAAGCTATGAAAAGTTGCATAAAAGCTAGAGTTGTGAAAACCATTGTTCCAACCTTCTCTGAGTTAAAGTATAGAAAATAAACAAAGAATAAACCAAATAAAGAAGTGAAAGCAGATATAGCAATAAAATTCCTAACTTCCTTTGAGAAGTATTCCATTCTGAAATAAGAAGGCTTGTGGTTTTTCAACTCTTTTTCAGTTTTTTCAGTTGCTATTGCAACATCACAAAGACCATCTGTAACAAGATTGACATAAAGTATTTGAGTGGCAGTTAATGGATAGCTTAACTTAACTCCAGTTAAAGGAGAGAAAATAAAGGTAAGTAAAAACACTACTTCAGAAAAGTTTGTTGAAAATAGATATCTTACGGTCTTCTTTATGTTTACAATACTCCTCCTTCCTTCAACAATTGCCTCATATATGTTTTCTATATTATTATCAAGCAAAATTATATCACTAGCTTCCTTAGCAATATCTGTGGCGCTTGCAAGGCTTATTCCTACATCTGCTTTTTGTAAAGCCAAAGCATCATTAACTCCATCTCCAGTCATTGCGACTCTATAACCCTTTTCTTTCAAAATGTCAATTACTCTCATCTTTCCTTCTATTGAAGACCTTGCAATAACAGCTATTTTTTCAATATCCTTAACTATTTGTTCTCTACTCAACTTAAATAGCTCTTCCTCTTCAACAACCTTTCCCTCCAATCCTATTTCTTTTGCAACAGCTTTAGCAGTTAACTTATGATCCCCAGTTATCATCATAACCTTTATTCCTGCCCTCCTAAGCTTTTCTATGGTTTCTCTTGAATTCTTCCTAACAGGATCTTGAAACATTAGCAAACCTACAAACTTAAGTCTTGCTTTTTCCAACTCCTTTAAGCTTTTTGCTTTTGCAAAAGCTAGCCCTATTATTCTATATCCCTTTTCAGCAAACTTATTTATCTTCTCATATATAGAATCCTTTTCTTTAACTTTAAGAGAACAAAGTTCAACCACTTTTTCTGGAGCTCCTTTTACCAACTTAACATAAAGCTTATTTTCTTCATCCTTAATTATTTTCTTCATTAGTTTCTCTTCAGGAGAAAATGGTAAATCCTTGACAAGCTTTCTAACAGATTTCAATAGGTTGAAATGCCCTATTAAATTTGAGTTTTCTACCGCCTCCATTATTGAAACATCTAATTGATCTCCTACATAACCCTTTTCCGTCTTCTTAGCTTCATTACACAATACCATTATCTCAAAGGCTTCCAAAAAATCTTTTTTATCAAGAGGATAGATTTTCTTTCCACTAACTATTATTCCTTCTTCCTTGAACTCATAGTGGTTAGAGGTTAGAAGCGAAACTAGCTTTATTTTGTTTTCTGTTACTGTTCCAGTTTTATCTATGCAAAGAAAATCTATTCTACCTATTGCTTCCATTGCTTCAAGCTTTTTTACAACACTTCTCTTCTTTGCCATGTCATAAGCGGCTAGGGCAATAGCAACAGTAACAACAATAGGCAATCCCGCAGGAATGAAAGAAACGGCTTGAGCTAAGAGAAGTTCAAACATATAGTCAACTTCATATCCAAGCATAATAGAAGCTATCAGAACAAGGAAAACTCCTCCTATTACATATTTTGCAAGGTTTTTTGTCAAGTTTTCAAGCTTTTCTCTTATAGGGAACTTTTCTTTCCCCTCCACCTTCCTAAATAGCTTTCCTATCAAAGTGTTGTTTCCAGTAGAGATTACAACCGCTTTTGCTTTTCCTTTTATAACAAAAGTGGAAGCAAAAAGAATATTTTTCATCTCTGAAACTTTAGTGGCTTTGAGAGGAATAGAAGTTTTCTTAACACCTATAGATTCACCTGTTAAAGTTGATTCATTTATGAATAAGGAGCTCTCCTCTACAACCCTACAATCTGCAACAATTTTATCACCTTCTTCAAATATAACAACATCCCCTGGAACCACATAAGAAGCATCAATAACCTTTATTTTTCCCCCTCTAATTACTTTTACCTCTCCTTTAACTATCTTTTTTAGAGCATCCATAGACTTTATTGCATTTCTCTCATGGTAAGTTCCAATTAGAGAATTTATTATAATAACAGCCACTATAACATAAGTATCCAAAACCTCTCCTGAAATATAGCTAATGAAAGCAGCAAGCATCAACAAATAAATTAAAGGGCTCTTGAACTGATTTAAAAATATTATAAAGATAGAGGGAGGTTTTTTCCTCTCTATAACATTTTTTCCATAAATCTTTAGCCTCTTTTTTGCCTCCTCCTCACTAAGACCATTTGGAGAAGTGTGGAGATAGTTGAAAACCTCATTAGGAGTTGAAGAGATATATCTTGGATCTACCATCTATTCAATTTATCCTCAAGGGGTTTTAAATTATTAGAGATTTGTAGAAACCTCATCCCTAAAAATTCAGAAAATTTTGAACAGTATGTTACCAAAAATTATAAAAGCCGCATATTGAAGTTTTTAATAGGAACAAACACTATATCCTTCCTTTTTGACAAGATTTTTGAATTCTCTTTATGAACAACAACCCTTTTTTTTAGATTTAAAGGATTTTTTATTAAGGTCTTGATATCCTTATCTTTAATAACGTTTTTTGCCTTTGACTCTATACCTACTTCCAAACTTTCTCCAACAATAAAATCTATTTCATTCCCTCCTTTATTATAAAAGTAGGACGCATTTGAAACATTTGCAACATAAGTTTCATAAATCAATGACAATTCGGGGTAAAGTGGAGATGAATAAACACATAGATTGGGATAAAAGGGATAATACTTTTTTGATCTTACCTCTATCTTTCTGGCGTTTTTTGAAAAATTATAAAGCTTCCTTATTAGTAAGTTTTCCTCTAAAACAGAGAAATAATAGCTTAATGTATTTCTACTTACTTCTAAATCATCGCTCAAATCAGAAATCTTTATTATTTGTCCTGGGCTCCTAACAATTATCCTAAATATGTCTTCCATTAGAGAAGGGTTCCTTATCCCTTCAAAAGCTATATCTTCATAGATGTATTTTTCAACTATCTCCTTTATATAAGTAGAAGGATCCTCATCATTTAAAATCAAATAAGGCAATTGCCTATATAAATACTTATTAAACTCCTCCTCGGTTTTTACCTCTATTCCTTTAAATTCTAAATATTCATCAAAACTCATAACATTTAACATAAACTTTCTAATCCTTCCAGCAAGATTCTCCGAACCTTTTTTTATCTTTAATGAAGAACTTCCTGTAACAAATATCTTAACATTCCTATCATATACATCATATAAATGCTTTAACTCCTCACTCCAATTATGGAGCTTTTGCACCTCATCCAAGAAAATAAAAAACCTACCTCTCCTAAAGTTATGTGAAAACATCTCCCTATAAGATTTAACAATGGTTAGTATGTCTTTTTTATGTAGGTCAAAACTAAAGTATAATATTCTTTCTCTTTTAATTCCTTCCTTTATTAAATAATCTATAAGCTGTTTTATCAAAACGCTTTTTCCTGTCCTTCTAGGTCCATAAAGAGCAGTTATCAGAGGAGAATTCAATTCCTTTCTAAGCACAAGAAACTCCTTTCTCTTTCTCTCATAATTATAAAAAAAACCTTTTTCCCAATGAGGGTTCAACTCATAGATTATTTCTTTTATATCCATATTAAGATATTCACTCCCTTAATTTAAAAATATTGTGCAAAAATTCAGAAAATTTGCACAGCATATTGTGCAAAAAATTATAAAATTTGCAGGGGGTGGGATTCGAACCCACGAACCCACTGAGGGACTGGATCTTAAGTCCAGCGCCGTTGACCGCTTGGCGACCCCTGCCAAGAACCCTCTCTGAACCCTCCTTCACGGGGCCGTGCCCCCCGTGGACCCTCCAGAGAGGTCTTCCAAGGTTCCCGGAGCTTAGGTTACTAGATGCTTTTTTGGGCCGTACCCCCCGTGGACCCTCCAAAAAGGCCCTTAGGAGGTTCCCAAGGCTTAGGCCTTTCTAAGTTTTGGTAGCTTTGTATGCTTAAGGAACGGGCCTGATGGGATTTGAACCCATGACCTCCCGGTTAAGAGCCGGGCGCTCTAACCAGGCTGAGCTACAGGCCCCACACAGCATAATTATTTTAGCGCAACATTTTAAATATAACTAACCTCTCCCAATTCCAAAGAATTTTTATTACAATCCTTTTGAAGAAAAATAAGTGTTTAAAAAACAAGAGGTAAAAAATGATAAACAACTTCATAATATATTTTATTTCTGGAGTAGCTGGTTTTTTAGTAAAATGGTTGGACTTGGTAAAGGAAGAAGAAAAATCAAGTATATATTTAAGCATAATCTCTAGTTTTTTACTTCTCCTCTTAGCACTAAATTTTCCAGAATTTGTATTTGGAACAGCATTAGGAGTTGCTGTGCTAGGAAAAACAAAGAGACCAACACAATTCCTCAACTTCCTCTCAACTCTTTTTGGTTTTTTGCTAAAAATTGGAGAGGTTAATATTCCTTATTTTTTACTCTCATTAATTTTATCAATAGGGGATGAGCTAATAGACAAAAAGATAGGAAAAAGACCTATTCTACCATTAGGATTATTTTTTCTTTACTTAAGTAATCCAAGCTTTTATGTTCTAAGTGCTCTAATTACTTTAATTATTTTTGACACCTTCTATTCCCTAGCTGCACTAACTTTGAGAAGAGGAAGAAAAAAGAATGCTAAAAATAAATAAAAAAGCAAAAAACTATAAATAAGGAATATTAATACAAAATAAGCAGGGGGCAATATGTATTACCTTGACTTAAATACAGCCTTAAAAGAACTAAAGGTTGATCCAAAAAAAGGTTTAAGTGAAGATGAAGTTAGGAAGAGAAGAGAGGAGTATGGATTAAACATCCTAAAAACACAAAAGAAGAGAACTCTCCTCCACATAATCCTAGAACAATTTGAAAACACCATACTATGGCTCCTCCTTTTAGCTAGTTTAATAAGCTTTTTGCTTGGAGAAGAGCTTGAGGCAATAGCAATATTTATTGCTGTAGCTATAAGCATAGGTTTTAGTACATTTTTAGAGGTAAAGGCAGACTCAAGCTTGGAGAAGCTTAAGGAAATGACTCGAAAAAAGGTGTTGGTTTTAAGAGGAGGGAAGATAAAGGAGGTGTTTGTTGAGGAATTGGTTCCAGGAGATGTTCTCATACTACAATCAGGAGGTTTTGTTGGAGGAGATGCAATAGTTATAGAGAGCCACAACCTTCATAGTGATGAATCCCATTTAACAGGGGAAAGCTATCCTGTTGGAAAAAGGCCAGGAAGGGTTAAGAGAAACACACCTTTAGCAGAGAGGTTTAATGTTGTATTTGCTGGAAGCTATATCGTAAAAGGAGAAGGAAAAGCAGTTGTATTCGCAATTGGGGAGAATACTGAATTAGGAAAGATAGCTAAAGGCTTGGAAGAGATAAAAGAAGAGAAAACCCCTCTAATGAAAAACCTAAATAAAATAGGGGAAGGTATTTCAATCCTTTCCCTTCTCCTAGTCTTAACTGTATTCATAATTGGCTATTTTCAAAAGAGAGAGATATACGAGATATTTTTGTATTCAATAACATTAGCTGTTGCAGCTGTTCCAGAAGGGCTCGCAGCTGTACTAACAATAATGCTAACTCTCTCAGTAATATACATGGCAAAGAATAACGCCCTTGTAAAAAAAGTCTCTTCTGTAGAAACAATAGGAAACATTGATTTATTGGGGGTTGATAAAACAGGGACAATAACTGAAGGAAAGCTTGGTTTGATATTCATATTCTCAAAAGGAAAATTATTCTCTATAGGTGACTATAAACTAGATGAAACATTGGAATATGCTGTTCTCTCTAGTAGTGCTAAAAAGGAGGGGGAAAATATAATAGGAGATGATATAGATGTTGCAATAGTAAGAGCATTTGAAGAGTTAGGAGGGAAGAAGAAAAGAAAAAAAGGGAAGTTAATTCCATTTGATCCATCAAAAAAATATTCGCTTTTTTTGGATGAAGAAGGAGTGGTTTTTAAGAAAGGGGCTTATGAAATAATTTGGGAAAGCTCTACTCATGTGATGGAAGGAAAAGAGGTTAAAAAAGAAAAAGCTCTGAAAGATTGGAAAGGAGTTGCAGATTCTTTAGCTAGTAGAGGTTATAGGGTAATAGCTGTCTCAAAAAAGAGGGGGAAGAAAGAAACCCTAATAGGTTTTTTGGCTTTTTCAGACAAAGAAAAGGAGAATGTGGAAGAGGCTATAAAACAACTAAAGAGAGCTGGAATAAAAGTGATAATGCTTACTGGAGATAATAAAAAGACTGCTAAAGCTGTTGCAACAAGAGTTGGGATAGAAGGAAAAGTTTACGAATGGAAAGAGCTAGAAAATTTAGGAGAAGAAGAGCTTTATGAAAAGATTAAAGATGCGGGAGTAATAGCACGCTCAACTCCAGAAAGTAAGTTAAAGATAGTTGAAGTGGCAATAGCAAAAGGACACATAATCTCAGTAACTGGAGATGGAGTTAATGATGCTTTGGCTTTGAAAAAAGCTCATGTGGGAGTAGTTATGGGGGGAGGAAGTGATGTTTCAAAAGAAGTAGGAGACTTAATTTTATTAGATAACAATTTCTACACATTGGTAAAAGCCATAAAATACGGAAGGAACTTAATAAACAATATAATAAACTTTATTAGATTTCAATTTACAGCAAATCTCTCAGCCATAATACTAACTTTATTAGCATTGATTGCAAAAGCCCCTTTCCCACTAACGCCTCTCCAACTTCTTTGGATAAATATAATAATGGATGGACCTCCTGGTTTAAGCTTAGGATTTGAAAAACCAAAGAGAGAAGTGATGGAATCCCCACCAAGAAAAGGAAAACATTTACTAACAAAACCCATAATACTCAACATAGTTGCAAGCTCATTGTATATAGCAAATTTGGTCTTCTATGTTTTTATGATATACAACTATGACTTAGAAAAAGCAGTTGCATTAAGCTTTAACACTTTTGTATTCTTTCAACTATTCAATGCATTAAATTCAAGGTCATTAAAATCTCCATTTTATGAGGGATTAACTAAAAACAAGTGGTTAATAATAACAATAATTGTAATGGCTCTAATTCAAATTTCTATTAATTACCTACCCATCACACAAGAGATACTAAACACAAAACCTCTTTCTCCAAATGAATGGATAGAAGTTTTCCTCCTTTCATCTTCCATTCTAATATTTGAAGAAGCAAAAAAGAAAATTTCATATTTAACAAAATCGTGAGAAAATGGTGGTTGATTTCCATACGCATGCAAAACACAGTGATTTAAAGCTTTTCAAAAAGCACTCCATAACCCCATTCATATCTGGTTATTCCATAGAAGTAAATAAGGAAATAGTTGAAAAAATGAAAAGTCACATATACTATATTGGAATAGCTCCCCAAGAAGCTCAAAGATTAACAAAAAAGGAAATAGACCAACACTTGAAGTTTATTGAAGAACACACAAAATATGCTATTGGAGAGATAGGCTTGGATTTCCATTGGGGAAAAAGAGAAGAGCAAATAAAAAAGCAATACTATGCCTTTGAATCCCAGATAAGGATAGCTAAAAACCTTGATAAACCTATAGTAATCCACAGCAGAAAGAGCATTGAGAAGATAATAGAAGTTCTAAAAAAGAATAGATTTGATAATAAAGTGGTGTTTCATTTTTATTCCTCTTCTTTAAAAATCTCAAAAACAATTCTTGAGGAGTTTGATGCATACTTTTCAATAGTATTCTTACACTCCAAAGAGAGAAAAAAAGTAATTAAAGAAACTCCATTAGAAAGGTTGGTGGTTGAAACAGACTTTCCTTATGTTGGAAAAACTCCTAAAAAAATATTTGAATCAATAGCATATATAAGTGAAGTAAAAGAAGTGGAGGAAGCTGAAGTTAAAAGACAAACTACAATAAATGCATTTTATGCCCTAAACCTAAGAAGACCAGAAGTAATTGATTAAATGAAATCATAATTACTGAACACTTACTGAACTAATGGTTAAGTTCAGGGATGGTTCATAAAAGGTTCAGGAAATTATAGTGTAATATGAATTTTTCCCTCTTCCTTTTCTAAAGAGAAATCCTTCTTTAACCAACTTACTTATGTATTTTCTTAACATTCTATCTGAAACTCCTTTTATATTCTTTCTAACATCTCTAAAAGTGAACCTACCTTTATTTATTGCCATCCTGAGTATTTTTCTTTCTTTTTCATTTAATTGAGGGGAACTCATAAACAAGGTAGTAGTAAAGAAACCCCTTTCATTAGAAAATTCAGGAGTCTTTAAGCCTGCTAGCTTAGTAGCCCTAATTATCCTCAACGTTCCAGTTCCCCACTGCTCTATAAAACCTGCTCTATAAGCAAGCTCAGCCAACAGAGGATTTCTTGGTTCTGAGATATGCTCTTTATACAAATCTTCTATTGATAGGGTTCTCAACATTCCAGGATTTTTTATTACAATTCTATCCTCAAATATTGAAATAAATATAGAAGAGGGATAAGTATAATCCCTATGTATCACTGCATTAACTATAGCTTCTCTTATTGCTTCTTCTGGGATTAGTGGTTTTTCCTTTCTTATAGTTCCCTCAATAACTATTTTCTTAGGAATCTTCTCAATCACATAACTAAATGCTTTGTCTATTATCCTCATAATGTTATCTTCAAACACTTTCATATCAAAAACCTCATTTCCTTTAAACAACGCACATTTTATTCCATAAAGAGGAAAGAGAAGAGAAGGTTCCTTACCAAAAAAAAGAATAGAAGCATTCAAAAGAGAACCTTCCCTAATAAGCTTTAGACTCTCCAAAGTTTGTCTCAACCCTTTAAACCTCTTACCCATTCTTTTTACAAAGTCAATAACAGATTTTTCATCTATATCAGAAATTTTCGCATATTTATTTGGTTGTTGGTCAAAGCTCTCCCTAGTTAACCTTTTTTTCAACATCTCTAGAAGTTTTTCCAAACTCAAAGGCTTATTTATTTTTCCAACCCTAACATAAGCAATGTTTTTGTAGAAGTGAGGCTTTAGCTCACTCTCATTAACCTCTATTACCAAAATCCTTTTTCCTTCTATATTATCAACATATATCTTTGGATAGATAGGAGGGGTTATCAATTCAGTTATTTTTCTAGAAATGTTTTCAATAGTATTATCTCCTATATCTATACCAACAACCTTTCCTTTATCATTAACCCCTACAATTAACTTTCCTCCAGCAGTATTGGCAAATGCAGTTACTGTCTTTAAAACTTCTTTCTCATCACTCAAAGTTTGCTTTAACTCCAATCTTTCTCCCTCTTGAAACTCCATAATCTGCTTTACCAGGGCATATTTTTAATTTTAACGGAACACTTACTGAACTAATGGTTAAGTTCAGGGATGGTTCATAAAAGGTTCAGGAAAAATAGTTAAAACACAAAAAGGAAATCACCTTTAAATGTTTTTTCTGCTATTAACTTAATGCCCCAGGAGAAAAGTTAAATTAAATAAATATCAGGAGTAAAGATCAGGGATACTATGTTTGATTTCCTCAAAAATAACAAAGTAGGAATATTTGTTGATGGCCCTAATATGCTCAGAAAAGAAATGCATTTAGATTTAGCAAAGGTGAAAAGAAAAGCTAAAAAGATGGGAAATGTGATTAGAGCTAATGTTTATCTAGACCAATTTGCTAATGAGAAGCTTATTGAAGCTGTTATAAACCAAGGTTTTGAACCAATTCAGGCTTCAGGAGATATAGATGTGGCTATGGCGGTTGATTTAATTTATTATCCAATAAAAGAAAACCTTGGGAAAGTGGTTATAGTTACAAGAGATACTGATTTTGTTCCAGCAATAAGGAGGTTAAAAGAGCTAGGAAAGGAAATAATAGTTATTTCCAAACGCTTTGGTTTTAGCTCAGCCTTAAAAAACTATGCAGATCAACTAATTTATCTTTAGGCCTTAGCTGTAAGCTAATAAATAAGTCAAACAAAACTCTCTTGATGTAATTTAAAGCTTATGCTTCAAGATTAAAGTAATGATTGTTATAGACCATGATGGATGTATAGTGTGTGTTGGATGTTCTAGTGTTTGTCCAACTTCAGCAATAAGCTATGAAGGAAATAGAATGAAGGTTTATCCTGACAAATGCATAGATTGCAGTATTTGTGTAAGAGTTTGTCCTGCAGATGTAATAGAGATGTTCAAAGGAGTAAAAAGCCTAAAAGAGCTGGAAGAGGAAAAAGCAAAAAAGCTCATTTAATAAGTATGGAAGGGATTGTATGTATGATGTTGCAATAGTTGGAGCAGGACCGGCCGGCTCAACATTGGCTAGAATTTGTGCAAAAAATGGGCTTAATGTTATAATGTTTGAAAAGAAGAAAGAGGTAGGAAATCCTGTAAGGTGTGGAGAGGCTTTAGGAAAAGTAGAACTAATAAATCAAAACCTTGAACTGCCAAAAGAATGCTATTCTTTAGAGGTCAGAGGAGCAAAACTTTATCCTCCAAACAAGGCTAATCCCCTAGTAATTGAAGAAGGAGGCTATGTTTTGGAGAGAAAGTTCTTTGACAAATGGTTGGCGGAATTAGCGACAAAAGAGGGAGCAAAGTTAAAGGTTTACCACAAGGTTGAGGATGTAAAAGTTAGGAAAAACCATTATACTCTTAATGTAAAACATGGGGGAAGGAAAGCTTTTGAAGTTGATGCTAAAGTTGTTGTGAGTGCAGAGGGAATGGAAGCATTAATAGCTAGAAAGCTAGGTTTCCCAACAGTTCATAAACCTTATGATGTTGATACCTGCTATGAGTATGAAGTAATCCCTTATGAGCATGAGGAAATGATAGAGCTTTATTTTGGGAATGAAATTGCTCCAAGAGGTTATGTTTGGATATTTCCTAAAAAGGATAAAAAAGCAAATGTAGGGGTTGGGGTTGGTGGTCATATTACAACAAATACCAAGAGAGGGAATTTGAAGGGAGCCGATCCAAAATACTATTTGGATAAGTTTATGGAAGAGCATGAACAACTAAGAAATTCTTCAACCCTCTTGGATTTTGGAGGAGTAATAAGTGTAGGGGCTCCTCTAAAAAGCTTTGTAAAAGGAAGGGCTTTAGTCATAGGAACAGCCGCAAAACAAGTAGATCCGATCCATGGAGGAGGAATTGCATTAGCAATGCAAGCTGGTTATATTGCAGGAGAAGCATTGGTCAAGGCTTTTAAGAATAAGAAGCTAGAAGAAAGTTTCTTGAAAAAAGAGTATGAGGAGAAGTGGAAGAGCATAAACTCAAATAAGCTACAAAAAAGGTTGGTATTGAGAAAAGTTATGGAAAGGTTAGGAGATGACGATTTGAACTTTATATTTAAAGAACTCAACAAGGAGGAACTCCACAATATAACAAAAGAAAACTTTGCCCCTGCTGTTAAAAAGCTAATAATGAAAAGACCTTCCTTAATAAAAGTACTCTCTGCCCTAATTTCATAGCTTTTAGAAATTTTTGTGGCTTGTAGCGTTTAAGGCTTCTTATTTGTAAATAAAAAAGAGGATGTAAAAAATAACTATAATTAAAGAAATTACTAATGCTAGAGAAAGAGGAAAATTTCCAAATGGGATTGGAATAGGCCCTAAAAACACAACCCCTGAAAACTCAAAGTTAGTTTCTTCTTTTTGAGGAGACAATGTAAAGAACAATCCTAGTGCCAATAAAGTTAACCCCAGTAATATTAACAATGCTCCAATCAATTCCTTTCCCATAAATTTTAATAAGGTTGCTCCAAATTAAAATAATGCTGAAATAACGCCAAGGTAGCTCAGGAGGCCAGAGCGCCAGACTCATAGGAGCTATGAGTGCTGAGCAAAAGCGATGATTGGATAGCTCTGAGCCATCTGGAGGTCGGGGGTTCGAGTCCCCCCCTTGGCAAACTTCTCAAACATTTCTTTTTCTAAGCCAATTAATAACAAGCTAAAGTTTCTATTTTTCTATTCTCTCCTTTACCCCATTTGCTGGGGAGGGGATTTGAACCCCTGCGCCTTTAAAAGGCACCGGATTTCCTGTCCTCGAGTCCGGCCCGTTAACCGCTCCGGCACCCCAGCTTAATAGAAAAGAAATCCCCCTTTAACCCTCTTTTCATACTCTTCTCTTATCCTTAAAGAAATCTCTCCACTACTTTTTTTAGCTTTTTTTAGGAACTCTAAAAGTTTTTTGTCTCCTTTTAAGCTTCCAATTCTTTGAATAAAATGATTTTCCAAATAAGGGCTTTTAGCTTCTCTAACTAGTGCATAAGCCCTCTTATAATCTTTTTTTAATATGTAAAAATCAACACCATTCTTTATGAATTCCTCAACAAACTTCTTTGATCCGCTATAACTATTAAGTTCCTTTGAAAACTTTTTGTAAAGATAATGGAGAAGTCTAAAATCTCTAGAGCTTATTAAATCTTTCCTCAGGTTTTTTAATAAATGAGGAAAATGTTTTGCGACTACAGAAGAGAAAAACACTTTATCTTTTTGCTTTACTTCCTTTATACTCATTAGCTCTACAAAACTTCTATCTCCTTTTATATAGATATTTTTCAATAAATTTTTTTCAAAAGGATTTCTATTGTAAAACCATTTCAATAAACTTTTCTTTGTCTCAACATCAACCCTTGAAAAAGCAAGAACAACTCTTTCCTCTATATAATTTCTATGCTGTTTGTTTGTTACATAAAAACTATACGTTTTTATTATATCTTCTTCGCTAATTTTAATCCTATTCTCTTCTCCCATTCTCTCCCTAAATTCTTGTCTTTTTCCTAAATAGGGAGGGAAACTTCTCCTTTCCCACTTCCCTCAACTTCTTATTAAAGGGATCCAAACTAAGGAAGTCTTTCCTATATTTGGAGAAAAAATACTTAGCATTTCTAAATTCTTTATCCTCAGAATTGACTTTTCTTAAGTTTTTAATGAACATGTCTTCCAACCTTTCTAACTTTAGTGAATTTGAGAGAGGAAAATGTTTCTTAAATAGAGTAATTATCCTATAGGCTCTAGAATAGTTTTTTTCATTTAGATAATGCTTAATTCTACTTGCAATAGCATTCACAACTTCTTTTTCAACTTCTTTAGTATTAGTTGACCTCCTAGCCTCAACAAACAGTTTTCTATAATACTCATAAACAAGTCTATCTTCATTTCCAAATAAAGAGATAATTATATTATCTACTTCTTTAATCTTATTAGGAGCCTTTAGGGAAGAGTAAATCAAAAAATTTATTATTTGCTTCTTTTTTAACCCCCAAATAATCCTTCTATCTTCTTTTCCAAGCTTTTCCAACTCTTTTTTTATTGTTTTTATTCCTTTTTCTCCTAGGATGTTTGAAACATCCCTCAAAAATTCATCGCTTGTTTCAACATTTTTTATTAAAAAATAATGGGAAAATAGCCTTAGGGCTTTATCTTCTCTGTTTTCAACTGCTTCCCTCATAACTTCCAATACTTCCTTCTCAACTTCTCTCCTCTTTTCTCTTTCCTTCAAATACTTCAAGCTTAGTTCTTCTAATCTTTTTCCTAACTCTCTGTAATCTTTGCTCCCTTTAGTTTTCACACTACCATTTATTTCCATATATTAACATCTCTAAAAGATTTTATAAATGTTGTGATGGGATTTTTGGCTAATAAACTAGCCATATTTCTGATTTATGGCTATTATTATAGCCAAACTTCTTTGGGTTGGAAGGGTTAGGACTTAGAAAATTAAGTGGACCCAGAGGGATTTGAACCCTCAGCCTCCCGCGTGCAAGGCGGGCGCTCTCCAATTCATTTTATTATTTTTGCGTTTCTAAACACATCATGGCAAAAAACAGGATAAAATATAAAAAAGACCTTTTATTCTTATTAACAAATTCTCTTTCAATAGCAGAATAATCGTTACTCTTATTTTTCAATAAGGTTTTCAAGCTCATTTTTTAACCCCAAGAAATGTCATTATTTTATTCCTAATTTCGCTTTTGCAGATTATTTTTTCAAAATTAGTATGGCCTTCATTCAAAGCAATTAATTCCCTCTTTCCCTCTTTAATTCCCCCTAAAAACTCAATTAAAAATTTACTTCTATTGAAATTTACACTCTTATCTTTTTTTCCATGTATGGCTAGAACTTTCTTTTTTTTAAGTTTTTTTAGGTATTTTTTAGGATTTCCCTCTTCAATCAAGTCATTTATTAACTTCAAAGGATGTTCCTTATATTCATCACAAAAACGCCAGGAGTTTGGATAAAAAATATTGACGTATCTTATTAAACTTCTAATATCCTCTTCTTCATAAGTCTTATTATGATCTTCATAATCTACAGGTGCTGCTAAAACTATCAATCCATCAACATGAGGTAAAGAAGACGCAATTAAAGCCAAACTTCCTCCAAAACTCTCTCCAATAAAAAAAAGATGTTTGGGTCTCCACTCTAAACAATCCCTATTTAACAAGTTAACTACTTTGCCCTTCATAATAAATTCTACAGTCTTCTCTAGAGTATCCATAGCTCCTCTAATTCTAAAACAAGAATAACTCTCATAAGTTCCTTTATAATGAGGACTAAATATAAGTAAACCTTCTTTTACAAATTCTTTAACAAAATTAGAATTCTTTTCCAAAGGTTTCCCAGGCATTCCATATAAGTAGATTATGGCCGTTTCAGCTTCAGATAGTCTTTTTCCATAAAAAATATCTATACAAATACTTTCTTCCCATTTCCTAAGCCAATTAACTTCCATTATTCCCCTTATTTATATAATCTTAAATAGTTCTCAAGTTCTACAAAGTCAGATTTATTATTCACATTAAAAATTTTATTATATTCTAATCCAATAATCAGTTCATCTCTTTCAATTAAACCACAAACATAATAATTTTCACTTCTTTTTTGCTTAGAACATTCAAATAAGAAATCATAATGAAAATTGTATACTAAAATAGGCATATGTAATCCCAACTTCTTTTTAAGCATTATAGAACTTTCATCGTCTACTTTTTTAACCTTGCCGTTTACATCTAGATAATATAAAATAGAGTCTCTATATTTTGGTCTACCTAAAGTAAGCACAGTAGTTCTATTTTTTTCATAAAGACTCAATAATTTCTTTAGTAGAGAGTACTCATAAAAAAGGTCTCCGTAAGACCAAATAAAGAATTCGTTACCTTCAATAAAATTTTTTACTTCCTCAACAACAAAAGCATTCATCTGGTTGCCATAAGAATGAGTAGAAAATGTAATATCAAAGCGTTTTATATCTTCCAACTTAGAGATTATTTTTAAGTACTCCTTAATTTGTTTTTCAGTATTGCATGAAAACATTATTCTAACCTTTCCTTTCAACTTAGATATTTCCAAAAGTTGTCAACTTATCAATTCTTTACCTCTTATCTTAAGAAAGCCTTTAGGTCTATTCAAATTTAACCTTCTACCTTTCCCTCCACATATCATTACTATGTTTGTACTCATAATTACAGCTCCTCTGTCACTCCTTAAAAACAAATATTACTACCATTTTTTATAATTTTCCACCAAAAGTGGGAAAATTAAGTGGACCCAGAGGGATTTGAACCCTCAGCCTCCCGCGTGCAAGGCGGGCGCTCTACCGTTGAGCTATGGGCCCCTAGGAGCCTTCCCTTCACGGGGCCTTGCCCCCCGTGAACCCTCCTGAAAGGCTCTTAGGAGGTTCCCAGAGCTAAGGCTTTTCTAAGCCTTCTTCACGGGGCCTTGCCCCCCGTGAACCCTCCTGAAAGGGCCTTTAGGAGGTTCCCAGAGCTAAGGCCCTCAGATGCTTTTCTTTTGGGCCTTGCCCCCCGTGAACCCTCCAGAGAGGTCTTTCCAAGGCACTGAACGGGCCCGGAGGGATTTGAACCCCCGACCTACCGGTTAAAAGCCGGCCGCTCTAACCAGGCTGAGCTACGGGCCCAAAAACTGCACAAAGTTATTCCTTATAACTAGATTTTTTAAATCTTTTTAAAACCTTTTAGTCCTTTTTCCTTGTGTCAAGGAAAAAAAAGAGGAGTAACAATTTCCACATCCTTGAAAGAATAGTTGGAACAGGATTTTTTATAGATGGAGGGCTTTACATACTAATTCCTCTATTTTTATTAAGCATAGGAGTTAAAGTGGAGGAAATAGGAATAATACTAGCTCTTTCCCCTCTTATGTTTGGTTTATCTAGAATAATATTCTCAATAATTGCCGATGTAGAGGGAGTTAAGCCCACTCTCCTAGTTTATTCCTTTAACCACTTTGCAAAATCCTTAAGTTATTTGTTTTTTCCAACAACACTGGGAGTTGCTTTGGGAAAAATAATTGATGGAGTTGGAAGAGGAGCTATTTGGGCAACCCTAAGAACAGCTGCCTACAAATTTGGAAAAAGAGGGAAGGAGAGTGCAAAAAAAGTTATAAGCATATCCTTTATTGGGTTAAGTTTGGGAAACTTAGCTTCATTAATTTTAAGCAGTTTTATAGGAGTAATAAATTCCTTCTTCATTTTTTTTGCTCTCTCAATAGTTAATTTATTTGATTCCTCTCTAATAAGAGAGAGAACAAGAGAGCTTAAGATAAATAAAATAAAGAAAGAGATAAAAGAGCTATTTAGGGTTAGAGAAGAAGAATTCTATCTTTCTAGCTTCTTAATAGGAATAGGATATGGGATAATGTTCTTAATGCTAAACTTTATCCTTGCCTTCATTTACAGGGAGTACTTAGGTTTAAGCTTAATTGAAATAGGAATAAACATGGGAATAATATATTTGATTAGTGGAGTAATGCTCTTGTTTAGGAGGAAAGTGGATGATATACTTCAGGAGAAGAAAGTAAAGAGATTAAGTCTAATAAGTAAAGGAGTATCGCATTTACTCAACCTAAGCTCATTTGCAGCATTTTTATTGGCCTCATTTTTGCTAACACTAAATTCAAAAGGATTTGTTTATCTTTCCTCCATACTATTTGGAATAAGCTTTGGAAAAATACTAAGATTTAGTGAAGACATAATTTATAAAGAATCAATTAATCATAAAAAAGATATTTCTTTAGAAATAGCTTTGCTAACTCTTCCCTCTCAAATCTTACAGGCAATTTTAACATCTAGCTCAGGATTTCTAATAAGCTATTTAGGAGTTGGAAATTTTCTTTATTTATTGGCTGGGTTGCTCTTCATATATAAAACAATAGGAACCCACACAATACTTCATAAATAGAAAAAATTGGGATTTAAGTAAATTTCATCGTAACATTTATATTTAGTTTCCTAGCAGTTTCACTACAACTTACAAATAAAGGAGGGTCTCAATGATAGATGGTTTTATAGAGGAATACTTCATAGCTCCAATGGTGGAGAGGAGTGGTTATAATGTAGTTAATACAACTGTTTACATAGGAATTGCTCTAATAATTCTTTATTTTATTTACAAAGCATTCAAAAAACATAACGTAAAATTAGATAATTATTTTTTCTTATCGCTTACTAGCTTTATAGCTTTTGGAGCTAGTAAAAGAGTAGTTACAGACGCTACAGACAAAATATTTTTTGGAGAGTTAATAAACAGCTTATATGAATATAACTTCTTTAACATAAGTCCTTTTATCTACATATTTACTGCTTCCCTATTTCTAATAAGCTTAGCTATTGAATACAAGTTTAAAATAAAAAATCTGACACTAGCTATTGGGAGCTTCTTAACAGTACTTCACTTAATAATATTAGTTCCTCACTTTCAAAACCTAACGGCGTTAATAGGAATAGCCTTTTTAAGTGCTTTGGTATTTGGGGCTACATTCCTATACTTCAAAAAATACCTACCAGCACTACTAACCCTAGCCCATTCCATAGATGGAGCATCAACATTCATAGCAATAGAGTTCTTTGGTTATGGAGAACAACATGTTTTAGCATCTTTTATAGGAGAGAACTTCGGCTATTTTGCCTTCTTCCTGACCAAAGCTATAGTTGCATTTATTTTTGCCTACTTTGTTGAAAAAGAGAAAATGAATGAGTTTGACAAAAAATTCCTCTATGCAATAGCAATAACAGCTGGATTAAGTCCAGGGTTGAGAAGTGCATTAAGGCTTGTGGTTGGGGTTTAAACAAAACCTCCAACCCACTTAATCCTACATAACCTACTAAATTTTAAAATCTTAAATTAGAATCTGAATAGATGAAGAGTTATAGGAGGATAGAAAAACTACTAAACCCAAAAAGGGTAGCTATTGTGGGGGTTAGCAAAAATCCCAATAAAGTTGGATCAATAATTTATAGAACTCTCACAAGTAATGGCTTTTTAGGAGAGGTTTTTCCTGTAAATCCAAAATATAAAGAAATAGAAGGGAGAAAATGCTACAAAAACTTAAGAGAACTAAAAAACAAAAAAATAGATCTTGCAATAATAGCAATTCCTGCAAAAAACGCTGTTAAAGTTGTTGAAGAGGGAAGTAGTTTAGGAATAAAAAACTTTGTAGTTATAGCTGGAGGATTTGAAGAGAGCGGAAATAAAAATCTCGCAACAAAGCTGAAAAAACTCATAAAAAAAGAGAGATTAAATGTTATTGGGCCTAATTGTATAGGAGTTATAAATAATAAGAACAGGCTTGATTGCGTATTCTTCCCTCCTCATAAGCTTCACAGACCCCATTTTGGGAAGGTTTCTATTATAAGCCAAAGTGGAGGAATTGGAGTAGTTTTGTTAAGCAAAGCTTTTGAGGAAGGGATTGGAATAAACAAGTTTATTTCTTATGGAAATGCTTATGGATTTAATGAAAGTGACTTTATTGAATATTTGAATAGAGATAAAGAAAGTGAGGTTATAATTCTATATATTGAAGGAGTAAAAGAAGGAGAGAGATTTATTGAAGCACTAAGAAACTCCAAAAAACCAATAATTGCACTAAAAGCTGGGAAATTTGGGAAAGCAAAAGAAGCTGCAAAAACCCACACTGGGGCTATTGCAGGAAATTATTTGGCATACAAAGCAGTTTTCAAAAAAACAGGGGTTATTGAAGTAGAAGGAGTAGAAGAGATGTTTTATCTAATAAAAGCATTTTCAAATAGAGAATGGGAGATGAGAGGGAAGGGAATAGGAATAATAACTAATGGAGGAGGCTTGGGAGTTTTATGTAGTGATGAAGTAGAAAAAGCAGAGATGGAAGTTGCAAAACTAGAAAAAAGCTCCCTCTCCAAATTATCAAAATTCCTCCCTGATTATGCAACCCCTACAAACCCTCTAGATATTATAGCTGATGCTGAGAAGGAGAGGTATGTAAAAGCCATTGAAGTTTTTATGAATGATGGAAATGTTAATGCAATAATCCTAAACATATTGTTCCAAAGCCCCTACATTGGGGATGATTTGATTTCCCCTCTAGTTTATTATTCTAAAAAGAAAAAACCATTATTTGTTGTTGTGCCTGGAGGAGGGAATGCCTCACAATTTAGAGAACTTCTAACCTCTTCAGGAGTTGCTTGCTTTCAAACTCCTAAAGAAGCTGTAAAAGCATTAAGCTCTTTCTACTATTTTCATTCAAAAAAACAAACTCAGAAATTAAAGTAAGTTAAAACTAGGTTTGCTACATTAAAGAAAATGAGTAAGCCTAAACTATCTATTATGGTTGTAACTAGAGGGCCTGAAGCAACAGCGGGATCTATTCCAATCCTCTTCAAAATAAATGGGAATATAAAAGCTACTAAGTTTGCAGCAATAACTACAGAGAAGATTGAGAGAGAAACAATTAAGCTTATTATTGCCAAGTTGGACTCAAAAAAAGAGATAAAGAACCCAAGGGTTCCTAAAAGGACGGCTAGAGAAAAAATAGTTTTCAACTCCTCCTTAAGGATTGTAATTGCGTTTTCCTTCGTCACCTCTCCTGTTGCTAAACCCCTAACAACCAAAGCAACAACTTGAGAAGCTGTGTTTCCTCCAGTCCCCAAAATCATGGGAATAAAAGCTGCCAATATTATGGCTCTTTCAAGGCTTTCTTTATAAATTGAGATTATTGTTGCAGAGGAGAGAGCAGCCAAAAGAAGAACCACCAACCATGGAAGCCTTGAAACAAGCCTCTCCTTAAGATCACTATAAAAATAACTATATTCTTCACTTCTTGAAATTCCTCCAAGCATCTCTATATCCTCGCTAGCCTCCTCTTCTGCAACTTCAAGCAACTCATCAGAAGGAATTACTCCTATTAATTTCATTTCAGAATCCACTACTGGAAGCTCAATTACATCCTCTTCAAGCATCTTTCTTACTGCTACTTCTTGATCTTCTTTTGCAAAAACATAAGGGAAGGGCTTAACTAAATTCTTTATTCTCCTTTTTGGGCTGTTTGTAAGCAAATCCTTTAGCTCAACAACTCCAATAAACTTTCCTTCTTCATTAACCACATAAAGATAAGAGAGATTGTCAATTTCACTTGCATTTTCTCTAACCTTTCTCAAAGCTTTTCCCACAGTATCGTTTATATTAACCTTAATGAAATAAGGAGTAATTAACCTTCCTGCCGTCCCTTCCTCATAGCCAAGAATTTTTATTACGCTTTTTCTCTCTTCCTTTGGAATTCCTTTTAGCAAAGAAACCGCTAAGGAAGGGGGTAACTCATCTATTATATCAGCAACTTGAGAAAGAGGCAGATCCTCAAATATCTTTGCTATGTTTCTCATCTTACTTATTATATTATTCTGAGCATATTCGCTAAGCCTAGTAAATAATTTCTCTGCTTTATCCTTTGGCAATATTCTAAAGACCAATCCTCTTTCATCTGGAGGTAAAGCTGCAAGTACTTCTTCAATCTCCTCTAAAGAAAGAGAGTTAAGAAGGTTTTTAAGCTCAACCACATTTAATTCTTCCAAATATCGCTTTACTCTTTCAACAATAAAACCAATTCCTTCCTTATTATTTGCTAATCCAACCATTTTTTCAACTTTATTTGTTATATATGATCTTTAGATTTTTATTAAAAGCCGTGTTAATTTATATTTAAGTGGTAGTTTTTATTTAAATTTTTCCCTTTTTCTAGCCTACTATTACTAAAGTTTTTGTTCCCATACTATTCAATAGGGATGCAAAATCCTCTTAAGCTTAAAATAAAAGCAAGTGATTTTTCTATTCTTTCTTTTGTCCCCTTAACTTTAACTTCATTCTCTCCTATTAACCTAACAGACTTAAGAAACTTAACCAAAACTTTTTCGTCCTCTCCAAAAGGAAGAGCTTGTTCATAGGGATTAAACTCTTCAATTTCCCCCTCCCTTATTATCTTTGCAACAAACCCTGTTGAGCCATGTATTGAGTTAGGAACTCTAATAAGCTTTGATAAATCATAGGTAACAGCACCATCCACATCAACCCTAACCATTATTAAATCCTTTAAAAACTCAGTTTTTCTAATTAGCTCACTAAAAGAAAAAGGCAAAACAGAATAATTTCCATCCATCAATGCCTTCCTCCATTTATCTTTATGGGCTTTGAACTTTCTTCCCTCTTCAACAATTTCATAAAGCTTTTTTGCAAACCTTCCTTTATAGCCCCTATCTCCAAGCTTTGGACCAATTATCTTGTGTTCTGTTGAAGAAAAAAACTTTGAATGATCTAGCTCTCCTAAGAGGTATTCAACAAGTTTTTTCCTTGCCTCTTGGGATAAGTTGAAAAACCTCTTCTCATGAATATGGAGATGAAATCCTCTATTTCCAGAAAAGTTTAAGGTGTAATGTTTAACCCCAAAATCCTCTCTAAGAATATCAATTAGTTTAAGAGTTTCATCCTTTGCTTTCATTAAGCTCTCTTTTGAGGAATCTTCACTATCAATATCAAATATTAACTCTGTTCCAACCCTCTCTTTTGCCTCCATAGGAGTTCTACAAGGAAAATTATAAAAAGAAGAGGAATAGCTTAAGTAAAGAGGGGCCTCTTTTATTAAAAATCCCTTTAACTCATCTTCTCCATTAAAGCAAAAGTGTCTTCTCTCTATTTTCTTTCCAAAATCCCCTATTCCAAACTCTCTTTTAGATAAGTTGGTAGTAGGAAACCTAAAAGTGGAGTAGTATTCACTTATTCTTCTTTTTATCCATTCTTTTACTTCCATAAACCCACTCCATAGGGTTTTTAGTATCACAACCAACACAAACCCCATAAGTTCTCATCTTACTGCAAGATGGCATTGAATAGCCTTTCTCCTTTATATGATTTAATTGGTAGAGAGTTATCTTTTCTTTATAATCTGGAAGATTTTTATAAAGCTCATTTATTTGGGGAATAGGAACTCCTAAATTTATCAAATAAATTGCTAAAACCCATCTCTCATAATGGGAAAGATTTTCATGTTTTTTTAAGCGTTTCATTATTTTATTTATACAAGGAGGATGAGAAGAAACCTTCTTTATCTCAACTGATTTTGAGAACTTAGGAATCTCATTTTCTAAAAAACTTACAGCTTCTTTAATCTTATTCAATGTTTGAGCATCCAAAACAGAAGGATTAAAGCTTTTCATAAAGCTCCTTAGTTTTTTGTAAATAAACTCCTGAATTATCCTCTTAAGCTCATGTTCACTAACTCTAACCTTTCCTTGAAAAACGTCCTTGTAAAATAAGCTATAGTCAATACTGTTTGGGGAGTATTCTAAATAATGGGAAACCTCCATCCATAGGCTTTCCACTTCTATCCCTAATTTATTTGCAAGCCTCTCTAATTCTTTTCCTTCCAAATCTATTATCTTCTTATGAAGAAATTTTGATAGCACAACAGCAAACTTATTTCTCAAGAATTCGTTTTTTGAGAGAGAAGAAATAATTAGGGAAACCTTCAAAGAAGAGAGCTCAAGCTCTCCAAGCTCTTTTAAATTTAAATCTCCCTCGGAAAGAATTGATAAAAACAACTTTTTAGCCTCTACTATAGAAATCTCTGGAAATTCATAGCTAGCGGAGAAGAGAAATGACAGAACTTTTTCCACATAATCCATTTTTTCCCCTTATTAAGAGTAAATAAACACTAAATTGGAGCAACAAATTGGATCTAACGCATAAATTCCAACACAAATTGCTAGCTAGTTCTCTATTACTTCTGCCAAAAGGCTTGTGGAAGTGTTGTCTACAACTTTTACTTTAACCCATTTTCCTAGCTCTACTCTTCTATCCAAAACAACTTGCTTATAGAAGTTTGTCCTTCCTTTTGTTACTTTCCTTCCATTTAACAAATTCTCTGCTTCTTCAGTAACCAAAACATCAAACACTTTTCCAACATATCTCTTGTTAACTCTATACCCTATTTCTTTTATAATCTCGCTTAATTCTTTGCTTCTTCTCTTAATTATTTGAGGATCTAGTTGAGGCATTTTTGAAGCCTTTGTGAAGGGGCGGGGAGAAAACTTTGAGAGATTAACAACATCTATCTCCAGATCTTCTAAAAGCTTTATTGTTTTTTCAAAATCCTCCTCCTCTTCAGTTGGAAAACCAACTATTATATCTGTGGAAATAACTGAATGAGGATATTTTCTCCTTATAAATTCAACGGCTTTGTAAAAATCTTCAATTGAATGCCTTCTCTTCATCAAATCAAGGATTCTCTGACTTCCAGATTGAACAGGAAGGTGGAAAAACTTGTAAAATATTTTCCCCTCAAAAGCTTCCAAAAGCTTGTAACCTATCCTATTTATATGAACCATATTAAGCATACCTACTCTCATTCTACCATAATAATCATTAAAATTTCTCT
The DNA here is from genome assembly GCA_015523325.1 of Microcaldota archaeon. GTDB lineage: Archaea > Micrarchaeota > Micrarchaeia > Anstonellales > J096 > WAKO01. The sequence goes on along the minus strand of WAKO01000022.1, from coordinate 9,605 downwards.
CTATACCTTTCATTAGCTCATAAAGATTTGTTTTTATGTCCAATCCATAAGCCCCTGTATCCATTCCTGCAAGCTGTATCTCAAAGGCCCCTTTCTCAATAGCCTCCTTAATCATCTCATAAACTCTCCTAGGAGATTCGCTAATAAGTTTTGGTCTTGCTAGTTTTGTTGCACAAAAAGTGCAAAACTCTGTGCATCCATCCTGAAGAGCTATTCTTGCAATACCATTTCTTACTAAGACCCTCCTCTTTTTTTCTTCAAAAAATATGTAATCCTTAACAATTCCTTTCTTAGCATTAAGAACAGCTTCATTTATCTTTGATATAGCTCCAGTAGAAACCAAGGAAGCTTTTGGAACTATCTTCTTTATAAGGTTTTTATTGTAGGTTAAACAACCCGCAACAACTAAAGGTTTATCTATGTTTTGTAAAAAAAAGAGCTGTTTTTTCTCGGTAGCATCTTTTACTGCACAAGTATTAACCACGATAACATCTGCCTCCTCCTCTCCAGAAATCTCAATGCCACTAGCCTTTAACCTTGCCTCCATCGCATCTGAATCTGCTTGGTTTAGAGTGCAACCATAAGTCCTTATGTGAACTTTCATTTTTTCACATTAAGCTTCTTTTTTAATCTTCTTTACTCCTAGATTATTTTAGGGTTTATTTATTTGTTTTTCTATTTGTGTTAGAATTTTTAAATTTTTGTTGGGGTTTTATAACCAAAATTGAACCATCTCTTCCTTTCAAAAATTCTGATTGGCCTTTAAACAAAAAATAGAGGGTCAACAAACCTATTACAGCATCACTCTCATCCAAATTTGTTATATTTTCCCTAAAAGAAAGCTCTTTGACAAAACTCTTAACCTCTTCTGAAGATTTTCTTTTAATCCCTAAAGCATCCAAAGAAGCTCCGGGAAATATTTCATAAACTGTCTTTCCTTCTTTTTCCAATATGTTTTTTAGAGAAATTCCTCTATCAGTGAGCTTCCTCATTCCTCCAAGAGTTAGAGGGAAAAAGCGATAACCTCTCTTTCTCAAAAGCAAATCACACTCTCTGAAATGGGGCCCTTTTTCTTCCAATGAAACCCTGCCTTTAGGAAGGGAAAGAGGAGCATCAATACCAATAACTTTAAACCTTTCAGATAAAGCAACATCCAAGATTTCCTCATCAGAATAAAGAGAAACCGTTATTATATTTCTTCCCTTAAAATAAGCTAAACCACTCCTATTTTTTGGAGTTCCTGCAAGATCAATAGCTAAAAGGCTATCCAACCTCATAAAATCCCCCTATCTAAAACAAATTCAAGTAAACTTTTTAATAAAAATATCATTAAACTACTGATATGGAACTTAAATTAAAGGATAAAGGAGAGAATAATTTAGAAATACTTCTAAAAGAGATAGAAAAAACGCCAATAGTTGAAAAGATAACATTTTACGGAACCACAATAAAAACCTATCCAGAGGTTGAAATAAAAAAAGCAAAGGATTACCTAAACCTAATAACAAGCTTTAAAGCTTATCTTAATGAGATAGCAAAAAAATGCTCTTGTAAAATTGAGCTAGACAGCTTGATTTATAATCCCTATCTACTTTACAAAGAGCTCAAATCAGAACTAAAAAAGTCTAACTGTAAATGTGAAGATTATAGGTTGGCAATAAAAGAATTAATAAAAAGAATGGAAAAACTAGATTTGTATAAACAACACTTTGAATTGATTCCTTTTGAAAGAAGCAAACTCTCTTCAACTATGTTTTCTAACTTTAAAGCAAAAAGGTTATTTTCCTATGACTTAGAGGATGGGTCTTCTGTAGTAGTTTATAAAGAGGGTATAGAAAACTATTATTACTTAATTCCTTCTGAATTTAGCTTGAGTGAAATGGAGGAGAGACTAGTAAAATCAATAATAAATAAAATAGAAGAAAACATTAACCTCCTAGAAGAAGAAAATCCTAAGGAAATAGTAGAAAACATGGTTAGAAGGTATTTAGTTGAGAACTTGGAAGAACTAATTGGAAATCCTAATGAGGGGAAAGATAAAGGAGGAGAGGAAGAAAAAAATGAGGAAGAAAAGTTTGTGATAACTCCTGAGCTAACAAAAAAGCTAATTCACATTATAACTAGAAATACTGTGGGGTATGGAGTTATTGACATTCTCTTATTAGATGAAAAAATCCAAGATATCTATGTTAACAGAGGGGAAGAATCAATATATATTTATCATAATGATTTTGAGGAAATGAAGACAAATATATTTCCTACAACTTCAAACATAGAGGAGTGGGTAACAAAAATAAAATTAGAAAACAATAAACCTCTAGACGAAACCCACCCTGTATTGGATGGAAACATTTCTCACAGAAAGTCAATGGTAAGAGTGGCTTTAGTACATCCTCCTCTAAACACAGAAGGAATATCAATAGCAATAAGAAAACATAGAGAGGTTCCAATAACCCTTCCATTTTTGGTTAAGAGCGGAACATTGCCTTTAGAGGCTGCAGCCTACTTAAGCATTGTCTCCCTCTTTGGAATTTCAATGTTAATAGCTGGAGGAAGAGGAAGTGGAAAAACAACTTTGTTAGGCGCTTTATTATTTGAACTTCCATCAAAATATAGGATTCTTGTAATAGAGGACACTTTGGAGCTTCCTCTATCAACCCTAATAAAGAACAACTACAATGTAGTTTCATTAAAAAGCAAATCATTTCTCTCTATTTCAGAATATTATATAGAAGCTAAAGATGCATTAAAAGCATCTCTAAGACTTGGAGATTCTTGCTTGATATTAGGAGAGGCTAGGGGAGAGGAAACCTTAGCTCTTTACGAGGCTATGAGGGTAGGGGCTTTATCCAACTTTGTTGGAGGAACAATTCATGCTGAATCCCCATATGGAGTTTATGATAGAGTAACAAATGATTTAGGAGTAAAGAAAACGTCATTTAAAGCTACTGATGTAATAGTTATGCTCTCTTTACTTAAAACTCCTTCAACAGAAAGGAGGGAAAGAAAACTAATAGGAATAACTGAGCTAAAGAAAGAATGGCAAGAAGACCCTCTAAAGGAAAAAGCATTTTTAGAGATAATTGGCTATTCAAGAGGGAAATACCAATACAAATTGGAAAAAAGCAGAGTATTAGAAAAAATAGCTTCCCATATGCCCTCAAGGTTTAGTAAAAAAGATCTAATAAAGATGATAAAAGAGAAAGAGAAGCAAATAAAGTACATCATAGAACTCTCAAAAAAAGATCCCACTGCCCTATCTCCTGAAAAAGTTATAAAGTACAACTCTATTTTCATTTCAAAGTTAGAGGAAAAGAAACCTTTTGAAGAATTCAAAAAAGAGTTGAAAGAAAAGATGCATTAAATCAGGGATAGTATGGAAAAAAGAAAATTAAAGGCTCTCTTAGTATTTTTATTTCTATTTGTTGTGTTTTACTTCTTATCTAGACTTTTCACCCCTATCCTTATATTTATCCCAATTTCTCTAGGAATAATATATTATCTTTACCCTCACTACCAATTAGAGAAAACAAAGCATAAAGAGCTTGAATATTCCTTTATATTCTCACTAACTCTAGCTTCTTTCTCTTATATTTACAAGGATGTGTTTAACTCCTTAAAATATTCATTAAGATCTTTGGAAAGGCTAAACAGTGAATTCATAAAAGAAGTTAAAAGAAAGGTTTGGAAAAACCTAACAAAATCAAAAAACAAAAAGATAGAGGAAGAATTTAAAGAAGGATTTATACAACAAGTTGATCCTTCATTTCCAGATGTTGTTTTGTTGTTAAAAAACTCTCTAAAAGAGAGGAAAAATGTTTTAGAGGGGATAAAGAAATCATTAACATATCATGGAAATTCAATATTTTCCTTAATACTACAAAAGAGTAGCAAGTCCGTAAATCCAATAAGGGTTGTGTTTTCTATATTAGTTGTATTCCCAGTGTTTTTGCTTATCCTCCTTCCATTAGCAGTAATATTTTTAGAAGAACTAATAAACACTCCAAGCATTTTTGTTGTTTTTAACATCCTCTTACCCCTACTTTCCCTAGCTATGCTTGAGTATTACACTATCCATCTAATACCAAAACCATCTTTCTATTCAATAAAAGACAAACAAGTTCAATACACAGCAATTCTATTCTTTATCTTATTTTCTTTAGCTCTGCTAATTTCTTTCTTCTCTCAAAACAGTGTTTATACCCTAACTTCTTTCTTTATGGCTTCTTTAGCATTTTATGCCCTCACCCACTTAATATATAGGGAGGATTACAAAGATTTGATAGAGAAATACAAATTAATAGAAAAATTTCCTGCATTTTTCATGGTTTTAGCAAAACAATTAGCAAAAGGGGTTATATTTGAGAGGGCTATGATTGAGGCTGAAAAAAAAGAAGGGATAAACTTAAACTCAAAGATGTTTTTGTTAGGAAAAGATAACTTAAGCACTTCCCAAGTTTTGTCAAACTACTCCTACTTTTTAGACATACTTAGGGAAGCTAGCAAAAAGGATATTGTTGAAGAGATTTCAGAAGTTATATCTCACTACTTTAACTTAAGGAGAGAAGCGGAGGAGAAAATAAGGTTTATAAATGAGGAGCTCTATCAATCCTCAAAACTCCTCCTCATACTAATAATCCCTATTATAGCTGCTGTTTCAGCCTCTTTTTCCGATTCTTTAGAGGTAATCTTAGGAATACTAGGAACTCAAGAGCTAGAATTCTTTAGCATAGAGGTTGAAACCTATTATCTAACATTAATACTAGCTCTCTACACCTTCGAAATGACAATAATCTTAACATATTTCTCAATAAAACTAGAAGGAAGGAAGGATGTGTTTTACTTTTTCACAGAGTTAGCGAAAAATATGCTTAAAGCCTTTGTTGTGTTTACACTAACTTATTTGCTTTCTTCATACTTCATAAACTTGAGTGTGATATATCTATGAAAGGATTTTCCTCATTTCTTGTTGAGGCCATAGCTGCATTAATAGCAATCTCCCTAGTTATACTCATAAGCAATGTGTGGGAAAAAACAAAGGTGGATTTTGAAAAATTTAAGAATGAGTGTGAATACAAATGTTATGAAGGATTTATTCCTTACACAAAAGAAGAGTTAAAAAGAATGAACATAAGCGTTATTGGAGAGGGAAGTTATGGAGAAATATATTTAAACAAGACAACCAAAACATTTACTGTTATATTGAGATAAAGAGGGGATTAAAAGTGCAAATTGCTTTAGATGCTGTAGTATACATAATCCTTTCATTAAGCTTATTTGCACTAGTTCTAGCATTTTTACCTCAAGTTGAATACCTATCAACAACTTTGGTAAAACCTCCATTAAAATTAGAAAAAGAGAAAGCAATAGAGAAAATAATAGAGGTTTATTTAGGAAAAACAAATTACACCTCAATTTTATTGAAGGAAGAGTTAAATAAAACTTATATAGAGAAGGAACTTCAAAATAATGGAGTGTCTTTAGAGAATTTTTCAATAAACATAGAGGGAGAAACAAACTCAATAACAGTTTTTATTGAGGATGGGGAAGTGATAATAAATGGTTGAATTAGCATTTGAAGTAGTAGTTAGAGTATTCATAGCCATTCTAATATTAGCTTTAGTTTCACTAATATTGTCATCTATATTTGATAACTTAGAGAGAAGAGTTGAGGCAGAGGTTGAAAAGAAAATAGAGTTTCCCATAGTTATTGAAGCCTCTAATTTAGGAGAAGAAGACTTTATAGCTTACGCAAAAACTTGTAGAGATTACTTTTATGAAGAAGCCCCTAGAGAGGCCATAGAGCCTTGTTTTATATTTAAGAAAGCAAATCAATATAGCTTACAAAGACTTGCAAACATAGGGGAGAACATAGAAGTTAAATCAATCTCTGTAAATGCAATAATGAGTTATGACTCCACCAGAGATGTTGTTATAATAGAGTAATGCGGCAGCCGGGAATTGAACCCGGGCCTCGGCCGTGGCAGGGCCGTGTCCTACCCCTAGACTACTGCCGCTATAAGGGGCCAAGCCCCCCTTATCAACCCTCCCGAATGGTCATTTTTAGGCACCCCAAAGCTAAGGCCCTCAGATGCTTTTTTGGGCCTTGCCCTCACGGGGCCGTGCCCCCCGTGAACCCTCCAGAAAGGCCTTTCTTAGGTTCCCAAAGCTAAGGCTTTTCTAAGCCTTTTTCATCACGGGGCCGTGCCCCCCGTGAACCCTCCAGAAAGGCCTTTCTTAGGTTCCCAAAGCTAAGGCTTTTCTAAGCCTCTAGCTTATATGTTTTTCTACAAAGAAAGATTTTTATTGGTTTAAGTAGTGCTAACTTAAATTGAATGTAGGAAAGAGGGGATAAAATGAAGGTTTTGGCAATCATGGCTATGCTTTTGTTGATAAGTGTTGCATTTCCAGTCATGCATGGAGAAATAAATGAAAGTGAAGTTGAAGAAGAGAAAAGTATGGAGGAAGTTAAAGAAGAAGTAGAAAAAGAAAACAATATGGAGGAAGAAGCAACCCAAGAAACTGGAGAGAAAGAAGAAAAAAAAGAGGAAAAACCGATTAGGATTAGAGGATTAGAGGTTGCAAAAGAAAAGGCAGGGATAGGAATATTAACAGCCATTGAAAGAATTGAAAAAGCAAAAGAAAAGTTGGAGGAAAACAAAGATAAGCTTCCTGAAGAGGAATATGAGAGAATAAAGAGGAAACTAGAGGAGAAAAAAGAAATGTTGGAGAAAAAGAAAGAAGAAATTGAAAAATCTAGGAATGAGCTTGAGGTGAAAAGAAGAATAATGGAGGTAAAGGAAAGTTTAGAGGAAGATAAAGAGGAAAGAGTTAAAGTGATGGTTGAATTAACCCTAAAGAAAGCAGACTTAATAACAGAGAGAATAGAAAATGCGCTAGAAAAAATAGAGAATGTTTTAGAGAGAATTGAAGAAAAAGGTAAGGATGTTTCATTCGCAAGAGAAAGGTTAGGAGAAATTAAGAACAGATTGAGAGAGCTTGAAGAAAGGATTGACCAAATTGAGGAGAGGCTTGAACAAGCTGAAGGAGAAGAGCTAAGAGCTCTTTTAAAAGAAGCAAGGGAAGAAATAAGAGGTGTTGTTAAAGAAACAAAAGAGATATTTGGAGAAATAAAAGAATTAATAAAAAGACTAAAAGAATCAATTAGGGAGGGATAGAATGAAAGCATTGTTTTACCTTTCTTTTCTAGCTTTGTTGTTACTTGCTGGTTGTGTCGCAAATCAACAAATGGAGGAAATGCAAATGCAAGAGGAGCAAATTCAAGAAAATTTGGGAGAAGAAACAGAAGAAGTAGAAAATCAAGAGCTTGATCAAATTGAGGAAAACTTAACTGAGGAGATAAGGGAGCTTGAGGAGCTGTTAAATGTTACAGAGGAAATAGAAGGAATAGAGGAAAATTTAAGTGAAGGAACAAATACAACAACCCCTTAACAACTCATTAACATCTACACAATTTTCTTTAATTTTTTAGCTTTTTCTTCACTTTTTTACTTAATCCTTTTTATTACAAAAAACATCATAAAGGCCTAGTTCCTCCATTTTATCCAAATATTTAACTACAGCAACAACAAAAGCTGCATGGCTCCAAGTTAATGGAGTGGCTGATAAAGGAGAGCCATTATAAGGGTTTAATTGTTCTGAGAGTAAAAGAGAAGGGGTTGTATGTTTAGCAACCCATTCCAACAACTTCTTTGGTTTTTCCAGATCTTCCTTTGATTTTGCTCTCTCAATGTAATAAACAGCTAACCAAAGGGTTGATATAAACCATGGATTCCCCGGAACTCTTGGGTCCTCTCTCTCCAAATAATATTTGTCTCCCTTATATCGAGCAAATCCCCCTACACTAGTTGTTACTCTCAAATTTTCTTCTAACTCTTTCATTGTGGATTCAACTCTTTTATCAAAAACATCTAAGATATTGAATTCAAAAATTCCATAACCATTGCTAATATCTGGGGTTAGGTCTTTATGCCATTCACCATCTTTTTTGAATATCCTCTTTATAAATACACCCTTCTTTTTATCAAACAAATAGGAGAGAATCCCTTCCCTAACCTCCTCACTAGCCTTTCTAAACTTTATGTAATCATAACCAAACTCTTTTGCAAAATTTTCAGCTGCTTTTAAACCAGCATAAACTGTTGAGGCGGTGAATGTATGAATGCCAAACTTCTCTTCCCACAAATCATAGCTCTCTGAAGGAAGCTTCAAGTCTTTATCTCTAAAAGAGAGTAAGAATTCAGAAGGTTTCCTGACTAGCTCCTCATAAACAGATAGAACAAACTTATCGTCTCCATACTTCTCATAATTTTTCCATAAAGCATATAAAACCAAAGCAGTCTCATCCTCTTGAATAGGAAGTTGGAACTTTCCTTCTCTTATCCAAGGATGCCAAGTAGAGCCACACGAGTAATCAGGTCTGTATTTCTGTAACATATATCCATCATTAGAGATTACTTTAGCGCAAAAAGAGAAAAACTTATTAGTTATTTCTTTATAACCCATCCTATCCAAAGCTCTAGCAACTAAAGCCCCATCTCTAGGCCAAACATAAGCATAATTGTCCTTCTTAAAACCAACTATGCTATCTCCAGAAGCCAGTATTCCTCCTTGTGAATCAGAATGTAGCCTAATTATTAGGAGAGAATGCTTGAACAATCTTATAACTTTCTTACTTAAATCAGCAAAGCAAATTTCCTTTAACCATTTTCTCCAATAAAGAGCTGTTTCATTGATTAAAATTCCCGCATCCATTTCTCTAACAAAATTGTTCAATTCCTTGATTCTCCTAAAACTCTTTTCAACAGCTATCCAATAATAAAAGCTTTTGGAAGAAGATGGAATAAGTTTTAGAGTAAATCCTACAACTGAATCTACAGAACCATGCTCCACTGGATTTTTGCTTAAAACTCCATCTTCAGCATCCTTATAAGTTCCTAAAAGCCCTTTCTCTTTATCAAAAACCCCACAAGCATAATCATCAAACTCTTTCCCCTCATTAAAACCAGAAACTAAGAAGTATCTTTTTCCTTTATAAAATATAATCGCTTTTTCAAGAGGATGATAATAAACAGTATTTCCTAACAAAGAAGTATAAATATTAAAGCTCTGAGAGAAGAAAACCTTAATCTCTCTTTCATAAGGAAAGAAATTAGTTACCGTAACCTTATTCAAAAACACCGGTTTTATATGGTGGACTGTGGTGTTTACTGATAAAGCAACTCCTAGCCTTTCATTAATAGCTTTAATCTTTCCAACCAAAGTGTCTTCCAAATAGTTTATTTTTATATCCCACTCCTTCTTATTTAACCAAGAAAAACCTTCTTTTGTATAAACCCCTATCCTATGTTTATTTCCAAAAAGCTCTCCTAAAACATGGTTTTCCAATCCAACATAAGGATAATAAAAATCCTTAAGCCTAAAAGAATCATCAAAGTTTACAAGCATGTATTCATTTCCTATGCTTAAAGAAGCCAAAAGAACACCTCCTATTTCTTTAATTTTATTCTTTTAAGTTTTTAATCTCTTTTTTGTTTTTTTCTTTTAATTTTACTATTGCTCTTAACTTCTTTTTGGTTTTTTTC
>WAKO01000021.1 GCA_015523325.1 Microcaldota archaeon | reverse complement strand
GGATGAGAAGGATTATGAAGCAGTGAGATAATAAATTAATTTAAAATTCTCTTTTAGTGGGGAAAACATGAGAAAAAACATGAGAAATGAAATTAGGAGAGAGAAACTTAATGGAAAAAAACACAATAAGCTTAAAATAGCTTTTTTTACTGATACTTATTTGCCAAATAGAGATGGAGTGGTTGTTTCTCTTTTAAATTTAAAGAAAGAACTTGAAAGAAGGGGTCATAAGGTTTTTGTTTTCACTCCTTCTCCATATGGAGAGGAGGGAAAGGAGGGAGATGTTTTTTATTTTAAGAGCAAAGAGTTCCCACCTTACCCTGACTACAAGTTTTCTATTCCTAATTTTTTTGAGGTTGAAAAAGAAGTAAAGGATTTGGGAATAGATGTAATCCACAACCATGGCGTTGCTTTAACAGCATGGGCAGCTTTGTTTTGCGCAAAAAGCCTTTCATTACCTTCTTTAACAACTTTCCATACTGATATTTCAAGAGCAACCCATTACATCACAGAAAATAGGCTTCTCTCAAAATTATCAAAAAAGCTTACATGGAAGTATTTAGGTTTTCTTTTCCCAAAGTTTGATGTTGTTATGGCTCCTTCCCTAAAATCAGTAAACCAGTTGAAGAGAAACTCCATAAAAGCTATTTTTCTCCCTAATGGTATTTTTGTTCCGAAGAACATAAAGCATGTTCCAATTAAAAAAAGGGGAAACTATCTCCTCCATGTGGGGAGAGTGGTTAAGGAAAAGGAGATTAGCTATGTTTTTCCTTTTATTAAGAAATATAACACTGAGAGAGGAAATTTAAAGCTAGTTATAGCAGGAAAGGGCCCCTACTTAAAAACATTGATTGAAATTTCTAGAAAGAAAGGAGTTCACAAATATGTTGATTTTTTGGGTTTTGTTTCAGATAAAAAGCTTAGCTTTCTTTATAAGAATGCAAGAGCATTGATTTTTACTTCTAGGTTTGATACTCAAGGTTTAGTTGTTTTAGAGGCCTTGGCTAGAGGAACTCCTGTTTTAGCTAGAAGAGGCACTTCAGGAGAGGAGATAACTAAAAGCCTTTCCCTCTCATTTTCAGGATATGAGGAGTTTGTTAAAGCTTATGAAAGAGTTGGCTCAATTTCACCTAAAGAGTGCTACAACTTAGCATTAAATTATGATATAAGGAGGATAACAACTAAGCTATTATTTATTTACAACTCTCTATTAACAAAGAATAAAAAGAGAAATTAGAAAGAGTATCCTTTTTCCTCTATTTCATTAGCTAGCTCTTTTCCTCCACTCCTTACAATTTTCCCCTCTTTCATAACATGAACAAAGTTTGGCTCAACATGATGGAGGATTCTGTTGTAATGGGTTATTATAAGTATCATTTTCCCCCTGTCTTTCATTAATCTTATAGCTTTACCAACAGCCTTTAATGCATCAACATCCAACCCAGAATCAACCTCATCAATTATAGCCAGCTTTGGATCTAACACAAGCATTTGAAGCATTTCTGCTTTCTTTTTTTCTCCTCCTGAGAAGTTTTTGTTTACTTCTCTCTTTAGGAATTCTTCACCTAATCCTAAGAGTTTTAAGCCTTCTGAAACCTTTTCCCTCATCTTTTTATACTCCTCTATATTATTATCTTCTATTCCATTTACTCTGAAGTAAGCTTTTTTTAGTAGCTGAAGAACAGTTATTCCCTCCAAAAAAGGAGGATTTTGAAAGCTTAAGAAAACTCCTTTCCTTGCCCTCTCTTCAGGGGAAAGCTCCAATAGATTTTCACCATATAGATTTGCTTCTCCTTCCCCTCTATAACTAGGATGTCCAGCTAAAACATAGCTTAGAGTTGTTTTTCCACTCCCATTTGGCCCCATTATTGCATGCACTTCTCCTTCCTTTATAGTTAAATCAACCCCTTTTATTATTTGCTTTTCTCCAACATATGCTTTAAGGTTTTTTACCTCTAACACATAACCACCTCTTTTTAGCTTAAAATTAGATAAGTTTTTCCAACATTGTGACAGGACAAATATCGCTAGCCATTTTTTCAACTTTTTTCTTTATTTCGTTAATATCTTTTTCTTCTGTGATTAAATAAAACATATATCCTGTGGAAGAGCTCCTATAATAGGCGGATTCTATTTCATTGCTCTCCAAAATAAACCTAACCATCTCAGTAAACTTATCTAGGTTTAAGTGTATTATTAGCATTGCCTTCTTTTTTCCTAATATTTGATCATTTGTTTTTATTGTATACCCAACTATGACTCCTTCTTTTTCTAACTTTTTTATCCTCTTTTTTACAGCTGTATTGCTTATGTTTAGCTCTTTTGCTATTTCTGAGATAGGAGTTCTTGCATCCTCCTTTAGAATCTCTATTATTTTCAAATCCCTTTCATCAAGCATTACTTATTTAGTTTTAGTTTTAGGTTTAAAAGTTTAACTATTAGGTTTAAAAAAGAAAGAAATTCTCATTTACTTTTGCTTCTCTTAACTTTATTCCTCAATTTTCAAAGCTTTTTATAAACATAAGGACCTTTTGGCTTATAGCCATGCTTATAATAGAATTCCCTAACTCCCACTCCAGCTATAATTATCATCTCCTCACTCCCAAATTCATGTTTTGCAAGCTCTTCCGCTTCTCTCAATAGCTTTGATCCAATCCCTCTATGCTGTACTCTTCCCCTCTCTTTTAATGGAGCCTCACTTCCATAAACATGTAATTCTCTTATTAAAGCTGTTCCTTCTCTTATTTCTTTTCTAAAAGCATTTTTTCCAGCTATCCTTAGCCTTATAAACCCATATATTGTTTTTTCTGCATCCTCACAGCTTAGAAATATCTCTTTGCTTCCACTAGCTTCATAATCAATTCTATTTATCCTTACTTTACTCCAAGAAAATTCTTTTTTCCTTATTCCTGCCTCTCTATAACGGATCTCCTTTATTTCTATTCCCATTTCCTCTATTTTCCTTTCTACAATTTGGCGGAGGTTGCTTTTTTGCACTCCATCACTAATCATCTTTGTTGGAATATCTCTTTGCACTCTCATAACCCTAACATATTCAGGAATGTAACTGTAAGCTTTTGCTATAACCTCTGCTGCTTCCTCTACATCATAAGGAGTGTACTCTCCCCTCTCATACATAGTGTAAAGTATAGAGGGTTTAACAACCAAGGTTGGGTAAATCTTTAGCATGTCGGGCTTAAAAGAAGGGTCCTCAAATATTTTTTTGAACATCTCTACATCCTTTTTAGGATTACTTAAAGGTAAACCGGGCATTAAATGATAGCATATTTTAAATGCAGAATCCTTAAGTAAGGTTGTGGCATTGATGACATCTTTTACACTATGTCCTCTCTTTGTGGCTTCATAAATCTCATCATCAGGATTTTGCACTCCTAACTCCATTCTTGTTGCTCCATAGTAAAGAGCTTCATTAATCTCCTCCCTTCCACAAACATCAGGCCTTGTTTCAAGTGTTAATCCAACAACCCTATGTTTTGCTCTTTCATTTATTTTCTTTGCATGAGCTATATTTCTGCTTTTTTTATCATTTAATGCGTCATAGAGGTTCTTTATAAAATACCTTCTATAGCTCTTTTCCATTGCTAAAAATGTTCCTCCCATTACTATTAGCTCTATTTTATCAGAAGGATGCCCTTGTATTGAGTAGTGGTAAAGCCTAGATTTTACCTGTAAATATGGGTCAAATCCAACTCTCCTAGCCCTTAAAGCACTTGGCTCTTCTCCAGTATAGCTTTTTGCAGCTTTCCCTGTAAAAGGACAGTAAATACATCCCCATTTACAAGATTGCTGTGGTTTTATCATAACCGCTATTGGAGAAACACCTGAAATTGTTCTAACAGGCTTTCTGAAGAGTAGTTTCTTTATTTCCTCATTTAATTTCTCTTTTGGAAAGTTAGCATAAATCTCGCTGGTTTTTATTACCCTTGTATTGAACTTTGAGGAAGCTTCCTTCTTTATTTTTTCCAAATCCCTTTCCCCTTCAATGAGCTTTTCTATACAATAGAGTATTGCTTTCCTTGTGTTCTCATTATTTTCAAAACCATCTAGCCTTTTTGCTTTTTCTATTCTAGCCTTTAATACTTCCATGCTACCCACTACTTTCCTTTTTCTTCTCTTCCTATCCTTAATCCTTAACCTTTTAATGTATGAAGAGCTATTTAAAGAGTTTTTCTTATAATTTTGCTCTCAATAACCTTTACTTTTATTCCTAGGATGTAGTGCTCTTCTAGCTTTTTTTCTCTTTTTATAGTTATTTTTTTCATTTTTTCACAATTTTCCTTTTTTTGGAAAGATTTTTTAAAATCTAATTTTATTATTTGTTTGTGCCCTCTTTGCATCAAAAAAAGTTTTTTATAGTTGGAATTGATCCTGGCTTAAACACAGCTGTGGTGTTACTTTCTTTGGATAAAAGG
>WAKO01000020.1 GCA_015523325.1 Microcaldota archaeon | reverse complement strand
GTAATAAAGGAGATATAAAAGAGAACCATAAAATATAATAGAGCCTTCTGTTTCTGCTAAGTATAGAATTCCTCCTATGAATATAGAACCTGACGCTAAGCTAAACTTATAAAACTCTTTTTTTCTTTTATTTCTTAATTCTTCATTTATAATTCCACATTTATACTCATATTCCACATACTCATTAATAGCTCCTTTTAACTTATGTTCTATTTTTGTTCTTAAATCATCATTTGCTGTTGTATGTAAGACCTTCCTATTATTCAAATATATTTTCATTAAATCAACCCATGACTTTAGACCCAATCTCTTTATGTGTTTGGCTCTTGCGTTTTTCTCAATTTTTGTTAGTGCCTTCTCATAAACTATTAATGAAGGAAATAATTTGCAAATATGGACTAGTTCTTTATTTTCATTTATTTTATCCATGATTTTTATGATTTCTTCTACCCCTTCTCTATTTGGTAGTTTTTTGGCTCTATGACAATAATAAGTTAGTAATGCTTTCCTAAGTAGAGGATTTCTGATTTTTTCTATTAAAAGCTCTTTTTCTTTAAATGAATTATTTATTAGTAGAGTTTTTTCTTTTGTTCTTTCTTTTTTTTCATCTATTAAATTTTTTGACTTTACTTTATTTACTTCCACTTTACTTCCCATTTAACAACATTATGGATAGAAGATTATAAAAATATTTTCTATTTTCCCTTTTTCCTACCCATATCCTTCCATAAGACCAATTTTGCCAGGGGTTGGAGAGACAACAAAAATTAAACAGACATGTTCACACTTTAACAAGGCTTGTGGATTCCCCAAACCTTCCTGAAAAAGAAGTAGTGTTCAAAGTAACTGGTGAAGGAGTTAGGGATTAATTCTCACTAGGTCTTTCAAAGAAGTAAGGGGAGTTTGGAGCTTCTTCATTTATTAACAACAGGTCTCTTTCTATGAACCATATTTTTTCTTCTTTTTCTAGTTTCTTTATCTTATCAATAACCCAACTTCCTAGAGAATAGAGGAGTGTTGGAATAGAAATATAAAATATTGGATATGCTTCTATTGAGTAAGAAAAACCTAGGACTGCTAAAGAAAGCCCTCCTAAAGCAACATTTATTCTTCTCTTTTCTGAATTTCTTGTTTCTTCTTCTATAATACCATACTCTTCTTTTAATCTTAAGTAACTTCCAATAACTATTAGTTTATCTCTTATCTTATCATTTAGGTATACAAATTTATCTAAATAAAGTCGCATTAAATCAACCCATGAGTCAAAACTTAGCTCTTTTCCATTCTCTATGTTTTTCTCAATTTTTGTTAGTGCCTTCTCATAAACTATTAATGAAGGAAATAATTTACAAGCACAAATCAATTCATTGTTTTCTTCTAGCTTTTCCATCAGCTCAGCCATAAGCTTTACTCTTTCTTTTTCAGAGTTTCCAGTTGTTTTTATAAGGAAAGCAAGAGAGAGTCTCCTAATTAAAGGGTTTTTATTTTTCTCTAGCAAAATCACTGCTTTTTCTTTAAAAGAGCCCTCTAGACTTTTAGCTTTTTCCTTTATTTTATTCTTTATTCTCTCCTTATTCAACCCCACTCTCATACTCATTTAATAACACTATGTATGGAAGTTTATAAAACCTTTTCTATTCTTTACTCCCTTCCCCTATCTCCTTATTTGACATCTTTATCTTATATCCTAATCTTATATCCTAACATAAAACCCGTCATACCCATACTTCTTTATTATATTTAGTGCTTTTAGTGCCTCTTCCTTATTTTTAAACAATGCAATCATATTCCCTCCGCTTCCTGCTCCACTAAGTTTTGCTCCTAAAGCTCCTAAGCTCTTTGTTAAAAAACAAAGCTCCTCTATTCCTTTACTAGAAACTCCAAAAGCATTAAGCAATCCGTTATTAAAATCCATTAACAACCCTAGCTTTTCCTTATCCCCTGACTTTAATGCATTGACTGCTTCTTCAAATATTCTATCATAAGCTTCAAACAAATGATTTGCCCCTGAAAAGCTCTCCTTATTTTTTTTGAAAAGAGAAATAGCCTCCTTTGTGGTTAGGCTTTTGTAACCACTATCTATTATTAGGAGGTCAAAGCTATGGCTTTTCTCAAGCTTCTCTATTAAAGGAGGATTTCCCTTCTTAAATATAATTGGCTTTCCATAAACAGCACAACTATTATCTATTCCTGAAGGGGTTCCATGCATAACTTTTTCCCCTTCAAATGCAACACTATTAATCTCCTCCTCTCCCAAATTCAAACCATATTTTTCATTCAATGCCCTAACAAAAGCAACTATTATTGCCGCAGAACTCCCAAGGTTTTTCTTTATTGGAACTGTTTCCAAAACATTAATTCTAAAGCTCTTCTCTATTCCTAGCTTTTCCAAAACAGCCAAAAAGGCTTGTTTTAACTCCCCTGAGATGTTCCAAGGCCCTTCCTCAATCTCTATTGTTGTTTTTAAGCTTATTGCTGTTGCAATTGCTTTCTTCCCATAAACAACAAAGTGCTCTCCAAATAAAATTACTTTTCCATAACCAAAACCTTTGCTCATGCCATAAAAAAGCTCCGTTTTTTTTTAAATTTTCCCCTCTCCTTTAGAGTGTGGTAAAATGGTTAGAGTTAGAGCCCCAACAAATATAGCTATTTTGAAGTATTGGGGAAAAACCCCTGAATGGGAAAAGTGGCACCTACCTACTAAAAGCAGTCTTTCCTTTACTGTTAGTGGCTTTTACACAACTACAGAGCTAGAGGTTGAGAAAGGCAAAGGAGAGGTCTTTTTGAATTTGAATGGAGAGGATATTTCTAGAGAAGATAAGAAGTTCAAAAACGTTCAAGAATTTATAGAGAAGCTCTCAGAGCTTTTTGGCTTTGTTAAAGAATACAACTACTACATAAAAACTTCAAATAACTTTCCAACAGCGGCAGGATTTGCTTCCTCTGCCTCTGCTTTTGCAGCTTTGGGAAGGGCAATTGTTGAGGCAGTTCCTGAATTTAATTCTAGAGATGAAAGAACATTAAGCGTTATAGCTAGGCTAGGAAGTGGCTCAGCTTCAAGAAGCTCCACTAACAAGGGAGGGTTTGTTTTATGGGAAAGAGGCATTTCTCCAAAGCTCTTACCACCTCCCTCCCACTTAAATTTTGAGGAGAAGAAAAGAATAATATTTAGCAGCTACTCCAAAACCTTAATCCCTCCTGAAGAGTTTGAGGATTTGGAAATAATTTATGGAGTTGTTAGCGCAGAGGAGAAAAAGGTTAAGAGTAGGGGAGGGATGAAGCAAAGCATTGCTACAGATCCACTTTATTGGGAGTGGGTGGATTTTGAGGAATCCAACCTAAAGACTTCAATGATTGAGTTAGTTAAATCAAAGAATTGGCAAAGATTGTTTGAATTAATAATGATTGCTAGCAATGGCTTGCATGCAAGTTGCTTAAGAACGAACCCTCCAATAAAGTATTTGAATGATAAGAGCTGGGAGGTTATTGATTTTATTCATTCCTTTAATGAAAAAGAGGTTAGAGCTGCTTACACCTTTGATGCTGGCCCAAATCCAATCCTATTCACAACAAAAGAAAATAAGGAGGAGCTGTTGGAGGGCATTAAAGAGATTTTAGGAGAAGAAAACATAATTCCAACAAAGGTTGGAGGAGGTGTAGAAGTTGAGTAATCCTAGCAATATCTCTAGCAATAGTCCAGGAAAAGTTTTGTTTTTTGGAGGTTATTCAATCCTAGAATTTGGAAACATAGGATTTGCTTTAGGAGTTGTTGATAAGCAGGGAAAAGGAGTTTATTCTAGGATTAGGATAGGGGAGAAGAGAATAATTAGCAAAGAGTTTGGAATAGATGAAGAGCCAAGCTTTGAGAGCCCCCATTTAATTTCAAAAGCTTATGCAGTTGGAGAGGCTTATCTAAAAGCAAAAAACAAATGGAGAAATGATTTGGAGGTGGAGCTCTTTAATTCTCCAATCTTTGGAACAAAGGAGGAGAAGAGTGGTTTGGGAAGTTCTGCCGCTTCTACAACAACAGTAATAAAATCATTGTTTGTTGGAAATAAGCTAGACCCTGAATTTCATAAAGAAACTATTTTCAAATTATCTCAATTTGCATATGCATTATTTAGCAATAAAATAGGAAGTGGTTTTGATATAGCTGTTTCATCTTTTGAAAAAACAATAAAGTATAAGAGGTATGATCCTAATGAAATTGATTTCAATTCTTTAGAAAAATCAGTAGACAAGCCTTGGAATGAGGTTAGTGTTATTGAAGCAAAAGTTCCTAAAAAATATGGGATTTTGCTTTACAATATAAAAACTGCAAAAACCTCATCAATAAAAGCTGTGAAGGGCTTTAAGAAATTAAAGAAAGAAAATCCAGAATTAGTTAGGGAGTTGCTTTCAAAGCAAAATGAAGTTGAAATTAAAGGAATTGAAGCTTTTGAAAATGGAAATGATGGTGAGCTTAGGGCTTATACGCATAAAGCTAGAGAGGTTCACAAGAGATTAAGTGAAGAGATAATGAGAGTAGAGCTTATTGACCCAATAGAGCCTGAAGAATTAACTTATGTTATAGAGAAAGCAGAAGAGATAAAGGGAGTTATTGCAGGAAGAGCTCCTGGAGCAGGAGGTTATGATTCCCTAGCCTTTATAATAAACAAACTTGATTTTAGTGAAGCAAACATTGAAGAAATAAGGAAATTTGGAGAAGATGTTGGACTTAAGCTAGAGAGAATTGAGGTTAAGTTATTGTGAGTTAAACAATTTTATAAACTCTCCCTTCTAAATTTATAAGTATGGTGGAATTTTTTATTATAATCTTTATAATCTTAGTTTTTATTTTTATAGTATTTGTAGTTAGGGAATACAATGATTTTGTTGATATAAAAAATTCCATAAAAGCAACTTTTAATCAAATAGCTGTTGTGTTAAAAAAGAGATCAGATTTGATAACTCAGTTGGTGGATGTAACTAAATCTTATCTAAAGTATGAAAGAAATTTGCTTAAGGATGTTACAAAAATAAGAGAAAAAGATATAAAGGATCCTAAGGAAGCTGAAGATGTAAATATCACTTCAACAAATCTTATGGGGAAAATAGAGTTAAGGATGGAAGATTATCCTAAAATAAAGGGAGATAAGGTTGTTATGAAATTAATGGATGAAATAAAAAAAGTAGAGGATGAAATAGCTAGGTTGAGATATTTATATAATAATCAAGTACAAATGTATAACACAAAGATAAGAATTTTTCCCTCCTCAATAGTTGCTAGGATATTTGGTTTTAAAGAAAAGCCTTACTTGAAGTTGAAGTCTACTCCAATTAAAATTAAGGGAGATTATGGATAAATACGAAAAAAGGTATTTCATAAAATATGGGATTATATATTTCCTCATTGTAATTGCAGTTTTACTTTTTGCGTATTACTTAAAATTGGATATTCCTACTCTAACACCATTTTTTAATGATTACTATGTTAAGGAGATATCTATAAACTTTAACAAACCCTATCTAGAAGAGAACATAAAATTCAAAGTAAATGAAAAAAAGTTTAGTATGTTGTTTAAAGTATATTATGGAGAAAAAAAAGACATAATAGAATATTACTGTGATAGTGGATTAGAACCATATGTGAATGGAATAGAGGTAGGATGTAAAAAAGATTCAAAAATAGATCCTGGAGAATATAGCCTAAAAATAAAATACAAACCAGAGAAATTAGATTGGAATTATGTAAAATGGGTGGCTTTTAACAACCTCCCGAGGAGAGTTGAAAAAGTAGAAACAAATGGAGAACTTCCATACTCCTCTTCTTATTTCAAACAACCTATAGTGGCTTTTTATCCTAAAATGGAGATTTTGGATTTTTTATATCTTCAATTAATAAACATACTCTCTACAATTCTAGGAGTTCTTCCAATAATATTTCCATTTATATTTTTAGGAGGTGTTTATTATATTTATTCCAAATTTGGGAAGGAACCAAAGATAGTAAGGATTCCAGAATATTAT
>WAKO01000019.1 GCA_015523325.1 Microcaldota archaeon | reverse complement strand
TATATACATAATATTAGAAGAGAAAATAAATGCGTTCAGAGAAGATCCTATTGGCTCTTTATATGGCTTAGCTAAATTTATTCTAATTGTATCCTTCATTTTCTTGTTATTCATTATAGGAGCAAGACTACTTGAGATAATAATTGAAACCAAACTAAAAAAACCTCTAAAAAAGAAGAAAAGGAGGAGAAGAAAGTAGTAACTGCTCATTGCAGTTGCTCATTGCAGTGAGCACTTTTAGCTATTTTTGCTCAATAAGATGGGCATTTATTAAAAAATCAATCACAGGGATAGGAGTAATTTCCCTAGGAAGGTCAAAATCTAAGGGGTAGAGAGTGAGAAGGTATTTTTTTATGCTTGGTTTAAGCTCCATCAATCCCCTAACTTCTCTTGCTAAAGTCTTTTTGTTATCAATTGAGTATGACACATTTATAGCTATCTTTGGGTTTAGATTTGGAGCTATTAGGAAATCAACCTCTCCTTTATTAGCAAAGTAGTAGAGGTTATTTCTCCCAAAGGAACGTAATAAATGTAAATAAATTATGTTTTCTAAAGCTCTACTCCTTATAGATAAATCAACACTACCTATTTTAGAAAAAGATGGGTCAATGGAGTAAACCTTCTTAGGAAATAACTCTCTTTTTCTAAAGGAAGGATGGTATTTTTGTAAGGTTGAGATTAAATAGCTAGATTCAAGATGTTTTATATATTCTTTTATAGTCATCTCATGCCTTATCCCAACAACCCTTGTTAAGCTTCTGTAAGAGAAAGGCTTTCCAATATTAGAAACAAGATAAACTGCTAACTCCTTCAAAGCCTCTCCATACTTTATATTAAAGCGAGGAATAACGTCTTTGTATATTATCATGTTAAAATACTCTCTTATGAATTCTTTTTCCTCTGTTTGAACAACTCTAGGAAAGCCTCCTAAGTCAATGTACTTTTCAAAACTGTTTATGGAGGGAGCCAATCCCTTAAAGCTAAGAAACTCTTCATAATCAAGAGGAAACACCTCAAAAGTAATTGTTCTTCCTGTTAAAGCTGTTGTGAATTCTGAGTTAAGGAGGGAAGAATTAGAGCCACTAACAACAACCTTTGTTTTTTTGTGTATCCTCCTCACAAATTTCTCCCATCCCTTTATGTTTTGAACTTCATCAAGAAACAATGTTTTTTTTCCAACCAAATTGTAGAGTTTATCAAAATCCCCTATATCAAATCCAACCAACCTTTCATCTTCAAAGTTAACATAAACCCCTCCAAACTTTTTTGCTAAGTAATACATAATGTATGTTTTTCCAGCTCTCCTAACTCCTGTTAGAACAGTTACCTCCTCCAACTCCATTGATTTTTCTACTTCTCTAATTATCTTCCTCTCTCTAACTTTTGCGGTTTTAATCTCTTCTTGCTGTTCCTCTATTATCCTTTTGAGCAATTGAATTGCAATCATAAATAGATTTTTAATTTAGGAGTTTTTAAATCTGCTCATTGCAGTGAGCACTTTTAGCTATTTTTGCTCATCAAACTATGAATTTTTACTTACTAGCTTTAAGGATTACTTTTAGGAAAAGTGAGCGCCTTTTAGGAAACATTTAAAAAACCTTCTCTAAGCATTATAAATGCAAGCTAAACTGCTCAACTAGTTTTGGGCAGGCAACCCTTGAAAAAGGGCAATGCGGGTGTTAAGATGGTGGATATAAGGAAACCAAGAAGAGGTTCATTAGCATTTAGGCCTAGAAAAAGAGCAAAAAGCCAAATGCCTTCTATAAACTTTTGGCCAGAAGGAGAAGGAGTTTTAGGCTTTGCTGGATACAAAGTTGGAATGACGACAGTGGCATATAAAGAGAATGGAGAAGCTTATGTAGGAGCAACAATAATTGAGACACCTCCAATGAAAGTTTATGGTTATAGAGTTTACTCCTTAAATGGAGTTGGAGATGTTATTAGTGAGGATAAGGAAATCTTAGAGAAGCTAAACATAAAAAACCTAAAAAGTAAAGAATTGAAAGAAAATATTTTGAAGGATGCATTTGATGTTAGATTACTTTCTTATGCCCAACCCTTTCTAACCAAATTTGGAAAAAAGAAAATAGAGAGAATGGAGATTGGATTGGGAGGCTCATTTGAGGAAAAGCTAAACAAAGCTCAATCCTTATTAGGAAAAGACCTCTCAGTAAAAGATTTTATTAAAGAAGGCCAATATGTGGATGTTGTTGCAGTAACAAAAGGTAAGGGTTGGCAAGGGCCTGTAAAGAGGTTTGGAGTTGCAAAACAAAGGAGAAAGGCTACAGGAAAGATAAGGCATGTAGGAACCCTTGGGCCTTTCCACCCAAATTATGTTATGTATACTGTTCCAATGGCAGGGCAAATGGGATATCATAAGAGGACAGAGCTAAACAAATTAGTTTTAAAGGTTGGGAGTAAGGAGGAGGTTGATAAAATAAATCCTTCAAGTGGTTTTCCTCATTATGGTTTAGTTAGAAATGACTTCATTATTTTGAAAGGCTCTGTTCCAGGATGTGCAAAAAGGCTTATAAGGTTGAGGAAAGCTATAAGAAAAACAGGGGTTAGTGAAAAGGTGGAGTTAACTTATATAGATAACTCTCCTAAAAATTAAGCATAGAAAAAAGCTAGAAAAGAGGGGTATTTATGAAGGTAAATGTTTATGATTTGGAAGGAAAGGTTGTAGAGCAAATTGAACTTCCTAGCTTTTTTGAGGAGGAAGTTAGGGAAGAAATCATAAGAAGAGCTGTGCTTAGTGAGGAATCAAAACTTTTACAACCTAAGGGCTCTTATAGATGGGCTGGAATGGAAACCTCTGCCCATTATAGAGGAAGAAAGGACTCTTTTGGTTCTTTAAAGAATAGAGGACAAGCAATGCTTCCAAGAGAGTTTTTTGGAAAAGGTATTTGGGGAAGAGTTAGGAGAATTCCCTCTGCAGTTGGTGGAAGAAGAGCCCATCCTCCAAAGCCTTGGAAAAAGATTGTAGAATTAATAAATAAGAAGGAATGGTTAAAAGCCCTAAAATCCGCTCTTTCCTCTTCAGCACTTTTGGATTTAGTAAAAAAGAAGCACAAGGTTGAAACCTCTCCTATAGTAGTTGTGGATGAGTTTGAGGATTTGAAGAAGACAAAAGAGGTTCTAGCCTTCTTAAACAAATTTTTGGCTGAGGATTTGGAGAGAGCTAAGCAAGGCAAAAAAAGAAAAACAGGTGTTAGGAGGAAGAGGAAGAGCAAAGTAGTTATTTATCCAAAATCAGCCTTAATAATCACAACAAAAGAGCTTAAAGCTGCAAAAAACATTCCTGGAATTGATGCTGTTTTGGTTAGGGAGCTAGAAGTAAGGCATCTGGCTCCTGGAACAAATCCGGGAAGAGCACTAATAATAACCAAAAAAGCTTTAAAAGAGTTGGAGAATAGAATAGAAGAGTTATCTAAAAAGAGAAAATCAAAGCTTGAAAAAATTAAAGAAGTTAAGGCTTAGGAGGGCTTTAAATGGAAGTTAAAGATTATCACTCAATAATAATTGATGTGCTTAGAACAGAAAAAGGAGTTAAGCTAGTAAACTTTGAGAGAACAATCCCATTCGTTGTTGATTTAAGAGCAACTAAAAGAGATATTAAAGAAGCTGTTGAGAATATATTCAGGGCAAAGGTTGAAAAAGTAAGAACTCTTATAAATAGAAAGGGAAAGAAAATAGCTTATGTTAAGTTTTCTCCTGAAACTGATGTGGAAGCAATAGCTTCCTCTCTCAAAATAGTATAAGTTTAGAGGTGGAGAGATGGGTAAGAGATTAAAGCAACAAATAAGGGGTAAAGGAACTCCCCGCTATAGAGCAAAGAGCCATAACTATAAAACAAAACCTTCTCACAGACCTTATGATGATTTGGAGAAGACAGTTTATGTTAGAGGAGAAGTAACTAAATTTATTGATGATCCTGCAAGAAACACAATAGTGGCAGAGGTTAAGCTTGATGATGGAGGATTGCATTACATAATAGCTCCTGAAGGAATGGCTTTAGGGGATGAGGTTTATTTTGGTGTGCAAGCAAAATTAACTTTGGGAAGTTCTCTCCCTCTCTACATAATTCCTGAAGGATTTTATGTTTATAATATAGAAAAAGTTCCAGGAGATGGAGGAAAATTCGCTAGAAGTGGAGGAAGCTATGGGATTGTGATGGCAAAAGAAAATGGAAAAGTTTACATAAGGCTTCCTAGCAAAAGGATCGTTGAATTTAAGGAGGAGTGTAGAGCTCAAATTGGGGTTCCTGCTGGAGGAGGAGTAGTGGAAAAACCACTCCTAAAAGCAGGAACTGCTTACTACAAACACAAAGCAAAGAACAGGCTTTGGCCAAAGGTTAGAGGAGTTAAGATGTCTCCTTATGACCATCCTTTTGGAGGAAAGCAACACCACGAAGGAAAGCCAACAACAGTATCAAGGCATGCTCCTCCTGGAGCAAAAGTTGGTCATATTGCAGCAAAACAAACAGGAAGAAAGGAGAGAAAAACAAAATCAAAATCACAATAGGAGTGTGATGCTAAATGGAGATAATCAAGGATGTTTTCAAAGGAAAAAAAGAAGAGGAATTAAAGCAAATGTCTTTGGAAGAGTTTGCTAAGCTTTGTAAAGCTAGAGAGAGAAGAGCAATCTTAAGGGCTTTGAGCGGAGAGAATTATAAGTATATGGAACTAATCCAAAAAGTAAGGAAACTAAAAGAAAAAAACCATCCTAAGATAAAGAAGGGAATAAAAACACATGTTAGGGATGCAGTAATAATTCCAGAATGGCTTGGTTTAGTTTTCCTAGTCCACAATGGAAAAGAATGGAAGCCAGTTGAAATAACTTTAGAAAGGCTGGGACACCGCCTAGGAGAGTATAGCCACACAACGACATTCACTAAACACTCAGGACCAGGAGTTGGAGCTACAAGAGGTAGTAGGTTTATCTCAGTAAAGTAATGGAGGGAGGAAATGAAGGCATATTCTTTTGATTTTTCAAAGTTTGATGAGAGAAGCATTGCAAAAGCAAGGCTAGAAGGAGCTAACATCTCTTTTAAGGATGCTTCTGCAGTTTGCGATAACATAAGGGGAAAATCAATAAAAGAGGCCCTCTTATTACTTGAGAGAGTAATTAAGAGGGAAACTCCTATCCTTTATAGAACTCACAACAAAAAGATAGGACATAGGAAAGAGTTAGGTGGAAAGAAGGGAAGGTGGCCAATAAAAGAGAGTAAAACAATTAGGAAGCTGTTGTTGAGTTTGCTCTCAAATGCCTTAAATAAAGGGCTTAATGAGGATTCCTTAATAATAATCCATGCAAGTGCAAATAAAAAGAGAACCTTCCCAAAACTCCAGCCTTCAGGAAGGAGAATAAGGCATGATTATGAATTAGCTAGAGTAGAGGTTGTAGCTTTTGATAGCTCATTTAAGCCAGAGAAAGCAGAAAAACCAAAGCAAGAAAAACAAACTCAAAAGCAAGAAAAGCAAACTCAAAAGAATCAAACTCAAAAACCAGAAGCAAAACAAAGCCAAACAACAAAACAAGCAACAAAACAACAAAAAGCAAAAGAAGAGAAAAAAGGAGAAGAAAACAAAGAAAGAGTAGACAAAGGAGAGAAAAAAGAAAGTAAAGAAAAAGGAGAAAAAAGCTAAGGAGGGGATAGAATGGTTATGGATAGCATTAGAAAGAAATTCATAGAGAGCCCTCTCTTAAAACAAAGAATTGGAGAGTATGTTGATAAATTCCTTTCAAGAGTTTGGGTTGCAAATGTTGATATTCAACACTCTCCTTTAGCAACTAAAATATATTTGGAGGTAGTTAATCCTAGAACTTTATTAGGGAGGAGAAATAGAAAAATAGAAGAGTTAAAGAGAGCTTTAAGAAGGGATTTGGGAGTGGAGAACCCCCAAATAATAATTAATGAGATAAAGAACCCTTGGCTAGAGCCAAAAATAGTCGCAAAAAAGGTTGCTTTAGGAATAATGAGAGGAAGAAAAGTTAGAGCTTTACTTTTTAGGCTAGCTAAGCAGGTTATGGCTCAGGAGGATGCAATGGGTGTAGAGATAATAGCAGATGGAAAATTAGGGGCCAAAGGAGCTAGAAGTAGGAAAATAAAGGTTTACTTTGGTTTTGTTCCTAAAGCTGGAGACCCAGCAAATAAGGTTAGAAAAGCCCATCTTGGAACAGTAACTAAGTATGGAGTTATTGGAATAACTGTAAAAATAGCTACAAAAGATCTTTATGCTTATATAAAAGGAGATAAAGAGGAACAAAGAGAAGAGGAAAAGGCTGAAGAGGTTTCCCAACCTCCTCAACATTCTCCAACAACTCAACAAGAAAAAGAAAGTAAAGAAAAAGGAGAAAAAAGCTAAGGAGGGGATAGAATGCTCCCAAAAGCTTCAGAGTTAAGAAAAAAGACTGATGAAGAATTGATAAGCATGCTTGCTGATTTGAGAAGGGATATGGTTAATGCTAGAGCAGAAAGACCAGCAAATGTTAAAAATTTAAAAAGAGTTATTGCAAGAATAAAGACAATATTAAGGGAGAGAGGAACGAAGATTTAGTGTATTTTAGAAAGTTTTAGGGAATAGGAAGGAAAGATTAAGGAAAGGAGAGGTGTTAAGGCATTGGATATTTGTAATGTTTGTGGACTTCCTAAGGACATCTGTGTGTGTGGAGAAATAAGAAAAGGGGAAGTAACCAGGAGAATAAAGGTTTATACTGTAAAAGCTAAATTCGGAAAGTTTATGACAGTAGTGGAAGGAATTGAGAAAGAGGATTTGAAAACTGTTTTTAAGGAGTTGAAGAGAAAGCTAGCTTGTGGTGGAGCAGTAAAAGAGGAGAAAATTTACTTACAAGGGGACCATAAAAGAAGGATAGTGGATTTGTTGGTTAAGATTGGATACAAAAGGGATAATATAGAGGTTGAATAGAGGTATAACAGGGAGCTTAAGTTTAGGGGTTGAAAAAGTTGAGTTCAAAGATTTCCCCTCTGTTTTTGATTAAAGACTGTAAATCTTCATTAGAGTTTTTTGGCACTTCTCTAAATAGAAAGAAGCTTAAATCTTTTTTTCTAATGCTTAGGGAGGCTTTGGAGAAGGATTTAGGAGATGAGTTAGGACAGGAGTTGATGGATGTTTTTTTAGAAGTAAAGAAAGATTTAGAGAAGCAATCCTCATCTTTGTTCAAAGAATTTGGAAAAGAAGGGATTTTGAGAGGAGAATTCATAGGAAGAGAACTCTCCATAAAAGAGTCAAACTCAACATTTAAAGGAAAGAAAGGGATTGTGGTGTGGGAAACTAAGAATACATTTAAAATATTAACGCTTCATAAAAAGAAAGGTAAAAAATTTGTATTGGTTGACTTGCCTAAACAGGGCAACCTCTGGGAGCTTTCCCTGAAAGGGGAAGAGAAACTCTCTCTATGTTTTGAGGGAGACTCCATAATCTACAACCCTGTTGAGAGAAGTAAAAGGATAAGGGGGGATTCTTATGCAAAATCAAAAGGATGTTGAAGCTCTTAACAAAAGGATTTCTCAAGCAATAAAGGAGGAGGGCCTTTCTACAAGGCTAGGTATGAAGTTTGTTGGAAGAGTTGTTAGCACTAAGAGGAGAAAAACAGTGACTATCCTAATAGATAGGACAAACTACTTACAAAAGTACTCTAGATATGCCAAGGTTAGAAGTAAAATTCAAGTCCATGTTCCTGAAGGGATTGAGATAAAGGAAGGAGACATAATTGAAGCAGCTCCAACTAGGAAAATAAGCAAAACAAAAAGTGCTGTTGTTGTTAGAGTTTTGAAGAGAGTAAACCAATAAGGAGGGATGTTATGAAAGCAATATCCACAAAGGTTGTTAAAACCCTTACTTTAGGGAGCTATTTGAATTGCAATGATAATAGTGGAGCTAAAGTGCTAAAGGTTATTGGGGTTGTTGGTTATAAAGGAGTTAGAGGAAGAAACCCAAAAGCTGGTGTTGGAGATATTGTAATATGCTCTGTTGTGAAAGGATCTCCTAAAGTTAAAGGAACTGTTGTTAAGGCAGTAGTAATTAGACAAAAGAAGGAATATAGGAGAAGAAATGGAATGAGAATTGCTTTTGAAGATAATGCAGCTGTAGTTGTTAATGACGATGGAGTTCCTGTAGGAACAGAGGTTAAAGGAGTAGTGGCCAGAGAAGTCGCAGAAAGGTTCACAAAAGTTGCGGCAATAGCTTCTGGAGTTGTTTAGTTTTGAAGAGCTTGAAATAAAGAGGGGTGTTTATGAAGGTAAGAACATCAAGAAAAAAGTACTATTCAAAACCTCTACATCTAAGAAAGCATGATTTAAATGTCCATCTTTCTAAAGAGCTTAGGAATGAGCTAAACTTAAAGAAGAGGAGTGTAGTTGTTAAGAAAGGGGATAAAGTAAGGATTTTAAGAGGTTCTTATAAAGGAAGAGAAGGAAAGGTTGTAAGAGTTAGCTATAAAACCAGAAAAATATTCATTGAAGGAGTAACCTATCAAAACTCAAGAGGAATTGATAAGCCAATTCCTATTGAGCCTTCAAATGCTTTAATTATTGAATTAAAGCTTGATGATTATAGAAGGAAGAAGTTGGGCATAGAATTAAAACCTTCTCAAGAAAAAGCTCTAACATCTGCTCAACCAACCAAGAGGAATGAAGTTAGGAGTGAAATTAAAGAGCCTAGAGAGCCTAAAAAAGAAAAACAAACTCAAAAGCAAGAAAAGCAAACTCAAAAGAATCAAACTCAAAAACCAGAAGCAAAACAAATCAAAACAACAAAACAAGCAACAAAACAACAAAAAGCAAAAGAAGAGAAAAAAGGAGAAGAAAACAAAGAAAGAGGAGACAAAGGAGAGAAAAAAGAAAGTAAAGAAAAAGGAGAAAAAAGCTAAGGAGGGGATAGAATGGCAAAAAGAGGAGAAAGAAAACATATGAAAAGAATTTCTGCTCCAAAAAGGATATTGATTAAAGATAAGAAGAAGAGAGGAAGGAGGTTCCTAATTAACACATCTCCAGGCCCTCATAAAAAAGATTTTAGCGAGCCTTTAGCATTTCTTTTAAGGGAACACTTAGGAATTGTTAAAACACTAAAAGAAGCAAAATATGTTTTGAGTAAAGGAGAAGTAAAAGTAGATGGAAGAGTTAGAAAAAAACCAGATTTCCCTGTTGGCTTAATGGATGTGATAAGCATAGGAGAGAAAAATTATAGAATGTTTATTGATGATAAAGGAAGGCTTGATGTTGTCCCCTTAGAGGGAGAGGAAGCAAAGCTAAAACCAAAAAAAGTTATTAACAAGGTTTGTAGGGGAAAAGACCTCTATCAATTAACTTTCCATGATGGTTATACAATGCTTACAAAGGACAACTCAATAAAAGTAGGGGATACCCTTGTTTTTGATGTTGTTGAAGGAAAAGTAAAGAAACATATTCCTCTAAAACCAGGAGTCACTTGTTTGGTTGTAGAAGGAAAACATAGTGGTGAGAAAGCTAGGTTAAAGGAAGTAATAATTAGGGGAGGTAAAAAAGAGGCTTTGCTAGAGTTTAAAGACAAAGAAGTGTTAACAAGATGGAACTATCTTTTTGCTGTTGAAGAGTGAGGGGATAGCTATGGATATGAGAGAGATACTCATTGAAAAAGTTACTATAAATATAGGGGTAGGTTCTCCTGGAGAAGCTTTAGAAAACGCTCAAAAATTACTTGAAAGAATAACCTCTAAAAAAGCTGTTCAGACAAAAGCTAAGAGAAGAAACCCTACTTGGGGTTTGAGGAGAGGATTACCAATAGGTGTAAAAGTAACGCTAAGAGGAAAAGAAGCAGAGAGTTTTCTTGAAAAGGCTTTGACAGCTCTAAGAAAGACTTTGAAAGAGAGAAGTTTTGATAAAAATGGAAATCTCTCTTTTGGAATAAAGAGTTACATTGATTTACCAGGAGTTAAGTATGATCCTAACATTGGTATGTATGGAATGGATGTTGCAGTAACTTTAATGAGGAGAGGATATAGAGTTAAGAAGAGAAAAAGAGCTAAATCAAAGATAGGAAAAAAACATTTAATAAAAAAGGAGGAAGCTATTGAGTTCATGAAGAATAAGTTTAATGTTGAAATTGAATGATTAAGTAATTTGAAAATTAATTTGAGAGGATGGTAAAATGGAGGATAAAAATCAAAAAAATTATGAAAAAGCTTTGGATTCCTATAGGTTAAAGGGAAAAAGGAAATGTAGGAGATGTGGTAATGCTAAAGGTCTTATAAGGAAATACTCTCTCTATATTTGTAGGAGATGCTTTAGAGAGATAGGGGATGAGATAGGCTTTCATAAATATCATTAAAGGGGTGGTAGAGTGAGTGTTGATAGGGTTTCAGATATGTTTAATATAATAAAAACTCATGAAGCTGCTGGAAAGAGAGAATGTAAGGTTCCATACTCAAAGCTAATAGAAAATATACTTGAGGTTATGAAGAGTCATAATTACATTGGGGATTTTTCTTTTGTTGATGATGGAAAGGGGGGTTTCTTTAAAGTTAAACTTATTGGAAGAATAAATACTTGTAAATCTATAAAACCAAGATTTCCTGTAAAAAAGGATGAGTGGTTTGAAATAGAATCAAAATACCTTCCTGCTGTTGGAATAGGAATTATAATAGTAACAACCCCAAAGGGAGTTATGACAAATGAAGAGGCAAAAAGGCTTGGAATAGGAGGAAGGCTTTTGGGATATGTTTACTGAGTTAGCCTAGGAGGGAAAGCATGAGAAAGAGAGAGATTATTGTTCCTGATGATGTTAACATTGAAATAAGAAGGATAAACCCTAGTGAAGTAGAAGTTATTGTAAAAGGCCCTAAAGGGGAGCTTAATAAAAAACTAAAAGGAAAAAGGATAGAGGTTTCACTAAAGGAAAAAGATGGGAAAAAGGTTGTTGATGTTGAGTGTGAGGAAATAGCAATGATAAATACCTCTCTTTCCCATATAGAAAACATGATAGTTGGAGTTAGAGAAGGTTTTGTTAGAAAAATGGTGGTTAGGTATTCACACTTTCCTATGAATTTGGAGGTAAAAGGAAATGAGCTTATAATAAAGAACTTTTTGGGAGAGAGAGTTCCTAGAAGAGCTAGAATTGTTGGAAATACTAGTGTTAAAGTTAAAGGACAAGAGCTGTTTGTGGAAGGAATTAACAAAGAGGAAGTTTCTCAAACGGTAGCTAACATAAGGCAAGCAACAAAAATAAAGAAAAAGGACTTCAGGGTTTTCCAAGATGGTATATACCCAATCTCTTAGCATAGGTGAAAATTAGATGATGAGTTGGTTGAATTTGGAGGTGTGTTTTTATGAATAAGAAGAAGAAAGCAACATTTAATATTCCTAACATAGGTAAAAGAGGAAAGAAAAGAGTAAAGGAAAGATGGAGAAAGCCTAGGGGAGTAGATAACAAAAAAAGAATTAGAAAGAAAAGTCATGGAAAGGTAGTAAAAATAGGTTATAAAAATGATAAGAAGAGGAGGTTCCTCCACCCTAGTGGTGCTAAAGAGTTCTTAATAAGAAATCTAAAGGAGCTTTTAGAGGTTTTAGAAGAGTTTAAAGAAAACACAAAAGCAATAGCAATAAGATTTTCTTCCTCTTTAGGAAGGAAAAAGAAAAAAGAGCTCCAAAAAATAGCTGAGCAAAACAATGTTAGGGTTTTAAACCCATTAAAGGAGGAAAAGCTAGTTTTAAAGGGTAAGCCTTAGGAGGATGAGATAATGTCAATAAAAACTGTTAGAAGGCTCGCAGCTTCAATACTAAAAGTTGGAGAAGAAAGGGTTTATATAGACCCATCCCAACTCAAAGATGTTTCCTCAGCCTTAACTAGAGAGGATGTTAAAGAGTTGATAAAAAAAGGAGTTATAAAGAGAAAACCTGTTGTTGGAAAGCACAGAGGAAAGCTTAGAAAAAGAAAAAACGCTGGAAGGAGAAAAGGTCCAAAATACTCAAGAAAAAGCAAAAAAGAGATTTGGATGGAAAGAGTCAGAGCATTGAGAAAACTCCTAAAAGAGCTCATCTCTTCTGGCAAGCTTCCAAAAGAACATAAAAAGTCTATTTACTCTAGAATAAGAGGAAACACATTCAGAGGAAAGAAGTCCTTGTTGAATTATTTGAAAGAACACAAGCTTTTAAAGGAGTGATATCATGGTTGCAAATTCCCCTACTTATAGAGTTCCTTTTAGAAGGAGGAGAGAAGGAAAAACAAAATACAAAACTAGATTTGCTTTGCTTAAAAGCAGAAAGCCTAGGATAGTGGTTAGAAAGACAAATAGAGATTTAATTGTACATTTAGTAACCTATTCTCCAGAAGGAGATGTAACTAAAGCAAGAGTCACAAAAAAAGAGCTAGAAAAGCATGGATGGTATGTAAAACCAAACACCCCTACAGCATATTTATATGGAATTTTGCTAGCTAAAAAAGCCCTTAAGCTTGGTATTAAGGAAGCAATCCTTGATATTGGTCTTCACACACCAACAAAGAATAGTGTTGTTTTTGCAGTTGCGAAGGGAGCATTAGATGGAGGGTTGAACCTAAAACTAGGAACTGAATTGGATGAGAATAGAATAAATGGAAGTGTAATAGCCAATTATGCTAAAAGTTTAAAAGAGCTTGATGAAAACAAATATAAGCGTGTCTTTTCCACTTATTTGAAGAGAGGAATAAAACCAGAAGAGCTTCCAAAGCTCTTTGAGAAGGTTAAGGCAAAGCTAAAGGAGTGATAATATGGAGGACGCTAGAACCTCAAATTTGGATGAATGGGAGCCAAAAACAAAGTTAGGAAAACTAGTTAAAGAGGGAAGAATCTCTAATATAGATGAGATATTGGCTTCAGGAAAAAAAATACTAGAACCAGAAATAGTTGATTACTTAATTCCAGAATTAAAGAGTGAGGTTATCTCCTTAACAACTACTCAAAGAACAACAGATTCAGGAAGGAGAAGTTCATTTAGAGCTATTGTGCTTGTTGGGGATTTGAGAGGTCATGTTGGAGTTGGAGTAGGTAAAAATGTTGAGGCAAGAGATGCTATTGAATACGCCACAAGAGATGCAAAAAAGAATATAATTAGGGTTGAGATGGGATGTGGAAGTTGGGAGTGCCAATGTGGGATGGAACATTCATTAAGAGAAAAAACCAGTGGAAAAGAAAGCTCAACCTATATAGAGCTAAAGCCAGCTCCAAAAGGGCTTGGTTTGGTGGCAAACAACACTGTTAAAAAAGTTTTACTTTTTGCAGGAATAAAGGATGTATGGAGTAAGGCAAGAGGTTCAACAGGAAATAAATACAACATGATAGTCGCTACAATAAAAGCACTAAAGAAATTGAATACAAAGAAACCTCATTAATTGGTTAGTTGGTGGTAACATGGGATTAATTTGTATTGTTAGGGTTAGAGGAATAAGAAATATTAAGCCAAAGATAAGGAAAACACTCTCTTTACTTAAGCTAAACAAGCCAAATCATGCTGTTGTTTATAAACCCAATCCTTCTTTAGAAGGAATGTTAAAGGTTGTTAAGGATTACGTAACCTTTGGAGAAATAGGAAAAGAAACCCTATTAAAACTAATTGAAAAGAGAGGAGAGCTAGGCTCAAAAATGGCAAGAGAGATCTACACAAAGGAAGAGCTAGAGGAAATTGCTAATGAAATAGTGGAGAAGGGAAAGAGTGAAAAAATAGACCCTGTGTTTAGGCTACACCCTCCAAGGAGGGGATGGAAAAACATAAAACTTCATTATCCAAGAGGTGCTTTGGGAAAGAGAGAGAATATGGAGGAGCTTTTAAATAGAATGATGTAAAGAAACCTTTTACCTTAGGAGGATGATCTCATGGTTGTGAGAAAAGATAAAAAAGTAAAAAAGCTGAGAGGAAAAAGAAGGCATGGTAAAGGAAATATTAAGAATAGAAGAGGAGCTGGAAATAGAGGAGGAAGAGGAAATGCTGGGTTACATAAGCATAAGTGGAGCTATACTGTAAAATATGAGCCTGATAGGTATGGAAATAGAGGG
This sequence comes from Microcaldota archaeon, assembly GCA_015523325.1. Taxonomy (GTDB): domain Archaea; phylum Micrarchaeota; class Micrarchaeia; order Anstonellales; family J096; genus WAKO01. Next base: position 3,140 of record WAKO01000019.1, on the reverse strand, counting down.
TTTGTTAGACATGTTAAAAAAAGAGAGCTTCCTTCCATAAACCTTTGGGAGATTGAGAGACTTATAGTTAGAGGAGAATGCCCAAAAGAAGGAGAACTTTACGTTTTTGAGTTTCCAGGAAAGGTTTTGGGAAGTGGTAACATAAGTTTTCCTGTTTTGGTTAAAGCAAAGAGGTTCACAGAAAAGGCAAAAAATAAGATTGAGGAAGGAGGAGGAAAAGTAGAGCTAATATAAAGCCACTTTAATTTTGCTTTAATCTATTTTGGAGGTGTAGTGTGGGTCTTTTTGAAACCTTTGCTGAAATAGGAAGGTCTTTTCCAAGCATAAAACAACCTGATAGACAATTAAGTTTTAAAGAAAAACTCTTTACTACAGCTGTTGTTTTAGTTATTTATTATGCTCTCTTAAGCGTTGATGTAATTGGAGTTAGAGGAGCAACTTTTGGTTTAGATTTGCTACAAGTAATTACAGCAGCTAGGCTAGGAAGTTTCCTTACTTTAGGAATTGGTCCTCTAATCCTAGCAAGTATTTTTCTCCAACTTTTAGCTGGTGTTGGAGTAATAAATTTAAATTTAAGAGATCCAAAACAAAAACTCCTATTTCATGAAGCACAAAGAACACTAACTGTTATAATAGCTGTTTTTGAGGCAATAATATTTTCTACAGGTCTTTTAGCCCCTAGCATTGTAGCAATTCCCGGAATGGATTTACCCCTAACCACAGCACTTGTAGCTTTTCAACTTGTTTTAGGAGCTATAATTGTGATGTACTTGGATGAGATAATAACAAAACATGGAATAGGAAGTGGAATAAGCTTATTTATTGCTGCAGGAGTAAGTGTAGCTATTGTAGGAGGAATAATAAACACTTTTGTTGGCCAAAATGGTATATTTGAGGTTCTTTCAACAGGAGGGGCAACTTCCTTAGGAAGAATTTTCTTAATTTCCCTTCCTCTGATTTCAACCTTACTAGTTTTTATAGGGGTTGCCTATGGGGAGGGAACTAGGGTAAAGCTCCCTATACACATCTCTATTTTAGGTCAGAGCAGACCTTTAGAATTACCTCTCTTTTATGTTTCCAACATTCCTGTAATATTTGCTTCAGCATTAATACTAAACATTAACCTCTTTAGAATTTCTTTTTTGGAAAATGCTGACTTCATTATTTTTGGGGTTGATGTGGCAGATATCCTCAATGGAATTCTTTACTTACTTGGCCCTATTCCAATAAGTGCACAATTAAACTTTGTTACTTACTCCCAATTCCTTTTCTCTGCAACAACTCCTGTATTTGGAATTCCAGAATATATACATGCAATAATATATGTTTTATTCCTCTCCTTTGTTTCAGTTTTATTTGGTCTTTTTTGGGTTGAAACCTCAAATATGGATGCAAATAGCATTGCAGAACAGCTCTCTTCCACTGGAGGGGGGCTTAAGGGATTTAGGTTTGATAAAAGGTTATTAGCTAAAAGGCTTGATGATTATGTTACTCCTCTAACCGTTTTAGGATCATTTTTAGTTGGTTTACTTGCAGGAATAGCTGATTTAACAGGAGCTTATGGAACAGGAACAGGAATACTTTTAACAGTAGGGATATTGTATAGGTTTTATCTTCAAATAAGAGATGGGTTAGAGATATACTTCCCTTCTCTTTATTCCCTTCTTTTTGGGGATAAAAGCTGATTGAGGGATGTTTATGCACATAGTAGTAGGAACTCCTGGAGCTGGAAAGAGCTCTGTGTTAAGCATTTTTTTGAAGAAAAACCCTGAGTGGAAAGTTTTAAATTACGGAACATTGATGATGGAAATTGCAAAGGATTTTGGAGTTAAGGATAGAGATGAGCTTAGAAAGTCCCCTATAAAGCTTCAAAAAGAAATCCAAAAAAAGGTTGGAGAAGAGCTAAAAGAACTCTCAAAGAATAGAAAGTTGATTTTAGATACTCATGCATCAGTAAAAACCTCTAAAGGTTATTATCCGGGCCTTCCTTTTAACATAATAAGAGAACTTAATGTAGATAGTATAATCCTAATTGATGCTGATGAGAAGGAAATTTTAAAAAGAAGAGAAAAAGATCCTTCTAGAAAAAGAGATAAAGAAACAATAGAAGAGTTAAGGGAGCATAGATCAATAAATAAGGCTATGTGTACAACATATGCAATTCTCTCTTCTTCTCCCTTCATAATAATTGAAAATAAAGAAGGAATGCTTGAGAATACTGTTAAAAAACTGGAAGAGGTTTTGCTTTAACTTTAAATCTTTAGAAGGTTTAAGGTTTTTGGAAGTGATTTAATGATAGAATACATATTTTTAATTTCCTTAATATATGTTGTTGTAAGCAGAGTTATTATGAGAAGGTTTGTTAACTATAATTACTTGAATGAATATAGAGAAAAAATGAAAGAAGTTAATAAGAGATTTGCGGAAGCCACTAAAAAAGGAGACCAAAAAGAACTAGAAAGGATTCATGAGTTCCAAAAAAAGGAAATAATTCCTATGATGCCTAAAATCCTAAAGGAACAATTTAAGAGTATCTTTATTATAATAGTTCTTTTTTCTGTTGCAATATATGTTGTAAATATTATGGACACTACAAAAGCAGATGATATCTCATTTAATCTCTCTAAAGGAGAGAGTTATTCATTCTCTGATTTAAGAGAAGGTGTTTATTTTTTAGAAGTCTTTGATAATGGAAATAGAATAGGTTATTTGATATTCTCTGTTGGAAGTAAAGATTCTACTATAGGTTTGGTAAAAGAAATAAAGAAGGATGAAATTTATGTTACTCTTGAAAAAGAGAAATTTGAGATTGGGGAGGAGGTTGTTGTTCAAAACAAAGGTAAAGAAGTAAACATACTATTTGATAATGGAAACAGCATTTTCCTCTATCTTGGCCTTCCATTTCTTGAGTTTATTAAGGATTCATATTTCATTTTCATATTTTTTGTATTCATAAACGGTTTGGTTTATTCTTTTATTGAGAAGAAGGTTAAAGAATTTAAAAAGAAATCTGATCGGGAAAATAAAAATTAAAAAAATTAACTCAGAGTCAAATCACTTCATCACTAATCAGATCCTCCGTTTTTCATCACAGTTGATTTTTAGAAGCTTTAAGAAACTTTAAAAGTTAAGGTTTGATT
>WAKO01000018.1 GCA_015523325.1 Microcaldota archaeon | reverse complement strand
TCTAACTTGCCAAACTCCTAATGGAATATTATAATCTTTAGATATTATCCTTATAACCATAACCTTAGCAGTTTTCCCTATTTTTCTTAAAAATTCTGAAACGCTAAATAAGGTTGCATAATATGCTCCTGCTTGAGGAGAATAGGATTTTTTATTTTTTCCAAATTGATAGTCATAAATCAGTTTATTTCCCCAAAACTCAAAGTTTTCAAACTCAAAAGCCCCTGGAAACATAAAGATGAAAAACTCATTGAAAAATGCTTCATAAAAAAATGCCATTGGAGAGGAAATTTGCTCTTTTCCTTCTAAAAAAGAAATGTTAAACCTTGCCAATTCACTATCAACAGCGGTTATAGCAAATCTGGTTGGGATGGGATTTTTTATTTCTCCTAACACCCCAACAGAAAGAAGAGTGGAGAGGTAATAAACATCTTCTCCTTTCAAATACAATTCTCTTAAAGCCTCTCTAGCCTTAATTTTTTCCTCATAAAAATCATAAACATAAGAAGGTATTTTAGGCTCCTCATGTTCCTCAATACTTTTAAGCACAGCTTTTATTCCTGAAGGATAAGAAAATTCAGAAAAAGATGGGAGAGCTTTCGGAGAGGAAAAAGAAGTACTAACTAAAACAGGTTTTTTACTCATTCCCAAAAACCTAAATCTCTCAAAATCTCTGTCTCTTGAAGCTAATGCAAAGTCTATGCTAAAAAATTTACGAGGGAATAGGGTGTCAATCATCCTAAATATTACTTCTTGATAAGAAAGAGAATGAAGAGATTTGAAATCAAAAGGTTTATTTAAACTCAATACAGGAGATATGGTGGAAATTGAGGAGGAGGATAAAAATATACTAACGAAAGGGGCTGTTAGATTGTTTCCTAAAGAGGAGGTTCTATTTTTTACAAACCTTTTCAAAGCATTAAAATTTATCTTAATTCTATTCCTAACCCATTTTAGCTCATCCATACAGTTAAAGCACTAACCAAATTTATAAAAAAGTGAGCAAAAATTAAAGGTGAGACGTTCTTAAAATTAAGGTAATAAGATCCAAAAACAAAGGAACTAAAAAAAGCGAAAAGAAAATGAAAAAAAGAATAAGAAAGATGAAAGAATCCAAACATCAAGGATATTAAAAATACAAAGAAAATAGAAGTTTTTCCTCCAAAATACTTATTATAGAGCTCAATAGGAATAACTCTAAAAACTAATTCCTCCAAGATAGGAGTGAAAAAAAGAGAATAAAATATAACTAAGACAGAAAAAGATCTTATTCTTTCTATTGAGTAAAATTTACCAAACCCAAAAAGGCTGTCAAAAAAACTTATTGAGTAATAGAGAAGGATTATCAGAAGAAAAAGTAGAAAAGAATGAAAAATATGAGTTTTATAAATTTTAAAAGAAACCTTAAAATCATAAAAATAAGATAGAAATAAGCCAAACAAGGATAAAAGCAAAGAAGACAAAAGTAAACTCTCAACAATTGTAAAGATAAGAGAGACTAGCAAAATCAGAAAAAACAGCTTTCTCAAATCATAAGAAGTAAACTCAAGATTTAGATTCATTATTTTCTTTTATCAATCCATTCCTTTTTAATATGTAGAGAGGTTCAACCCTTCTCAAAGTTTCGCTATCAGAATAAGAGTGGACATACACTTTTATTGCTTTTCTACCAGCCAAAGGTTCAATCTTTCTTATTACGAAAAGGTCTGGAGAAGTACCTACCTTGACCTTTAACTCTTCCCTTATCTTCTGCTTTGAAGGAGTTGCTCCTTCAAAGGATATTAAAAAACAATACTCAGTCCTTCCTATCACATTATTCTCAATTTCAGATAAGATTTCACTCTTCATAAACTCACCCCATAAATATGAAAATAAACATAGCAAACATAAAGATTAAGCTACTCTCCTTTGAACACTCTAACAATAGCTCTCTTTCCCATACTTTCCATTATTTCTACGTCTATTCCCTCAACCACCTTTCCTTTTAGTTCTTCAGGAATAGAAACATCAAAAACCTCATAACTTTCTTTATCCATTAGTTGGGCTGAATCTCCTGCAACAGATAAAACCTGAGCTGTTTTTCTCTTTATAACTGGAATCTCTACTTCCCCATCTGAAGGGGTTAATAGAGTTTTTTTAACATTATCAAAAATGCCTATAGCAACAACTCTCATCTTAGCCGCTCCGTGCTTTCCTGGTTTGGAAACATCAACGCTAACCACTCTACATGGAACATCATCAATTATAACATACTTACCTGGTTTTAGCTCCTTAGCTTTTGCAAATTTCTTCTCATAATCCATAAAAAACCACCACAAATCTTATCTTTAAGTGCTCAGGAGAAAAGGCATTATGTGTTAATAGTTTTGAAAAGAATATTTAAAAAAGTAATGGTAAAAGCTTGGAAAGCAGGATAAAGTTTTAAATCTTGAATCATAGGCATATCTTTAATGATAACTTCTAGTAAAGAGGTAAAAAAGTACTTTAATTTATTAAATGAAGAAGTTAAGAGAGCTCTAAAAATTGCACAAGAAGCTAGAAAGAAGGGCTTGGATCCTGAAAATGAAGTGGAAGTTAAGATAGCAAATGATTTAGGAGAGAGAGTAGAAGGACTATTAGGGATAAAAGGAATAAAGGACCTTCTCTCAAAGCTGGAAAAAGAAGGGAAAAAAAGAGAGGAGATTGCTTTTGAGTTAACTAAAAAAATAGCTAGAGGAGAGATAATTGAAGGGGAAAAGGAAAAATTAATTGAAATAGCTGTTAGGGTTGGTATTGCTATATTGACAGAAGGTGTATTGGTTGCTCCCACAGAAGGAATATCAAAAATAAAAGTAAAGGAAAACTACATCAGCGCTTACTATGCTGGTCCTATAAGAAGTGCTGGAGGAACAGTAGCTGCCCTAAGTGTATTGTTAGCAGATCTGGCTAGAAGAGAAAATAAAATAGGGAGATTTAAACCAACTAAGGATGAAGTAGAGAGATATTTAGAAGAAATAAATTTATATGATGCAAGAGCAGCTAGACTACAATACAAACCTCCAGAAGAACACATAAGGACAATAGTTGAAAATTGCCCTATTTGTATTGATGGAGATCCAACAGAGGAAATAGAAGTTAGCGTTAACAGAAATCTTCCAAGGGTTGAAACCAATAGGGTTAGAGGAGGAATAGCTTTAGTTATATGTGAAGGGATTGCACAAAAAGCTCAAAAGCTAAAAAAATATATATCAAAGTTAGGAATTGACGGGTGGGAATGGATAGATAAAATAATAAAAATAAAAAAAACAGAAGAAAAAGTTGAGATAAAAGAAGATTATAATTATTTAGATGGGGTGGTTGCAGGCAGGCCAATATTTTCCTATCCATCCTCAATTGGAGGGTTTAGAATAAGATACGGGAGAGCTAGAACAAACTCATTAATGGCAAAGGGAATTCATCCAGCCCTAATGATAATAACTGATAACTTTTTAGCTAATGGAACGCACATTAAAATAGAGAGGCCTGGAAAAGGAGCAGTAGTCTCCTCTGTGGATGGGATTGAAGGACCTATAGTAAAGTTAAAGAACGGAGATGTCATTAAGATTGAGAGTATTGAAACAGCAAAGAAAGTAAAAGAGAATATAGAAGAAATATTGTTCTTAGGAGATATACTTGTTACTTATGGTGATTTTCTTAAAACAAACACTCCATTACTTCCTTCTCCTTATGTGGAAGAATGGTGGGAAAAAGAAGCAAAGGAAAAAGGAATAGCTACTCCAAAGAATGTAGAGGAAGCATTTAAAATTTCAAGAGAATACTCCCTCCCCCTATACCCAAAATACCTATTCTTTTGGTCAACAATAACAAAATCCCAACTATTAGATTTATTTAGATGGTTAAAAAAAGCCTCAGAAATAAAAAAGGAAAGAATAGCGGTTGATAATTCTCCAACAAAAAGGGTATTGGAATTAATAGGGGTTCCTCATAAAGTTAGAGAGGGGAAAGTTATAATAGAAGGGGAAAATGCAATTGCCATAGCTAAAACTCTAAACTTAAAGTTAAGTGAAGAAGAGTTTGAAAAAATTTTGAAAGAGGAGGAAAATGTACTTAATGCTCTTAGCAAAGCAAGCTCAGTAAAAATAGAGGACAAGGCTCCGAAATTTTGCTTTATAGGAGCAAGAATGGGAAGGCCAGAAAAAGCTAAAGAAAGAAAAATGAACCCTCCTGTTCATGTTCTATTTCCTACTGGAGATAATAAAATAAGGGAGTTAAACAAAATGTATTCTTTACTGAAGCAAAATAACAAACCACTAAAGGTGGAGATAGCAAACTACTATTGCTTTAATTGCAAAGGTCCTGCTCTCTATAAAAAATGCTACAAATGCTATAAGGAGGCAAAACTACTAAACATTTGTCAAGTATGTGGAAAGGTCGGAGAAGCAACTCATTGCTCAAAACCAACAAAACAGTATGGAGAAAAATCTATAGATTTCATTCCTTTATTTGAAAAAATAAAAAAGGAGTTGGGAGTTAATGGAGAGGTTAAAGGAGTAAAAGGACTTACAAGTAAAACAAAGACTCCTGAGAGGATGGAGAAAGGATTTTTAAGGAAAAAACATGAGGTATTTGTTTTTAGAGATGGAACAATAAGATTTGATGCTAGTAACGTTCCTCTAACTCATTTTTATCCAAAAGAAATAGGAGTTAGCGTTGAAAAATTAAAAGAGTTAGGATATGATAAGGATTGGAAAGGAAAAGAATTAGAGAAAGAAGATCAATTAGTTCCTTTAAAAGTTCAAGACATAGTGATATCTGAAGAGGCGGCGAATTACTTGTTTAGAGTTTCAAAGTTTATAGATGACCTTTTGGTTAATGTTTATGGATTGCCTCCTTTTTACTCTCTATCCTCAAAAAAAGATTTAATAGGGCATTTAGTAATTGCTCTAGCTCCCCACATCTCCACAGGAATAGTTGCTAGGATAATAGGAATAAGTAAAGCAAATGTTTTCTATGCTCATCCTTTCTTACATGCTGCAAAAAGAAGAAATTGTGATGGAGATGAAGATAGCATAATGCTCATATTGGACGCATTCATAAACTTCTCCAAACACTACTTATCAGAAAGCAGAGGAGGAACAATGGATTCTCCTCTTATCTTAACTCTTAATTTAAATCCAAAAGAAATAGATGACGAGGCTTATTGTATAGAGATTGAAGAGTATAACATAGACTTCTATAAAAAAAGCAGAAAATTTGCACTTCCCGGGGAGGTTAAGATAAAGACAGTTGGAGAAGTAATTGGAAGAGAGGAGCAATTTGACCAATTAAAAATAACACATTCCTCTTCCTGCATAGATTGTGGGAATAACACCACAACCTACAAAAAGCTAAAAAGCATTCCTGAAAAATTAGAAAGGGAGATAAAGCTAATGAAAAAAATAAGAGCAGTAAACTTAAAAGATGCTATTGAAAAAATAATAATAAACCATTTTATTCCAGACATATATGGAAATCTAAGGAGATTTTCCAGACAAAAGTTCAGATGTGTTAATTGCCAAGAGAAGTATAGGAGAGTCCCTCTTAAAGGTGTTTGTACAAAGTGTGGTGGTAATTTAACTTTAACCATACATAAAGGAGGAATTGAAAAGTATTTAGACACAACAATAAAATTGGCTGAGGAATTTAGGCTATCAGATTATTTAAGGCAAAGGCTTTATATGGTAAAAGAAGAGATAAAAAGTCTTTTTGAAGATGAAAAATCAAAACAGTTTAACATTACAGAATATTTCTCTTAGCCTCTTCCATCAAATTAAAATAAATAAGTTATACAACTTCTTTTAGCATCTCACTAAATTCTTTTATAGTCATAACAGACACTAAACCTCTTTCTAAGTAATGTCTAAAGAGGGAAAGTTCTTTTCCAGATTGATATATTAAATCCTTAAATATCTCTTTTTCATCTTCAGAAGGAACAATCACTATAACGTTAGATTGCTTAACTAATGAAAGAGATTTTCTAACAATGCTTATGAAGTCTCTTGAAGGCTCAAAAAATAAGAGATATACATCTCTATACCCTATATTTACTTTCACATCATATCTCTTATTTCCTCTATAAAATGGAATTGCCCTATCAATACAAACATCTCTTACTTTTCTAAACATTGCTAATTCAAGAATAGATAAACCTGTCTCTTTTTCCCAATCAACAACCCCATAATAATCCAAAGCTTTCTTCAAATACCCCTTTGCAACCATCTCATCCAAAACATACTCTAAATTAAAGTCTGAAACTATAATAGGGTTCTTCCTTAACCTTGCTAAACCCATCTTAACCTCTGAAATTTTTAGAGGTGTGTGTTTCCATTTATAATACTCATTAACTTTTTCAAATATCTCTATTATTTCACTTGGTTTAATACCTACTTTTATTCTTTCAGTAGGTAAAAATTTAGGAATTGTTATTATAAACCTTATATCTTCTTTAGGTTTAACAAAAGATCCTACTATGAATAAAATGACAGACATTATAAGCATTCCAAAATTCAATGGATTATCAAATAATATTCTATTTATAGCTGTTTTGGGAGGGTTGTAAAGAACCACTTCAAACCTCTCAACTCCACTATCAACAACAAAAGTATGAAACCCAGAAGGAGTTGCACCTCCAAAGTAATTAAATAGGTCTATTTCTCCTTCATTAACACCTGAAAATTCAAACAATTGCCCCTCATAGTAAATCTTTATATTGTCAACAACAACTTTCTCATCTCCAGAAAAAAATTCAACAAAAAATAAAGATCTCTCAAAATCAGGAGTTATTACAACCCTCAAAGGAGATATCTCAACAATGGACTTTAGATAAGATTCACCATCTTTTCTTATCTCAAATAAATACACTCCTGTATTAAGTTTATCTTTAGAGTAGGATAAGTATTCCTCTACTCCTAAAAAAAGCTCTGAAGAAAAAGAATCTATAACCTCTTTATTTTCATTTTTAACCAATATGTTGAAAACATCTCTATCCTTTCCTTCTAGAAATATATTGTAAGAGAATTCAATAGGGGAATTGCTTATCCCATATGGGAGGAATGTTGGACCATCAATAGGAAGAAGATATCCCCTATTATCATCAAAATATGATACAGAATAGAAATCATAAGATGAAAAATCTCCATTAGAGCTTTTAAAGTAAAGAATAGCCTTTCCTACATCTTCTGTTTGCAATATTATGTTTTCTTCCTCTTCATATGGTATCTCTATAAAATCTTTATTCACCCCTTTTGGTATTGAAGAGGAAGTTATAACATCAATTACATCTTTTGCACTATCACTTAAATTAGCCCAACCTCTCTCCAAATTATTTGGAAATATTATAAGCAAGGATTTTCTACCTGTTATGGAAACAGAGTTATCAAATAAATAAGAAGGGGAAAGAGAGTAATATGGGTTTCTCATTCTTAGAAGAGAAGGAGAAAGCCTTTGTTCATTTGCTAAAACTCCATAATAATCCAAAAAGTTGAACCCATAATTAAATGGTTTTCCATCTTTCAAAACAGTTACAGAAGGTTTTAAACCTATGTATACTATATTTACCTTTCTATCTATCAAACTACTCATCTTTTCAACTACTTCAAAAGGCATTATTCCATTAGCCACAATTAAAAATGAACCAGGAGGGATGTCTTCCAAATCATAAGCATCAACCTTCTCAACATTAAATCCTTTTTTTCTAGCTTCTTTGGAAAGTTCCTCATAAAATCTATCCAAACTTTGAGAGTTTATTGAAAATGCATCTCCATCAAAAAAATAAATAGAAGGAACTAGATCAAATGAAGAAGGGGGGAGAAGATAATAGCTTAAACTTACTTCCCCATTATCATTCATTATTCGGGATTTTACAAATAAAGCTTTCTTGGGCTCAAATATATTGCCATAATCTCCATAAAAAGAGTTGATTGGAATTGAATTAATAAATGGCTCTGCTAGAGGAGGAGGGGAAAAAGTTAAGAGTAAAAAGGAAAAATAAACGATTACTCCCAAAACTGCAAAAACAAAAAGAAGAATAAAAATTAAGGAATAATTTATACTTTTCTTTTTTTTGCTCTCTTTCTTTAATTTTTTTGCCTCCTTTCTTTTGGAAAAGAACTTCCCTACTTTTTCTAAAAGGCTCTCTTTTCTTAACTTATACTTTCTCAAGTATTCATAAGGCCTTTTTATGATGAATTTATAAGAACGCTTTCTCCCTTCCAAATAACCACCATTCAAATACTCTAAAAATACAAATCTAAAACATTAAATTGGAGATATGTGCCCTTCTTTTATAAGCTTATCTAATACTTCTTCAACATATGATTCTTTTACTTTGTAAACCTTAGAAAAAACAGGTATGTTTATTTCCCCATGATGCTCTCTAAGCCATTCCATTATCTTTGTCTTCAAAAGCTCTTCACTCATACTCTCGTATTTAGCAAGTTTTCCCTTTAAATCAGCAATCTTAGAGTTAAGCTCAAATATCTTTTTTGAAAGCCTCTCATTATCTGATTTACATCTCATTATCTTTTTTCTAGTTTCTGAAAGCTCTCTTCTCAATCTATCTAGCTCAACATAATAATCTTTCTGAGTTTTAGAGAGATCCAAATTTATTTCACCCACTATCTTATCTAGTATTGGGAAAATGGAGGATACAGTCAAAGCATATTCCTCGGCAACAATCTCTATTATTGGAAGAACCTTCTTGATAACTTCCCACCTCCTAAAGGAAGGAGGTTCATTTTCTTCAATAGAATAAGTTATTGAAATAGAACTCTCAAAAAATTCCATTAAGATTACTCTTTCCAACTCTCCCCTTATGTTTGTTCTTTCAACTAAGGAAAGAACAACTCTGTCCTTAACCCTTCTAACTTCAACCTCCTCAACATTTGCGAGAAGACCATAAACATTATCCAAATTAGCTTTTTTAGGACAGATTATTGAGAATACCTCTGCCTCCTTCATTTCAACCAACCTACTAATATTAGGTATTCTAATAAAACAAAAAATAAAAAAACATAACTTAAGGCCTGCTTAAGCTTAAGTTTCTAATAAATTTCTTATTATTCTACTTTTAATCTCTAAATCTCTATCTAATTCACATCTTCACTTTCCCTTCTTTTTTGCCTTAGTTTTTCTTTTTTTATGCTTAATTACTCTCCCGCTCTTATTCCCCTTATTCTCACTTTTGCTTTTTAGTGAAGAACGTTTATTTTTAGAGGTACTGGTAGTTCCAACTTTACTCAACTTTTCCTCAATCCTTGGAACATGAGATAAGAACAGCATACCAAACATTAGAACAGTTATTAGTAAAAATGAAATAAAGGAAAACACTGTTAATCTACCTTCTATTAAAGGTAAAAACACTGCAAAAATGAAAAGAGCTGCCAAAGAAACACTTATTATTATAGCTATTCTTTCATAGTTCTTTCTCTTTTTAATTAGAAGTTCTTTGTGTTCCTCACAAACAAAAAGCTTATTATTCTTAGCTATTCCTAGGCTTTTTTTAATAGATCTTATTGTCCTTATAACAAAATCCTCCTTTATTCTATAACCTTTCTTTACTTCTTTTCCATCCACCACACAAACAGACTTTCCTGTCAAGCCTTCCATGAAAACACCTACTCATCTTCTAAAACAACGCTTGTGAGCTCACCCTTCTTACCTTCTTTTCTAAGATCTGCTTTTGAAAAAATATTTATCAAGCTCTCATCATCAACACCCATCTCCTTAAAAAACTCTGCCAAGTTTTTCCTTTCAACCCCCATCCTCTCTAACAAAACTACTAATGTTACTGCATCCAAATGCCTATTATTTCTTTCAAATGCCTTAACCACCATCTCAACTTTTGTTTCATCCATTCCAAACCTTCTTAGCCTTTCTCTTAGCTCTGAAACCTTAAAAGGAATTGCTGTTGTTCCCATTTCCTTCATCACCTCAGAGGCCACTTCCTTTAACTCTATAAACACATCTTTTGATGGTTCTTCTCCTTCAATCTTTTTAACTATAAAGGTTTGTGGAAATTTCTCAGGGGTGTGGAAAGCCAAGTTAACAGCAGCCTGACCTACTCCAAATGTAGTTATTCTTTCCCTAATATAATCTGAGAAATTTAGAGAGTTTTGCAAATAATCCAAGTATTTGTCAAACTTAACTTTCAATATGAATGTTGTTCCAACATTGGAAAAAATTGATTCGTGTATATCAGTTGGGTTTTGAGAAGCTATTATAAGACCAAAACCATATTTTCTTCCTTCCCTTATTATCATTACAGCATCACTATTCTCATCCTTACTTATCTTCCAAGCCTCATCAAGCACAACCAAAAGCCTCAATCCCTTTTTGCTAAGCCAACCACTAGCCCTCATTTTTTCAGCTATGAATTGAAGGATAACCAAAGCCCCCAAAGCTCTAAACCTCTCATCTGGCAAGCCACTCAAATCAATATCAACTAAACCACTAGAAACTAACTTATCCAAATCTACAGTGCTTTTTTGAGCAAAATAATCCTCTCCAGGGCGAGTGAACTGTTTTAACCTATAAATAGCATTATCAAGCTCAGCAGGAAATTCATAGGTTCCTAACTCTGCTTTTTCCTCAAGTATTTTTACAACATCCTTAAGAGTTGGAGGCTCTAGAGGTCTTCCTAGCTCATCCTTCTGCTCAACAGAATCCATCTTAAACTTAGCCTTTATATATGCTTGTTCTATAGCTTCTGCAGTTAATCTTTTTTGCTCAGGGAATTGGGAAAGATCGGTAAGGATGCTTAAGCTCCTTAGCACTTGTTTTATTCTGTCATAGGGTTTCATTCCTCCTAAATCTAAGAGGTTTATGTAATTACCCCTTCCCAAAGAAACTACCTTTCCTCCTGTCTGCAAAACCCAATCCTTATACTCTCCTGCCCAATCAATTATTATGGAATTGCTATTCCAGACAAAGCTAGCCCTAGTTAGGAATGTCTTTATAAAATAGGATTTTCCACTTCCTGTAATTCCCACAATAGCTATGTGAGGATTTGTTAAATACCTAAAATCCCAATGAAACGGAACATTTAATATTTCTGTTCTTCCAACATAAATGCTATTTATAACGTCATTAAAAATATATTTTGGAGGAGGTTCCAAAGGATGGAAGAGGATATTCCTCCTCCCCACATCCACATTTGAAATTTCATTTAAATAAACCTTTGTTGCCATTCTTATCCCTTCTCAGCTCCCCTAATTCTCTAAACAAGTTGTCTTCTAATTTGTAGTTCAGTTTTATCTTCAAGCTCTTCTGGGGTTACAGGCATAAACTTCTCCCATTCAAATATTTTAAGCATCTCATCTCCCTGTAAAATATCAACATCTACATTCAAGGAATTTGAGAGCAAGGTTCTCAATTCATAGGCAGAGGATTTTGCTTTACTTATTGCTTCCTCCTTAGTTATCCCAGTTTCAGTAACCATAGCATAACAAACAACTCTCATAGGCCTTTCTCCTTTAATAAGCCTGTCTATTTGATGTTCATAGTAGGCTGCTTCCTTCTCATATCTTTGTATTTTTAATATGTCTGGTTCTAGCTTCTCTCTTTCTCTTTGAAGTCTTAGTTGGGCTTCTGCCTTCTTTTCTTCATACTCTTTCTTTTTTTCAGAAATATCCATTGAGTGCATCATGTATGCAACTTTTACTACCCTTCTAAAATTACTCATAGCTCTCTCAAAACTCTTGTTGTAATTCATTATTTGAGTTTGAGTTAGCTCAAGATTAGATTGATAAATCCTTATTCCCAAAAAAACAGAAGCATAATAAATTCCTGAGGAAGTTCTCTTTATTATAGTATCTTGCTTTGGATTTATCTCATAACCACTATCTGTTATCATAACCACATTACCCTTAGAAGTTAGGAGAGGAACAACTATATAACCATATTTTAAGAATACAACCCCAAGTAAAGCTCCTAATCCCGCAAATATAGCTCCTAACAAAGCTATTATTCCTCCTCCCTGGGTTATTGACATTATAGCACTCAATCCCGCAATACCTATGGAGATATAAGCCAACCTTTTCTCTGAGAACTCAACCATCTTAATTTCTTATTAAGTTTTTCATTTAAAAAACTTCCTAATATTTTTGAAATTTCTAATTCCAATCTGAATTCTAAATATTTTCTAAATATTCTAAGATTTCTAGAGTGTTTGTAAACCTCCTGAGAAAAACATTTTTAAATATCCACGAACTAATTAAGTTGTGGTAATATGAGAAGTTTCCCTCTCCTTATAATAGTAGTTGGGTTAGCCTTAATGGTAGTGGGAAATGCAATACAACCAGTGAACAGTTGGACTAGTGGACCTCAACAAAAATACACTCCAACAGCAACTCCTCTAGTTACTGAGGGAGGAAATGTAACAGAAGTGAACATAACACAAAACATTAGTACAGAGAAATGGGCAGCTATATGGGGAAATATAACTGGAAATATAGTGCTAGGGACTCAAACAAATGTGTTTTATTCTTGGACTTGGAGTCCAGCAAATGGAGGAACAATATGTGCTCAACCTGGCTCTGTAGGAAACTTTGACTTCACAGCAATCACAGCAGCAACAGGAGGAGAAGTTGATAATGCATTTTCATTCCCAACAACAGATGTGGACAGCGCTACAAACACACTAACGAATGCATGTTCAGTAACAATAGGGTCAACAACATACAACTCAAACGCTGGAGTTACAGCAAGTGGTTTTACAACATGTGCTTTCAAAGACGCTGCAACACCAGCAAAGACAGACCTTTCATTCTGTACAACAGTTGCCCAAGGAACAACATTATTTAATTCATTGACAGGGGACTACGCATTAATGATACCAACTTCCCCTACTTTAGGAGCTACAGAGAGCTATGTGTTGTGGCTAGAGTTGAAGTAAGTCTTTACTAAATCATTTTTTATTTTTTACAGCAGTTAAACCTCTATTATGAGGAAATTTCAAAATTACAAAAGAAAAGCTTTCATGCTTATTCTAGTTTTTACTTTAATAATAAATCTGTCCTCCTCCCAAATAATAACAGAAGGAGGAAACATAACAAATGCTAATTTTTCAGAAGTTCAAAACTCCACAACCTGGATTGGAGCTTATGGGTTTTTAGAGAATGGATTAAATAACAGCATTGTAACAAGCTTTCCCTTAAGTTTAAATGAGATAAACCTAAGCTATACTTTTCCTCCTGGATGTAATTTAGATGAGCTTATAATTGTTGCTACTAATTCAACATCTTTCTCATTTTCTTCATTAACAAAAGGAAACTTAACGCTCCTTGATTTACTTATAAACTCCAGTGAAAACGCATCATTAACCTTTAAACTAATAGAAAACATAAGTATTGGAGGAGCAATTATAAATGATATTCCCACAACCTATTCAAATTCTTTCCCAATAAGGGCTTTTCCAACCTATTATTTGAATGACAATGAGGGAAACCTCTATTTTCTAACAACACCTTCCTTTAACACAAAAAACTGGAAAAACTCATTCTCAGATTATCAACTGCTTTTTCCAAACATTTCAGGAATTGGGACAATGTTTTTGGAGGTTATTCCTTTTTATTCTTGCAACCCCAAAGCCACAAAAAAACACGACATTGAAATACTCCCCTTAGAGAATATAACACTAAAAAAAGGTGAAAGTGAGGAAGTTAACATAATAATAAGAAACCTTGGAGATGAAGGGGAATTAACAAAACTAAATATTAATGGAATAGAGGTTTCTAATTTTTATGTTAGAAGAGGAAAGAGCTACATTTATAATATAACAGTAACAGGACAAAAAGCTGGGATATATGAGTATGTTGTTGAGGCTGAAATACATACTGAAAAGGAAAGAGAAGTATTCTATGTTATTGTATTGGAGGAGGAAAAAGAGGAGCCAAAAACAAAAGAACCACAAATAATTGGAGAAGGTTTGGTATGTAGTGAAGGGATATGTTATGTTATTTGCAAAGAAAAACCCAGAGTGGAATACAAAGAGTTAACTTATTCCCTCCTTGTTTATGTTTCAAAATGTGATGCTCCTTTTTATGGTTATATTGAGATTGATGGAAAAAAGATGTTTATTGAAGGAAGCCAAATAATTGAGAAACCAAAAACACCAAAAGTTATTGTTTATGAGGGAGATAAAAAATATGTTTACTCCTTAAGTTTTAAGAGGCCTGCTTACATAAAAATAAAAAATCCCTATGTTGGGGAAATTATTTATGGAGAAATAAAAAATGATTTAGGAGAAACAATAGGGGAAGTTGAAGTTAGTGTTGTTTACCAAGGAAAAATAAAAAAGGTTGTTTACACAAATGAAAGCTCAGTATTTTCATTCGTAGTTGAAAAAGAAGGAGTGTATTATTTATTTGGCAAGGATTTAGATGAAAAGTCAATTATTTTGCCCATAAAAGTAAATATATCAGAAAAAATAATAGAATTAGACTTAAGCTATCAAATAATAGTAACAACACTCATAATATTCCTAATTTCCTTACTAGGAAATTGCAAAGAGAACTGCCTTATTTGTAGGAAGATATTGGAACACTCTTGACTTTTTCTATTATTCCTTCTTAAGTTTTACTCAAAACTCCAGTTATTTCCTCCTAGCAGCACTAACAAGCTCTATTCCATCCCTATGTTTTAAAACATAATCCTTTGCCAACCTCTTCTTTGTTCTAATATCAATAGCATACAAAAGATTCTTCGCAATATCACTATGGATTTTTTTTGCAAAATCAATAACTCTTGCATCTTTTTCTAGTAAAAAACAATCTGGAAGAACATTTCCATCCTTGTCTTTTAACTTTGCTCCTGCAGGAAAAACAGCTTTATACTCCAAAACATCAAAAACAGCATGATCAAGTATTTTTTGCACTCCTGTTCCACCCCACTTTTTCATTATACTCCTAATTCTTTCCAAAGCTTGTTCCTGCTCTTCTGTTGGCTTCTTTATTATTTCAAAATCGCTCTCTCCAGGAACATAATGCACTAATCCTGCCTTAGAGGCTCTTTTTAAAGCTAACTCACCTTCAGCAAAAGTAGGAATAACATCATATTTATCCTTTATTCTATTAAAATTCTCTTCAGCAAAAGGCAAATCTATTTTATTTGCTGCTATTATGATGGGTTTTGTTTTTTCCCTTAAAAAAACAGCTATTTCCTCCAAGCTCTCCCATTTTTCAATCTCACCAAACCTCTCTATAACTAAGGAAGCTATTTCTTCATTAACTCTAAAAGAGGAAAGCATCTCCACTAAAATTTCAGAACTCTCTCTTTGCGCTCTTCTAAGCCTTCTCATCTTTTCCAAGTTTCTCTTTAGCACATCTAAATACCAAAGATTTATCTCTTTTTCCAAAAACTTTATTTCCTCCTCTACATCATATTTACCATATCCAACAAATTCTCCTCTTTCATTTGTAGAGCCAGAAACATCAACAACATTTATCAATACATAAGCTTGATTTAGGTCGTTAAGAAATTGATTTCCCAGACCTTTTCCTTTGTGGGCTTCGGGAATTAAACCAGCAACATCAATTAATTTTATTGGAACAAACCTTATATCATCTATTATAAAGCCTTCTCTTGGATTGCTCTTTACTCCTAACTCACTCCCCAAATCCTTAACCCTTACATAAGCAGTTCCAATGTTTGGCTTTATGGTTGTGAATGGCCTCTCACTTATCTCCACAACTGCCATTGTGGAAGAAGCAAAAAAAGTTGATTTTCCTGAAGATGGTTTTCCTACTAATCCCACTATCATAAAAACCCTCCTTAAAAGATCTAATTTTTAGCTTATTTTTTTAGCTTATTTTTTAAGCTTGCTCCACCAATTTTGAGGAGTAGAGAGGATTTGCTTAGCTAACTTTTTTGATATCCTAAGGCTAAGCTTATCAATATTCCTCTCATAAAACTCTTTAGCAAAATCATTGAATTTCTCATATTCTCTAGCTTGTATGATTAACTCCAACTTATCAGCATCTTTAACAATCTTTGCCTCAATGCTTTCCCCTCTATTTAATTCTTTCAAAATGGAGATAATCTCCTTAAAGTTTGATAGTTGTTCATTTACTGCTCTCTCTTCCTTAGCTTCAACATAATTAACACTAACCTTATTTAAATCCCATATTCTAGTTTCAGCAACATCATGAAACAAACTCATTAGCAAAACCTTCTCAATATTAATATCAACTTTCTCTTTTGTTAATTCTCTAGCAATATAATAAGAGATCAAAGCCACTCTAAAGGAATGAGAAGCAACAGTATCTCCTTCCATAAATCCTAAATGTAACCATCCTGTTCTTTGCATTCTTTTTAAAAGCCCAACCTCATAAAAGAACTCAACTATTTCCTGATAACCCTCTTTATCTTTCTCAAATCTTTTATAGTTCATAACCTTTTATATTAGAAGAAATTTAAAAAATTCTTTGGATGCTAAACCCTAACCTCTCCTTTCAATATCTTTATAGCTCTTCTCACACTCATCCCAGCTCTTAAGCCCAAATCCTCTGCCCAAGAGGTTACAGCATCTAGCTTTCCTTTTAAAAAAGATTCCAAAGAAGTAGCATTCCTTACTATTCCGGCAACATCTCCAACTTTTTCAGCAGTGTTTAAATCTAAATAAGAACTTGAGAGATAGCCCTTATCTGTCTTTATAATTATTAAGTAAATGTTACCCAACTTTTTTTCAATAACTTCACACCCCTCCAACTCCTTAGGGGTCATACCTCTTCCCTCTTCTCCCTAATCTTCTTAGCTCTCTCTTTTTTCTTTTCAAATATCTTTCTGTGCTTTGCACAGCTAATGCAATAGTAAATCTTCTTTGAATACATATCAATTACAATGTCTTGTTGCTCTCCAGTATCCAACATAAAACCCTTAAAATATTCAACAGCTTTATCTCTTGGAGTTAACCTCCCACAAGCATCACACTTCATTAGCCTTTCTCTTCCTCTTCCCATAAAAAAACCTCCTCAAATCTCTATTAGACAAAAGAATTTAAAAACAATGTGTCTAAAAGGGCTATGGCTCTTCCTAAAAGATACAGTAAGGAGATTGAAGAAAAATGGCAAAGAGTATGGGAAGAAAGAGGAATTCATGGGTTTAATAAAGATAGCGAAAAACCTACTTTTGTGATAGATAGCCCTCCTCCTTTCACAAGTGGAAAGTTGCATATGGGACATGTTTTGAGCTATAGTTATTTTGATTTTGTTGCTAGGTTTAAGAGGATGAAAGGGTTTAATGTCCTCTACCCCCAAGGATGGGATGCACAGGGATTTCCTACAGAGGTTAAAGTTGAAAAAAAGTATGGAAGGCTTCCAAAAGAAGAGTTCAGGAAAAAATGTATTGAATTTAGTAATGAGATGATAAAGAATATGAAAAAGCAAATGAAGGCAATGGGCTTTTCTCCAGATTGGAGGTTTGAATATGTTACTACTTCCCCTTCCTACCATAAAATAATTCAACTCTCTGTATTGGAGATGTACGAGAAAGGGTTAATTTATAGAGAAAAACACCCTGTGCTTTTTTGTCCATACTGTTCTTCAGCAATAGCAAAGGCTGAGACTGAAGAAAAGGAGGAGGAAACTACTCTTTATTACATTGAGTTTGAATATGAAGATGGGCAAAAGAAGAAACCCCTAATTATAGCAACAACAAGGCCAGAGTTATTGCATGCTTGTGTTGCTGTTGTGGTTGGAAAAAAATATGAGAAGTTAGATGGCAAAACAGCTATAACTCCTTTTGGAAAAAGAGTGAAGATATTTCATGATAAAGATGTTAAAGAGGAATTTGGAACAGGGGCAGTAATGGTTTGTACTTATGGAGATAAGCAGGATTTAGTTTGGCAAAAAAGATATAAGTTGGATGTGGTTGAGGGGATTGATAAAAGAGGAAAAATAAAAAACTCCCCTTTTTATGACGGGTTTAGCATAAAAGAAGCTAGAAAAAAGGTTATTAAAGCTTTGGAAGAAAAGAGCAAGATTATTAAAAAAGAGAAAATAAAGCACACCGTTAAAATTCATGATAGGTGTAAGAAAGAGGTTGAGTTACTTCCCTCTATGGAATGGTTTGCAAAGGTAAGGGAACACAAGGAAAAAATAAAGGAAATAGCAAAAAAAGTAAAATGGGTTCCAAGCTTTACAATAAGCCATTTATTTCATTGGATTGATTCTCTAGATTGGGATTGGGTTATAAGCAGGGATAGGGTTTTTGGAACTCCAATACCCTTTTATGTTTGCGAATGTGGAGAGGTTAGGGCTGTTGAAAAAGAAAAGCTTCCCTTCTATCCTGAAAATGCAGAAAAAATTGTTTGTAAATGTGGAAAGGAAATGAAGCCAGAGGAGAAGGTATTTGATGTTTGGATTGATTCTAGTGTAACTCCTCTCATAATAAGTGGTTGGAAAGTCGATGAGGAGTTGTTTTCAAAAACCTATCCAAATTCTTTAAGGCCACAGGGAGTGGAGATAATAAGGACCTGGGCATTCTACACTCTCTACAGGTGTTTTTTCCTAACTGGAGAGATTCCTTGGAAGGAAATACTACTTAATGGTAATGTTTTAGGTGTGGACGGAAAAAAGATGAGTAAAAGCTTGGGAAACGTTATTGATCCTGATGAGCTACTAAATAATTATTCTGCTGATGCAATAAGGCAATGGGCTGCTATGAGTGGAGTATTAGCTAAGGATAGGCCGTTTAGCTATGAAGACATAAACTTTGCAAAGCAATTCCTAAACAAGCTTTGGAATGCTTCTAGGTTTATTGAAATTGCCTTAGAAGGTGCTTTAGAAGGAGAGGAAAGAATTAGTGAAGTAGACGTTAAGGAGTTGGAGGAAGTAGATAAATGGATATTGATAGAGTTGGAAGAGCTAATCAAAGATTTGGAAAAAAGAATGGAAAGCTATGACTTCAGGAACTATATTGTGGAGCTACAAAACTTTGTATGGAAAAAGTTTTGTGATTTTTATATTGAATACGTAAAATGGAGAGTTTATTCAGGAAAAAAGAAGAGAGAAGCTCAATACACTCTATACATTGTTTTAAGTGCAATAACAAGAGCTTTATTCCCAATTTCCCCCCATATAAGTGAAGAAATAAGTAGTGTTGTGTTAAAAAACCAAAAAACAATAACAGAGTTGGGATGGATGAGTATAGAGGTTGGTTTAACAAAAGAAGAAAAAGAAAAAATAAAAGAAAGGGTTGAAATGTTAAACAAAATAATCTCAGAGATAAGGAATTATAAGGCAAGGAACCAATTATCATTAAAGGAGGAATTAGAAAGAGTGACAATCCACTCTCCTATAGAAATTAGTAGTGTTATTGAAGAGATAAAAAATGTTGGAAGAGTTAAGGAAATTGAGCTAAAAAGCTCAAATGAATTAAGAGTTGAATTCTAATTTGCTTTGTCCTTTTTTAACATAGATTTTCTCAAAAACCACAAAAATAAGGGAGAGGGTTTTTCAAATTTGCTAGAAAGTTCTGGATGAGCTTGAGTTCCTATCCCAAAACCCTCCTTATATTCAACAGCTTCCACAATCCTTTTGTTGTATGTTGCTGAAACTATTAGCTCTCCTTTAATCATATGAGAGAATTTGGGATTAACTTCATAGCGATGGCGATGTCTTTCAATAACAACCCTTTTTTTATAAGCATTAAAAAGCTCTGTTCCTTCCTTAATCTCCATCTCATATCCTCCAAGTCTCATTGTTCCTCCTTTTTTTGAGATGAGCCTTTGCTCTGGGAGGAGAGTTATAACATCCCATTCCGTTTCTTCAAATTCCAAAGAATTAGCTTGCTTAATTCCTAGTACATTCCTAAAGTATTCAATAACCATCAATTGCATTCCTAAGCACAAACCCAAGATAGGCTTCTTATTCTCTCTACAATACTCTATAACATTTATCTTTCCCTCTATCCCTCTTTTTCCAAAACCCCCTGGAATTATTATTCCATCAAATACTTCCAACTTTTTTAAGGCTTCATGATTTTCAAAAGCTGAGCTCTCAAGCATTTTTGTTCTTACTCTAACCCCTAACTCTGCACTAGCATGTATTAATGCTTCTTCTATTGAAATATATGCGTCCTTAACTTTTGTATATTTTCCTACCAAAGCAATATTAAGCTCTTTTGAAGGGTTTTTCAAAGACTCCACTCTTTTTTTCCAGCTCTCCCAATTAGGAGGGCTTAGCTTTCCCAAAAATTCCTCCAAGCACTTATTTATTCCTTGCTCCTCCAAAACCAAAGGTAATTCATAAGTAAAATCTAAATCAGGATCTAAAAATATGTTTTCCTCTTTAACACTGCAAAACAAAGAGATCTTTTTTATTACTTCTTTGCTTATTTTTAGGGAAGGGCTAGAGGAATAGCTTAAGGAAGGCATTCTTAAAATAATTATGTTTGGTTTTATACCAAAGCTTTGTATAAGCCTATTTGCATGTTGAGTAGGTTTTGTTTTTAAAATCCCTCCCAACTTTGGCAAATAAGTTAATTGAATAAAAAGCACATCCTCTTCCAAAGAAAGTTGTCTTAAGGCCTCTATAAAATAAGTGTTCTCAATATCTCCAACTGTTCCTCCAACCTCTATTAACACAACATCAGCATTCTTCTTTTTATAAAGGCTTTTTAAATAATCCTTAATGTAATTTGTAACATGAGGAATAAATTGCACATCCTCTCCTAAAAATTTCCCTTCTCTCTCATCCTCTATTATTTTTTTAAATATTTTACCTCCTGTTAAAGAACTCTCTCCATCCAAATTTTTTCCTAAAAACCTCTCATATGTTCCAAAATCCATATCAACTTCACTACCATCTTCTAAAACAAAAACCTCTCCATGCCTAAAAGGATTCATTGTTCCACAATCAACATTCAAATAACCATCAAACTTCATCGGAATTGCTTTTACTCCTCTAACATCAAGGATTTTTAAAATGCTAGAGGTTACAATACCTTTTCCTAAACCTGACATAATGGAGCCTAGGATTACTATAAATTTCATTGCTGAAACATTTAGAGAGAAATAGTTTTAAATCCTTATTAAAAGGGACAAATTTCAAAAATTTAGAAGTTTTCAATTAAAAAATCAACCAATAAAAAGAAGAAAAAGAAAAGATTAAGAGTCCTTAAAATTAGGACTCTTGTAGTGCGCTCAAGAATTGGTCTGCAGCTGCTAGTGTATCTTCTGCTGTGTAACCTGCAACTACTATTCTGTCTCCTACAACCTCTACTAACACTGGGTTTCCTGGAGTTAGCTCTAATCCTGCTTCCTCCATTGCTGCTCTTGTTACTGTGTTAACAACTGGTCCTCCTACTGTTACTAGAACTCCTGTGTCATCAACAACATCACTGTCTAGGTAGACTAATCTTCCTACATCATATGGAGTTACTGCATCAACTGTTTGGCCTAGGTCTGCTCCTGTGGAAGCATCAACAATTGTTGCTGATGCAGAGCCTGCTCCTCCTGTTGCTGTTGTTACATCTATGCTTTGAACTTCAATTGTTACATCTCCTACTGTTTCACTATCTCCTTCCCTCAATGGACCTAGTATTTGTGAATTTGGCTCTGTTGAAACTCCTACTGGTCTTACTACAAGGGAGAAGTCTCTTACTCTATCTGAAACATCTACTCTTACTCTTGTGTCTGTTAATGTGTTTACTACAGATCCCCTCAATGTAATGAATCCTTCATCATACAAGTCATTTGACTTATAACCCAAAGGACTTAGGTCTCTTGATCCTGTGTAGTTGTAGAAGATCTTATCATCATCTCCTGTTGTTCCTGTTGATCCATGTAATCCTGCTGACATGTTTGCTGTTGTTGAGAGAGTTCCTGTTTCGTCAGAAGAACCAATCTCTCCAACATCCTCTGTTAAGTTTACTAGGAATAATCCATCATTTACATAATCTGCTGTAACAGCCCCATTGTCTGATCCAGCATACCTATAATCTACTCCTTCACTTTGTCCACTAGCTGTGTAATTCCTTAATCCCCAGTAGTCTCCATCCTTATCCCTTAATACCGCATAGTAGTGGTCTGTTCCAGTAGCATCTGGTTGGCCATTTCCATTTGCATCTACCCACAATAGGAAGAGTTCACTTCCTCTCTTTCCTGAGCTGTGCCTAAATGCATCTTGTTGAGAGGATGTTACTTCAACATATCCTGCAGCTGTTAGGTTTGCTGCAAATCCTCCTCCTGGGTTCATGATGTCTTTGAAGTCCTTTTGTGAATCTCTATACCTTACTTCAAAGGAATCAAAGTCTGCATTTGATAGGCCTAAGACTGCTACTTCAAATCCAGTGTAATCTGGTACATCAACTACTGGGATTGCCTCTCCTGGAAGTAATCCATCATCATTTACATCATCAAATGCATCTACATCTGTCCATAGAGTTATTGTCTTTAAGTTTGTTGCATTTGCAACATCATTTCCTGGGCTTGATGCATCACTTGTTAATCCAAACTCAACAAACCACTCTGATTCTGGGTCTAAATCTTTATCATCTAAAAATCTCTTCTTGCTCTCTAGCCTAAACTCATCCTCATAAATTGCCATCTCTGCCCAAGAGCTTCCAAATGTATATCCAGGAGCTGTTTGGTAGACATGAACTGTTACTTCTTGCCCTCCTCCAATTGGAATTTCCTTGGAGGTTCCTGGGTTAATTTGGTCTTGTGCTACTGGAGTTGTTGAGTCTCCTTGATAAACTGAAACTATTGCTGGGTGGATGTTATTTGGACCTGTTGCTTCAGAAATATCATCCAAACATACTCTTATGTCTCCACTCTCTAAACAATCTCCTACATTTACAATTCCATATGCTGCTTCCTCAGCAATCCTCAATACAAAATTACCTGATCCTGGAGCCTCTACATCCTCATCTGAACTAAATGCAGCGCTCATTGTTCCTGCTCCACCTGTGAACTCAACTCCACTAATTACGTATGGTCTTCCTAATAATTGGATTGGATATCTTGCTGCTCCCAATCCATCTTGTGGAGCACAGCTTCCTAATGTTTGAGAAGTGTCTCCTGGACAAAGGTCTAATCCTTGCTCAGATGGTCCAAATACAATTTGGTAAACCAAGCTTGCCCTTCCATTAATGTCGTCATAAAACCTTACTGCATCATCTCCATCAAATTGTGTTCCTCCTTGTACATAAAGCCTTTGGTATTCTGTTGCTGTTGTTCCAAACTTAGAGCTTTGCATTTGGAATGGCTCAAATGGGTCAAAGTTTGTTCCATCTATTAAAAGTGCATTATAGTTTGTTTGTTGGATTGATGATGCAAATCCTGAAATTAGGTTTCCTGTTTGGTCTTGGAATGGGTTTGCTTCTGGGTCCATCAAATCTGTTAGGACATTGTGGACATCTCCGCTCTCATCTCTATCTCCTAAATCATTGTCTGTGTTCTCTGCTATTAGCATATTGAATTGTGCTTGTTGTGTTGAGCTTAACCCTGGCATTGTTACTTTTAAGGTTACTGACTTGTCTGTAACTTCACAAACTGCTTGGCCATCTCCAACCAAATCAGCCCTCAATGTCTTTTGGGCATATGCTTTGTTTGCAATTGCTGCTGCAATGTTTGCTGCTGCTACTCCATCACTTGCTGCTGCATTCTCTCCAACAACAACTTTAGCTGTTGGTTGTCCATTTGCGTTCACTAACTCTACATTTCCATAGGTAAGGGCTGCAAAACCTACGGAAGAAGCTAAAATTGTAGCCCCTACCAAAACTGCACCTATCTTTTTTAGGTTCACTTTCATTTCTCTCACTCCACCCCCTCTTATAGAGGGAGTAATTAATTTGCAAACCGAAAGATTTATAAAGGTTTTCTAGATTAGCTAAAGTTTTATTTATAAAAACTTTAAAGGTCTATGTGGATTGACTTAAAAAGGTTCGTTAAAAAACTAAAGAAGTTATTTCTTAACTCTTCTCTTCATCTCCTCAACTATTAAAGCATGAAACTCATTATATATTCTAAAATCTTTCTCCAAGCTAGCTTCAACCAAAGCTCTAATTCTATCATAAGGCTCTTTACCCTCAATTAAATTTAAGGATGACAAAAACCTTCTTGCATAGGTATCAACAATAAAGAAGGGCTTGTTGTAGGCATACAACAATATAGAATCAGCTGTTTCCTTCCCAATTCCCCAAACAGAAAGCAAAGCTTGCCTAGAAGGAGGGGCTTTTAAGCTTAGATAAAAATTTGCAGCCTCTTTTAGTTTTTTTGCTTTAACCCTGTAATATCCAGAGCTCTTTATTAAATCTTCAAGCTTTTGAGGAGGGGTTTTTATTATTTCTTCAGCATTAAGGAGGTTCTCTTCATAAAGATTAATCAACGCCTTCTCAACATTTTTCCAAGAAGTGTTTTGAGTTAGGATAGCTCCTATGAAAACTTCAAACTTTTCCTTAGGAAAATGATAAGAGTTTGGATGATAAATTACTTCTCCATCCTCTACAAAAGGCCACCAGCCTTGAGGGCCATGTTTAAAAAGCAACTCATTATAAGCTTTTTTTAACTTTCCTCTAAGCTCTCCAACTTTTTCTTCAAGGTTTAG
Source organism: Microcaldota archaeon (assembly GCA_015523325.1). Lineage (GTDB taxonomy): Archaea > Micrarchaeota > Micrarchaeia > Anstonellales > J096 > WAKO01. The sequence continues at coordinate 16,619 of WAKO01000018.1, read as the reverse complement.
AAAGCTCATATAAACAAAAATAAAGAACAAGAATTTAAGATAAATGGTTCTACTTCCTACTAAACCTCAACCTTTTACTCAACCCTAATCTTCTTTGCTTTTTCTTTAACAGCTTTTTTAGGAATTACTATTTTTAGCAAGCCATCCTTATAGCTGGCTTTAACCTTCTTTATATCAACATCCTCTTTTAATGGCAATTCTCTATAAAAACCAACTGAAGACATTTCCTGATAAAGGATGTTCTCTTTCTCTTTTCTCACTTTTTCTCTTTTCTCTGCTTTAATAATTAACCTATTCCCAATTATTTCAACCTCTATTCCCTCCTTATCCACTCCGGGAAGGGCTATTTCATAAATATATTCCTTCTTTTTCTCCTTTAAATTCACTTTTGGGAGCTCAAAGCTAGCTTTTCTTTCCTTATTCCCTAAAGCTGTTAAAACATCAACTTCCCCATATTTATCAAAAAGCCTGAGAATTTCTTCTCTAAACTTTTTGATTTTTTCATAAGGATCTTCAATCTTCATTTTCTCACCTCAGCCGCTGTCTCTTCTCATCATAAATCAGAGGTTGTTCATTTCATCATTGCTTTTAATTCTCTTTTACAAAATAAAAGCTTTTCCAAAGCTAAGACAAAGCTAAGAAACGAAAATGAAAAGAAAAACATTTAAAGAGAAGTAATGAATGGAGGATAGGTGTTCAAATGAAAAAAATAGGAGTTCTGATGAAAGGAGCTGTGAGTAAGAGAGAGTTAAAGATACTAATAGTTGTTCTATTAGGAGCTACTCTCTTTTTAGCTGGTTGTGTTTCTCAAAACAGCAAAAATGTTGAAGACTCCAAAAATCTAGGAAGGGTGGAGTTAGAAGAAAGAGCTAAGATAAAAGAAGAGCTAAGAGAAGAGTTTGTGAGAGCCTATAATTTTTCTCCAATTTCAAATAGAGAAGTAAAAATAGATTTGGAGGCTAGAGAAGCAAACATAGAAGTTATAGGAAAAACTTTGGAAAATGCTTGGACCTATAATGGCTCTCTCTACAATGTTATAAGGATTAAGCTAGGGGATACCTTAGTAATAAATTTTACTAATAACTTGGAACAAGAAACAACAATCCATTTCCATGGAATAAGAGTTCCAAACGCTATGGATGGAGTACCAGGGGTTACTCAACCTCCAATAAATCCTGGAGAAGGATTTCTCTACAAGTTTAAACCAAAGGATCCTGGCACTTATTGGTTCCATCCCCATATAAGAGGAGAGGAGCAATTAGAGAAGGGGCTTTATGGAGTCATAGTTGTTGAAGACAACACAACTCAATACTATGATAAGGACGAAGTAGTAATATTAGATGATTGGCTTTTTGAAGATTTGGAGGAACTTAAGCTAGATGAAAATTTCAAGAACATGCATGCAATAATGATGAATGGAAGAATAGGAAATGTAATTACTGCAAATGCAAAGGAAATGGAAGTAATAAATCTAAAGAAAGGAGAGAGATTAAGGCTTAGGATAGTTAATACCGCAAATGCAAGGGTTTTTGTCTTAAGTGGTAATAAAGCATATGTTATAGCCGTTGATGGATTTTATGTTAGAGAGCCTTTTCCACTCTCTTCTTTTGATTTTGCTCCTGGAAATAGAGTTGATCTAGATATTATAGGAGAGGAAACATTTTACATTTATGATGAAATAACCGGAAAAAAGCTAATAATGATAAATGTTAGTGGAAAAACCAACAAAACACAGTATTTAACAAAAGAGGAGAGGTTTAGCTTTATTAACCAATACATTCCAACATTAAGGGAAGCGTTTGGATTAGATGAGGATTATAGGTATGATTACTCTCTAAAAATGGTTCCAGGAAAGGGAATGCTCTGGGCTGTTAATGGAGTTTCTTGGCCAGATTATATAAAGTACACTTTCAATGCAGGGGAATTCAACATTGTTAAGCTAAAAGATAATTCTGGAAGGATTCACCCCATTCATTTTCATGGTTTATTCTTTAAAGTAATATCAAGAAATGGAGAGTTTGTGGATGAAGGGTTTTATAGAGATACTGTAACTCTTTATCCTTATGATGAGGTTGTTATAGGGCTTGTTCCATTAGATAAGGGAAAGTGGGTAAACCATTGCCATATTCAGGAGCATGCTGAAAATGGGTTTATGACGCTAACAGAAGTAATCTAAAAAGAAGAGTTTAAAAGAGAAGAAAAAGAAGCTTGAAAGGAAGCTATTTGCACTCACTAGCTACAAACTTATCCTTAACTACCTCACAAACAATAACATTTTTTCTTTCTTCTTTTTTCCTTAAGAATATAGTTATTAAAGGATTTGAGTATATTTTTGAAAGCCCCCTAATCCCATAAACAAAACTCTCATCCAACGAATCATCAACAACTACTGTTTTTCCTAAATAGGAGTTAGCTAGATTTGCCTTTATAAACTTTGCATCCAAACTTTCAGGGAACATGAAACACTCAAAATCAATGCTTAGGTTTTTTCCTTCCTCTTCTAAAACAAACAAAAACCTAATATTCTTTCTTTTATAGCTAGAACCTATTCTAACAGTATCTCTCAAAATCCTAGCTATTCCTCCAACTTCAGAGTTCTTATAATTTATATGGCTAGCTATTCCAAACTCATTATTAGAATAACAATTACGAGAAGTTATTTGAATTTCACAAGGAACTTCAACACTCCTTTTCTTATCCTCTATATTAATAAGAAACTTTAGATGAACTCCTCTATACCCACTCTTTCTTTTTTCAATGTTTAAAGGAACCTCTATTTCTCCTAATATGCTCTTCCACAACTTATTAACATTCTCTTTATCCATAAACTTTTCTCCCAAAAAATAACCAAAATGGTAATAATCATTCACTTGTTTTAAACTAAACGTTATTGAATGTTCTTTAGAGCCATCCAACTTAAACTCTGAATTGTTCAAGCTTATTAATGCCTTTGAGAGCTTTCTTACTTTAGAAGAATCGCAAACACACCTTATTCCCAAAACATCATCTATTTCCTTTACTGTTAACCTAATTAACCCTCTTTTTGTTGAGAGAGAAACATACTTTTTGTAAATGCTATAAGCATCCTTATTTCTTCCTTCTATAAGTACAGGAATCTCACATTCTGAAAGAAACTCCTTTATTATTTCCTCTAACTTAATCCTATAAAAGGAAAGACTTGCATTATTCTCTTTCCACCATTTAGATATTTCCCACCCTATCCTTCTTCTCTTTTCATCTTTATTTATCTCTGATAGAAACTCCAAAAAGCAAAGAGAGAGTAATTGAGCCTCTTTTCTTAAATTTAGCTCATGAAGTACATCAATAAAGCTTTGAGAAGCATAAATTATTTTGTTGAGCCTCTCCTCCTCACTCTTCCTCCTTTCTTCAAACGCATCATAAAAAAACCTGAGAGAAAAAGAAAATGACAAAAGGGAAATTCCTTCTTTTAGTAATTCCTTCTTCTCCTCAAAGCCTAAATCATTTCCTAAGATATCTCCATATAAGATTCTTTCAACAACTTCTTTAGCGATTCCCTCTTGCAATTGAGGGTTTGAACCTTTAACAAACTTTATCTTTTTTAACTCAGAAACCACAGAGAACAATGGGGAATCCCCAACCTTATAAACAACAGAGGCAATATTTTCCTTTAACTTCTCCCCCAAAGGAGTAGAAAAAACAGTCCTATAATTATCTTCAAATCTTTTCCAAACATCATCATTTATATTTTTCAAAGCCACTTCATAACTTTTAACTATTTCTTCTTCCTGCAAATATCTTTCAGGGCTTGAGAAGGATTTAGTTGCTCCTCTATTGGTTGCAATGTTTGGAAGGTTTAGGTTAACCATTTGTTTGGAAGTGGTTTTCAAAGCTTTCATAACAAAGAAATTAGTTGTTTAGGAATGCTTAAAAATGGTTTTACCAAAAAAAACCAAAAAATCCTATTTTAACCAAGAGCTCAAGCTAGTTTGTTGCATCCTTCTAATCCCTTCCTCCATTTTCTTTATAGCGTTTTCAACCCTATCCAAACTAAAATCATGCCTCTCCACCAATATTTCAACCACTTTCTCTTTATTAATAGAACCTCTCCTAATATCTTCTTCACTAACTTCCTTTACTGGGGGGTTTTTAAAGAATTCTATAACTTCTCCTATATACTCCTCAAACCTATGGGAGTATTTTTCCTCTACATATTTTTTCAAATTCTCCCAGTTTTCAAATTTTTTAACTAATTTTAAAGCTGTTTTTGGCCCTATTCCTCTAACCCCCTCATTAAAATCACTTCCACAAAGGACACCTACAAAAATTAGCTTTTCCCTTGTTAAGGAATTAGAATCCAAAACTTCCTTCAAAAATATCTCTTCAGGATGTATTAAAGTGTATTCATTTCTATTTGGAAGCTTTCTTTTTCCACTTATTGAGAGGTTTCTTAAAAGTATTGGAGAACCAAACAAAAGAGAATCATAATCTTGAGAGGCTGTTGCATAAACCACGCCTTTTTTTGCAAGATAAGAGGCTTGAGCTTCTCCTTCAGAAGGGGCTTGAACAAAAGCAACACCCATTGCAGATAAAAGCTCCTTTGTTTCTTCAACTTTCTCTTTTGTTAATTTTAAAATTCCTTGAGCATATTTCCTAACTTCAATCTCTAAATCCTTAGCTTTTTCTAACAAAACCTCATACTCCTCCTTTTTTGCAAGCCTTTTCTCTCTTTCCTTTTCTTTAAATGAAGGTGCCCTTCCATCAAAAACATAGATAGGAGTTATTCCATTCTCTATAAGATTTACTGTTCTATAAAACACTCCTGAGAGATGGCTTGTTATGTTTCCATTCAAATCCTTTAAAGGAGTTCCATCTGGCTGTCTAATAGAGGCTAAAAATTGGTAGAGGGCATTAAATGCATCAATAGCTATCTTTTTTCCCCTAAAATAAGAAAGGCTTCTCTCATGTTTGGGAATGATTGGGGATAAATCTACTCCCATAAATTCCCCTCTATCTCAGCAATATCCTCTAATGTTTGGGAGCTCTTTTTTGAGGGCTTGAGAGAGCCAACTTCTACCTCAACCTTTTTCTCCAACTTTATTCCTAAAAACCTTTCAAGCTTTCTAACTAACTTCTCATCAGGAAGCATCTCTTCCTTTTCCACATGGTTTAAGTAGCTAGCCTTCTCGTTTATTTTCTTTGCAAGCTCCTCTATACTTAACCCCTTCTTTCTTCTAGCCTCTCTTATTAGTTTTCCATAACCCTCAACAACCTCCTTTTCTTCTTCAAACTTAATTGGTCTTATCCTATCTTTTTTTGAAAATCTGAAGGGTTTTTGGGGTTTGGCTCTTTCAACTTGTGAGGATTTAATGCAAATATTACATGCTTGTATTATTGCTCCCTCTATAGAAACCTCTCCTTTTGCTTTTCTTTTTCCACAAATCTCACAGAGCATTCTATCCCTATTCTTTCTGATTCTCCATGGTTTAAAAACCTTTTTATTCATTTAAAATTGATGAAGAGGAAAAAGAGTTCTCAAACTCCTTTAAGCTCTGTCATAAAGGTTTCTTCTCTTTCTAAATCCTCTCTAAATGATGCTTTTGAATCATTAAACACCTATATAGAAAAATTTTCAAGAAGAAAAAAGAAAAACTTGCATGAAGCAGATTCATTGATGAGAGTAATAAAGATGATGATGATAAAGAGCGCAATAGCAGGAGATAGAGAAATGTTTAATAAATTTAAAGGGCTTGAAAAAAACTTTGAAAAAATAAGTAAAAAGATTGCAAAAAAATAACCATTAAAAAGCTGTTTTAAGCTGTTTATTGTATTTATGTTCTTTTTTATTTCTTCTTCCTTTTAGATTGCTTTGATTTACTCTTTGAAGCTTTACTTTTAGAAGATTTGGAAGATTTAGAGCTTTTTTCACTCTCCTCCTTTTCTTCATATTTTTCTTCTTTTTCACTTCCTTTTTCACTTCTTAAATAAACTGTTCTTGTAGGAAATGGAATTCCTATTCCATTTTTCCCAAACTCCTTGTAAAGCTTACTCAAAAACACTTCTTGAACAGAAAACCTCTTTCTATAATTTGTTACACAAAGACCAGCTTTAAAATTAAGTGAGCTTTCTCCAAATTCCCTAAATGCAACCCAGCTTGGTTGGTCTTCTAAAACAAGGCCTTCCTTTTTCAACTCCTCTATTACTTTTAAAGCAATCTCCTTAACCTTTTCAATATCACTTCCATACTCAACTCCGAACTCAATGACATGAACAATAGGATCTGTTGGCTTAAAGTAGTTTATTATTATTTCATCAGCAACTTTCCTATTCGGTATTATAACAAGTATGTTATTCCAAGTTATTACCTTTGTACTTCTCCACCCTATGTCTGTAACAATTCCCTCAATGTTGCCAATCTTAACATAATCTCCAAGCTTTATTGGCCTGTCTAAAAGTATGTAGATTCCAGAGAAGAAATTACTCAAAGTATCTTGCAAAGCCAAACCAACAGCTATTCCAGCGACTCCTAAACCTGCGATCATAGGAGTTATATCAATCCCAATAACTCCCAAAACAGTTATAGCTAAAATTACATAAAGACTGTAGAGCACAATGTTCTTTACTAAATGATATGCTTCTCTCTCTATTTTTCTTCCAGTTTTAGGAGCTATTACTGTGAAGTAGAACTCTAAAAAAAGGCCAACTATCCTTATTGCTGAGCTTCCAGCAATTACTATAAGACCTATTAAGAATAAATCATAGAGACTCATCCCTCCAATCAAAAAGTTTCCATAATTATAATTTAACACTAGAAATACAGCTAAAAGAGCACTCAAGTATTTTGCTTTCCTATTAATTTCTTCTATAATCTTATCATCAAGGTCTGACTTTGTTTTTTGGGTAACCTTTGAAGCAAGCTTTAGAAAAACCTTAAATACTAGCTCAATAAGCAAAAATGCAACAATTATTTCTCCTATAATGAAAAGGTAATCAATTATTTGTTGTTGAAGATCAAACATAATTTTCCCTCCTTTGCTTTAATTCCTCTTCCTTTAATATCTGCTTTAATTTTAATTTTTCCTTAATTAATTAGCAAATGAATTTATTTAAAATAAAGAACTTTTAAATGTTGAAGCCCCTATAACTAAGCAGCTTCCTTAAAATAATCCCTAAACTTCTCAGTTAACAAAAGCCTTGAGGTTTTTCCAACTTTTTGTTCCTTTACAAATCCTTTTTCTTTTAGAGATTTTATTGCTTCATAAACCCAACTCCCTAAAGCTCTTGCCAATTGGGATTTTAGGAGAGAGGGTTTTGCTTTTAGTGCTGCCAAAACTCTTAACTCTGAATTAGAGAGCTCTGCTCTCTTCACAATTTCCTTAAACTCCTCTGCATAAGAAGGTTTTACAGTTAAAGAAAAGCTCTTTCCAATCTTCCTCAAAACCAAAGAGCTCTTCTCTCCCTCATGCCTCTTTCTCAACTCAGCCAAAGATAAGTTAATCAAAGCTTCACTCTCTTTAAGGAGCTTTGCCAACGCCTTTGGAGTAAATTCCCTAGAAGTTAAGAAAAGGAGGGCTTCTATCCTATTAGCAACTTTAATTATCTTTTCTTTTGACAACTCCATAATCTCCCTTAATTATTTGGAGCTTTTTCAATAAATTTCTCTTTGTTTAGTTGTATTAAAACCTCTCCAAAAGCAATCTCCTGCTTTAAAATGCAAAGCCCTTCTCCCTCCATATGCAATAAAGCTAGAAACCTAACTACATTCTCATTCAAATCATTAGCAAGTAAATCACTTAGCTTAACTATTCCATACTCATCCATCTGCTCAACTAAAAGCTTTGAAAGCTCATTGATTTTTCTCTCTATATCTATTTCATTTATCTCAACATTAATCTGTGGAACTAGTCTTGGAGAGGGTTTTCTTTTCTTTGGAGTAAAGGATTGCTCCTCTATGCTCTTTTCCAAAGCGCTCATAAGTTCATTTATTGTTATTGGTCTAGCTGGCTTTATCCTACCAGAAAATATTAAAGGAGAGATCTCAACCTCTATCTCTTGAGGGGTTTCCTCTCCATTTTCCTCAATTATTAAGGAAAGGCTCTTGTATTTTAAGAGTATTGAAGCTGCTAAAATAATATTTCCTGGAATATGCAAGTCAAGTTCTTTCATAGCCCTTATCTTCTTTAAAAACTCCTCCACAACCACATCCAAATCCACATCCCAAGGGTTTAGCTTTCCCTCATAAATTAAGCTCAAAAGAATGCTCTTCCAACTGTGTTTTTTTATTATGCTCTCAATTTCCAAGTTCATCAATATCTTTTTAGCTTAAAGAGTTTAAAAAATGGGCTCTAAGCAATTAACATAGACATGTTTTTAAGTGTAAAGAGGATTAGCTAATTATGAGGAAAAAGCCAATTTTCTCTGTTGTAGGGCACGCTATAATGGATACAAGAGCATATTTGGAGAAATTTCCAAAAGAGGATGGAATGGAGATATTAGAGAGGCCCATAGTAAATTCTCCTGGTGGTTCTGCAGCAAATCTCTCCTATAATTTGGCTAAGCTAGGGTTTAGAGTTAAATTAAGTGCAGCAATAGGGAGAGATAGCGTTGGAGAATTTATTCTAAACTCTCTAAAAAAAGCAAGAGTAACATTTTATGCAAGAAAATTTGATGGTTATTCAGGAAGGGCGATAGTGTTGGTTGATAAAAAAGGGAATGTTAAGATTTTGGAAAGCTTAGGAGTTGCTGACAACTATTTTTCTCCAAAAGAGAGGGATTTTGGGGAGCATTTGCACATAACAGGAACATCTTTAAAAGTAATGCTAAGCTATTCAAAAAAAGCCAAAGCTTTGGGATTGAGCATAAGTTGTGATTTGGGAAGGGCTAAAATAAAGCTAGGAAAAAGAATATTCCCAATTTTAAAAAGAGCAAACATACTCTTCCTTAACAGAAAAGAATTAGCAGAGCTAATGAAAAGCTTTGGAGAGGAGTTAGATATTGAAAAAACCAAAGAGGTTTTAGAAGCTGCAAAGAAAATTAGGAAAGAATTCAACACTATTGTAGTTGTTAAAGGAGGGGCAAAAGAAGCAGTTGTTGTTGGGGAAAGAGAAATAGTAAAAAAGCCCCTAAAAGTAAAGGTGGTAGATACAATAGGGGCTGGAGATGCTTTTGACAGTGGGTTTTTAGGGGAGTATGTAATGCATAAAGATGAAAGAAAAGCACTATCCTTTGCTCTTAAATTAGCCTCAATAAAAGTTCAACTTTTAGGGGCTCAAGCACTTCCCTCCAAAAGAACAATAAGAAAGCTAATTAAAAAGCTTGAAATGGGTTAATTCAAACCTATCTTTTTTGATCCACAATCAGCAAACATCTTAAAGGATTTGTTAATATAAAAGGATAAATTACTCAACGCTTCTTCATTCTTTAGAATAGAATAAAACCTATGTAAAAGCATTAGTGAGGAAGCCAAAAACAAACTAGCTGCTCCAAACTCATTAACAAAACCTCCTTTTCCAGCTAACTCCAAAGTTTTTAAGTAAAAAGAGGCAAAGTAACCAAACCCTATTTCAGGAAGGACTTTTTTAATTCCAACTTTTTCCCTATTTAATTTATAGATGGAAACTCCATAGCTAATCTCAAATAACTCTCTATATCTTTTCAAAGAAGCACAAACAACGTAATTGTTTGAGAAAAACTCAAGCATTTCAAAAAGATAATTGTAAAGCCTTCTATTAGAAGGATTTCTCAGAAAATTCTCCAAATAAATGAAGGTTAGGTGAAAGTAAAGAGAAGGAGATTCTTTTTTTGAGAGTTTTTTATAATGATATAGATCCTTTGTATTTATAAGAGATTGATATAGAATGTGATCAATTATTAAAGGGGCAAGCTCTTTTCTCCTAACCCTTCTGTTTAATTCTTTTTTTAAGGATCTTAATTTCAAATAAAGAAGGGGTTTTTTAATAAACATAGGGGCTTTAACCCTAGCTGTTTTGGAGAAGCTATCTATAAAATCTTGGAGACTTTTCCTCTTTAACTTATTCATAAAATTTAAATCTCCCTCAGAAAAATTTTTAAAAAATACTGATTTTTATTTAACGTTCAGGGAGGCGAGTATGAGGAGGAAAGCAATAATATTTGATGGAGATGGGGTTTTGCATATTCAAGGAGAAGTTGTTAAAGAAGCAATAGAACTAGTAAAAGAGCTAAGGAAGGAGTGGGATGTGTTTTATGTCACAAACAACTCAAACCAATGTGATAAGGATGCTTTTGAAATGCTTGGAGGAGCTATAGAGAGGAGAAAAATAATAACTCCTTGTGAGCTTGTGGAGAGGTTTGTAGAGAAAAGAGGCTATAAAACCTTCTATCCAATATGTAGTAAAAAAATAGAGAAAAAGTTGTTGGAGAAAGGGCTTGAAATAAAAGAAGGAGGAGAATTTGTTATTGCCTCTTTTACAAGAGAGGTTAGCTATGAGAAGATAAGAAAGGCTTCACTATCAATAATTAAAGGAGCAGAGTTTGTTGCAACAAACACAGATAGGTTTTTTCCAACAAAGGATGGGATGGCTCCGGGAGCAGGATGGGTGGTTGGGGCTCTTTCATTTGTAACACAAAAATCTCCTTTTATTTTAGGAAAACCATCAAAGTTCTTAGTGGAGTTGTTCAAAAGCTTTAACTATGAGGATTACATTGTGGTTGGAGATAATTATGAGACTGACATAAAGTTTGGGAAGGAATTAGGAGCAAAAACAATTCTCTTCACTAAGTTTACAAAACCAAACAAAAAGGTTAGGGAGGTTAGGGCTTTGATTGTGAATGAATATGAAGAGCTAAAGAAAGTAATTAAAAAAATGGAAGAGTGATTAAACAAAATCAGGGGTAAAAACCTGAAAGCTATTCAAAATTTCCTTTATTTCATTTTGGTCTTTTTTGTTTAATAAAGATAGGAATTTAGTTGCACTCTCAACTTCTTCAAAAATTCCTTCCCTCCACTCTTTGTTAAAACTAATTTCCTCAAGCAAATACCTCAATAAATTTTTATGCCCAGCTAAAATACAAAGACCAAAAGGAGTAATTCCCATATTGGATTTTTCAAGAGGAGATAAGGAGTTTTCAATCAGAAACTTAGAGATTTTCAATGCCTCTCCTTCATCTTCGTTTAAAACAGAAAAATGCAATGCTGTTCTTCCCTTTCTATCCTTAACAGAAATCTTTACTCCCTTCTCTTCCATCCTCCCCACTACTTCTCTAAAAACCCTAAAGCTGAGGAGAGAAGCTTTATGGATGGGAAACTCTCCCCTCTGGTTTGGAAGGCAAGGGTTTGCTCCTTTCCTTAATAACAACAAAGAAATCTTTTCCTCTCCTATGGATAAGGAGAGGGTTAGAGGTGTCTCCTCTCTTTCAAAAAAATTTGGAGATATTTTCTTCAGCATTTTTTTAACTTTTTTTATCTCTCCCTTCCTTATAGCATCACAAAGCAAAGCTTTCTCCCCATCTTCTTCAAATCTCTCCTTAAAAGAGGAAAAGCTAAAGTTTAGGGAGGAGGTTTCTTTAAATCTTTTTAGCAATAGCTTTGCTCTTCCTAAATGGCTCTTCATCCTCTCCTACTCCAACATAAATTGAGCAAGCAAAGCCTCTAGCTGTATTTTTTCATTAGCTCCTTCCACAAGCCTAAAATTATACTCACCAACCTTATCAATTAACTTTATCTTTCTCTTCTCATCAATATCAAGGCTTTGTAATTCCTTAAATATTTGTAGTATTAAGTCTTCTCCACTAAGTCCATAATTTATCAAAAGCTTTTCCATAAGGGCTCTTGCTTCCTTAAATTTACCTTCCAAAGCTAAAACAACCATCTTCCTAACCTCTTTTGGTTTAGCTCTTGAAGAAACCTTAAATACAACCTCTTCATCTATTTTTTTAGAAATAAAGGAGGCTCCTTGTAATGTGTTTAGAACTTTCCTCATATCTCCTTCAGAAATGTAGTAGAGAGCCTCAATTCCCTCTTTTGTTACTTCTATTCCCTCTTTTTTTGAAACCTCATCTATTAATTTCTTAACATCTTCCTTTTTTAATGGCATAAACCTAAACATCGCAGTTCTGCTTTGAATGGGCTCAATTATTTTGCTTGAGTAATTACAGCTCAAAATAAAGCGAGTAGCACTTGAATAAAGTTCCATTGTTCTTCTTAAAGCTTGTTGAGCTTCACTAGTTAAAGCATCAGCCTCATCCAAAAATATTATTTTAAATCCAACTCCTTCTGGAGGAATAGCTCTTGCAAAATCCTTAACCTTTCCCCTTATAACATCAATCCCTCTCTCATCACTTGCATTAAGCTCTAAAAAATGAGTCTTATAATCCTCTCCATAAAGCTCTTTTGCTAAAGCTAAGGCACAGGTTGTTTTTCCCACTCCAGGTGGCCCGGAAAAGAGTAAGTGAGGCATGCTCTTTGCTTTAACAAAAGATGACAAAACCTTTATTATGTGGTCTTGGCCAATAACATCCTTAAGCTTTGAAGGCCTATATTTTTCAGTCCATGGCAAGAAGTAGTTATCCTTCTCCATATTCTTAAATAGAGAGGAGGGCTTTAAAAAAGAGTAGTAGAATTAGATCACTTTAATTAAAACACTTTAACTAAAAAAATTTTAGGGGGAAGAGGAGGAAGAGGGAGAAGTGAACTCACAGGTTGCGGCATCAAATCCAGCCTTTCCCAACAAAACAGCTATTATTGCTGGAACAATTAAGATTAAAACAAATCCTATTATAGCTCCTGTAAGCATACTTGTTGCCCAAACATGAGCTCTAGCTCTTGTTTCAGCTCCAAAAAAGTTTCCAGCAACATAAACAACAGCAGCCAAATTTATCATCCCTAAAGCCAACAAAGCAACATAATCATAAAGAGAATTACATATATCCTTTAGGGTTGATTCCAAAGTAGGAGTTTGAGAAGTTCCTTGTCCTGGTTGCTGTCCATCTTGGTTGGAAAAGGAAATTGAGGAAAAAGAAAGCAAAAGAATAAAGGAAAGGAAAAAGAAAAACCCAATCCTAAATGATTTGAACTCCCTACTCATAGCAACCCCTTAAAAACACAAAACTAATTAAGAGCAAGCTTGATTTATTCCCAATTCAGGAACTAATTGGTCAATTAGCCAAGGGAAGAGATAAACAACTATTACTGCTATTACTGACATTATTATCATGTTCGTTGCCCAAACGTTTGCTCTAGCCCTTGTTTCAGCTCCTAAAGCTTGGCCAATAACAAAAACCACTCCAGCTAGAATAATAACTAACACTAAAGCAACTGGAAGGATGTCTCTTAAAAAGTTGTAGAGATTGCACATAGCTGATTTAAACCTATTTGTAACATCAGAACTATGAGAAGAGCTAAATGATAGAGTAATAAGAGACAACATTACTAATACAACTAAGCTCATCTTCAAGCCCAATTTAATCCCCTTCATGTTTATTCCCCATATATATTGGAAGGCATTGTATTTTTAAATCTCTTTGTTAAAATTACAAAATTATAAAAACAAACACAATGTTTAAGCTAAAAACTAAAAGAACCAAATTAAAGCAAAAAACCTAAGCAATCAAATCTCAATTGGCTTTGCTATCAGAGAGAGTCTCCACCTATTTCCTATCCTCCTACTTATTGCCCACCTCTCCTCTCCTAAAACCGCGATTGGTTTTCTAATAACTACTGTGGCTATTTTTTTCTTTAAATTTACAATAACTCCAGCTGTAGTGGAGGTGTTTACATTAATAAGCAACGGCTCTCCCTCTTTAGGCAAGGGATTCTCAAAATCCTCTCTATCTATTACTTCATAGGAAAGCATAACTTTTCCTTTAATAACTTTAACCCCCTCCTCCTCTCCAGCTTTTACCACTATATTTCCAGCTAGGCTATCACTTTTAGTTAAATAAGGATCTAGCTTTGTTCCTATAGCTATTAACCCTCCTGGAGAAGCATGCTTTAACTCTAACTCCTCATCTCTTAAACTAACCACCTCAGTCTTTAAAGGTAAAATTGATTTTTCCATAATAAAGCCAGGTAAAATACTTATTTTCTCTCCTATTGAAATCTTGCCAGAGTTAATTGTTACTCCTATAACCCCTCCTTTCAAATCCTTTGGTTTTGTTCCCGGCTTATTTACATCAAAACTCCTCAACACAAAAGCAACAAACTCCTTCTCATTTCTCTTCGGAGTTGGAATGTAAAGCTCAATGGCTTTCAAAATCTTATCAATATTTAATTTATAGGTTGAGGAGACTGGAATGATAGGAGGGAGGAATCCAAGCTTCTTCTTAAAATAAGCTTCAATCTCCTCTTTTTGAGCTCTTGCCTCCTCCTCAGAAACTAAATCTAGCTTTGTTTGAACAATAACCAAATTCTTTACTCCTATTATCTTCAAAATCTCCAAGTGTTCTTTTGTTTGCTCTTGAGGAAAAGGCTCATTTGCAGCTATTAAAAAGAGGGCTCCATCAATTATAGAGGAGGCTGCAACAGCATTAGCCATTAATGATTCATGGCCAGGGGAATCAACAAAGGAAATTCTTCTCCTAAAAACAGCTTTCCCCCCACACGAGCATTTCTCTTCAGTCAAAAACCTCTCACAAGCTTCACAAAAATAAACGCTAACATCAGCATAACCAATCCTAATGCTTATTCCTCTCTTAAGCTCTTCACTATGAGTATCAGTCCATTTTCCTGTTATTTGCTTAACTAGAGTTGTTTTTCCATGATCAACATGGCCAAAAAGACCTATATTAACTTCAGCCTGCTTCCTTTTCATAAAATGCTCTCACTCCTTAGCCTTCTTGCTTTTCCTCATTCCTCTCCTTTTTTCCTAAAAGCTCCTCCAAAGGCTTTTGTCCTTCTTTGACAACAACACAATTAACTTCTGTGATAGTTAAATCATAAGTATTTCCCCTAACAGTTTTTCTTCTCCTCTCTCCTTTTCTTTTTGGTCTAAATCCAGGAGGAGAAGAGAGAAGGATGCTAACTTTTCTATTTCCAGGAACAGAACTCCTCATAGGAAAACCACTATCATCACTTCCCCCAGTAAGCTTTAACTCATAACCAGCTAAACCAAAAGGATCCCCAGCAATTACTTCTCCAATTCTTTTTCCATTTAAAAGCACTGCCTTATCCTCTCCAAGCTCCAAAGTATAGGTTTTTCCAGACTTTGTTCCTATGATCATTTTCATAATATCCCTCCAAATAAAAACAACAAAGCTAAAACTAAAGCTTATGTCAAAACAACCTAAATCCACATTATTTTTTAAGCTAAGAGCTAAAACTCTTAATATTAGTAAAGGAATGTTTTTTAAAGGTTTTGAGAAGGCAAATCAAAAAATTGAAAAAAGCTAAAAAAGAGCCTCAAAAAAATCTATAATGGTTAGGAGATAAGAAGCTAAATTAGCTAAATGAGGAATTGTTTTTAAATATAAAAGGAGTATAAAGAATGGGGATAATATGGAAGAAACACAAAACAAGGGATGGAGGTTGGTTGACCACTACATAAAGGATTACTCCTTTAATTTATTGAGTAGGCAAGCTCCTTTAGATAACGTAAATCTAAGAATCCTAATAAGTGATATAAAAGAGATTGGAGAGAACTTGGAGATTGAGTATGTGGTTACAGTAAACTATGGAAAAATAGGTAGGCTTGATTTAAGAGGGTATTTAACAGTAAATCACAACAACAAAGAGGAAATCCTAAAAAAATGGAGAGAGGAGGCTAGTGTTGAGGATGAGCTAGGAGTGGAGTGGATAAACACAATCTACTTCCTAACAAATAACTTAGTTTCTGGACTTTCTGCAATAATGGGCTTTCCTTCCCCAATAATAGGGTTTTTGCCAAAAAACACTGAAAAGCAAAAGCAAACAGAGTAATTTAAGACAAAAAACAAAAAATAGGGAGAGCATGATACAAAGAGAGCAACCAAATCAACTACAAAATCAACAAAGGGGAGAAGTCCTAATACATAATAGAGAAAGGATACTAGAAGTAACAAGTAGGATAAAGAACATTTTTCAACAATACACTAGCCCCCAAATCAGAGCTATTATAAACACTGCAGAAAATATAGAGAGATTAGCCCAAAATAATAGCTATGCACAACTTCAACTAGAGTTAGTAAGGCTTGGAACACAGCTAAGAGAGCTCTCAAGGTTGATGAGAGATAAAAAAGTTGGAGAATATTTGGAGAAATATGCTGAGGGAGAATTAGACCAACAAGGAATCCTGGCTGCTAATGTAATAAACTCAATTAATATGGCAATATTAGGAGAATATGTTTATCAACTCTATATGGCAGAAAAGCTTGGATTAAGGATTGAAGATCTTAATGCAATTATTAGAGGAGAAGTTCCTAGAGATATTATGAAACAGAAAGAAGAAATAATAAAAGGGATGAATGAACTAAGACATGAGTGGGAATTAGCTATAAGAGAGAATGAAGAAATAATAGAGGAAATTTTTCAATCAAACACCTCTGCTTCCCTCTTAGTTTTATTTAGAACAAACCAATTGTTAGCTGCTTTTACATCTCATTTTGGAAAGGATGAGATAATAAATGAATATAAATTAAATGAGTTTATTAAAAATATAGAAAGTATAGAAGAGTTAAAAGAATACGCT
>WAKO01000017.1 GCA_015523325.1 Microcaldota archaeon | reverse complement strand
TTATGTTTTTGAATCTGAAAAAGAAAACTTAATAGGAAATAAAGTAGATGAAAAATTAATAAATTATTTAAGAAAAAAAATAGGAAGAGAAGTTATAATTAGAGAGCTATCTCCTAGCATTACAACAAGATACTTTTTCATTGCCTCTACTTTAGAAGAAAATGAGGCAGAGAGATATTTCTCTAGATTAATAGAAGATCCAACAAGAGTTATTTATGATGCTTATTTGGTTGAACCCCTAATCCTAGAAGGAAAGAAGGGGGAAGAAATCCAACTAAGCCCAATGTGGAGGTATGTGGACTTAATAAATGCCTTAGCCACAACCGAAATAGATTTTGCACTTAGCTCATTCACAGCCTTTCCTCCAAACAACTTTCAATACCACCTCTCTACCTTATCTCAAAACAACATATTTATAAGAGATCTAGCCTTTGGAGCATTCTACATAAGCCATTCCCAAGTCCAAACATTCTTTCCACCTTTCCCTTATTTACTTGAAGTGGGGTTGGGAAGAGTATTTATAACAAGATTTGAGAGGGCTTTTCAAAACATAAGGGCCCCTGCAGTTAGGAAATACCCAATCCCTCTTGAATTAGGAGGAGTATATTCAACCTCAAATCTTGGGAATAGCTATTTGGGTTATTTTGGAACACCTCAAGGAGGATTTGGTATTTATAGAGATACTGTTGGAGGAAGGGATGTTTGGATAGGGGCTGGAAACTACTTGGACCCAAATGAAAGCATAGCCAAAATAAGAGAAATAAGCGGAGTTATTGAAAAGTTTGGAGATAATAGATATGCAAGCTTGATTTTAGGAATCCTAGGGCAAAAAGCCATTCTAGAAGAAAGAAACGATTGGTTGTTAGTTGCATTAAATCCTGCTTTAAGTGGAATGTTTGGAGGGGAAATGCAAAGATGGGATGGAAATGAATTGAGATACTTCTATTATTTAGGAAAAACAATACAGGGTGTGTTTGCAAGAAGGGAACAAGAAACTCCTGAAGGAAAACAAAAAAACATTCTCCTAGGAGGTTCTTATGATGAAACCTTCGCACTATTTAATATAATATCTCAAGATAAAGATAGAATGGAAATAAGTAGTGAAGAGTTAGAAGCTCTTTCAAATATAAAAGAAATAAGACTTATAGCAGGAAGAGACAACAAGCTTGCAAGAATTGAAGTAATAACAAAGGATGGAAAAATAGAGAGGTTAGGAGCTATTGCAGAAGGGGAGGATATTGGAGGAGGCTTTGATGCAATTGGAATAGTTATTGAAGGAGGAAGGGTTGGGTTTACTGTTTATGAGAGGGGGAGAAGAGTAAAGATAGGAGGGGAGGAAGTAATAGTATCAGGAATAGCAAAAGACATATTAACTGAAAACCCAGAGATAGGGTTAAGGATTGATACTTTATTTGGATTAAATACATCAGCAGTGTATAGAGAAGGGGACATTGCACTAAATGCTGGATGGAGAAATAACAATTTTAGGGTAAATATAGGAGTAGAAAACCTGCTTAAAGATTCTAGCCTAATAGCTTCCGTCGGATGGTATGAGGGAATGGCAGGTGTTGGAATTGCTTTTAGACAACCAACTCAAAAGCAACAAGGAGAAATTGCATTAGAAGGAAGGATTGGAAATTGGAGAAGTAGGGCAAGTTTACTAATTACAGGACAAGGTTTTCCAATTATAGAAGGGAATTGGAGAATAAGAGGGAGAGCCATTACAAATGAATTTGTTTTTAACAATATATTGATAGGTGTTGGGTCATATTATATAAGGAGAGAGGGTGGAAAAGAAAAGGGAGATAAAGCTTATTTAAGAGCTTATGGCCTCTCTGCTGTGTATGGATTTACAAGATCCTCCAATATAAGAGGGGAAACAACCATAAAACGGCAAATTGGAGTTGGAGGAAATATTTGGGGATTAAACATTCAAGGAGGGTTAATATATAACCAAACTAAATCTTCTGATGACACATCTATAAATAACACTAGATATGCCGCAAGTCTTTCCTTTCCATTAGGTTGGTTTTGGAGAGGGGCCAAAAATGCAACACTTGTATTAAGTGCCTCTGGCTATGTGGAAGGAGAGAATTATATACATAGTGGAGGAGGAACATTAAGGTTGAGATGGTAAGCACGTTAAACTTTATAATATTGCCTAAAAAACAGATCGCTTTTTATTTTTTTCTTTGCAATGGTGTTTTTAGTTAAAAAAACACTAATTTTTGGTGGTTGAAATGAAGGTAGAGGAGGTATTGGAATTGGTAGAAGAAATGCTAGAAGATGCAACCCTTCCTAGAAATGTTAAAAGAGCATTGCAAGAGGTTGATGAAACTTTGAAAAAGGAAGGGGATGTTGATGTTAAAGTGGTTAAGTGCATCTATACTTTGGAAAAGGTTACTGAAGACCAAAATATACTTCCTCATGTTAGGATGCAACTATGGAATGTTATCTCTGCCTTAGAGTCTGTAAAAACAGAGAAAGCATAAAAGCAGGATAATATGGATTTGTTTTCTGAATTAAAAGGGGTTAGAATTGAATTAAAGGCAGAGGAGCTACTAAAAAGCTTGGAAAAAGAAAAGCTGGAGAAAGTTATTAAAAAAATAAAGAAAGTAAAGGTAAGCTTTCTAACAAAAGAATTGCTAGAAGAGTTAATCTCTTTAGTTGAGTTTGAGAGTTTAAAGGTTATAAGACCTTCTCCTAGGCCCATTGCAAAAGAATACGAAGAAGATATAAAAATAAAGCACGAAGAAGAAGTTACAGGAAAGAGTAGGAGTAAAGGAAAGGTTGAGGACTTTGTTAATTACTTTAGAAATAGATTCTATTCTTTTAGGAGCTATTTCAACCCCCTTCCAGATTATGAGGAGATTGGAGTAAAAGAGCTCCTAAAAGGGGAAAATCAAAGAAAAGTCAGGATATTTTGTATGATTTATGATATTCAGGAAAGTAAAAATGGAAACATAATTTTAACTATAGAAGATACTTATGGGATGGGAAGAGCTATAATAAAGAAAGAAAGCCAAGCATTTGCTAAAGCTCAAGAAATAACAAAAGATGATGTAGTTATGCTTTATGGTTTTACTTACAATAAATGGTTTTTTGTAGAGGATTTTGACTTTCCTGATGTTCCGGCTTATGAATTTCCAAATGTTGAAAAAGATTTAGCTGTTGTTTATCTATCTGATACTCATTTTGGAAGCAAATACTTTTTGGAAAAGGTGTTTGAAAGATTTCTAAGATGGTTGAATGGAGAGGGAAAACAACAGGAAAGAAAGCTAGCGGAAAAAGTGAAGTACATAGCTATTGCAGGAGATGTTGTGGATGGAATAGGAATTTATCCAGGCCAAGATAAGGAATTGGTTGTAAAAGATATTTATAAGCAATATGAGATGTTTGATTCTTTTGTTGAAAAAGTTCCAGATTATATAAGAGTGATAGTAATTCCCGGAAACCATGATGCGGTTAGGAGAGCAGAGCCAATGCCAGCTATATCAAAAGAAATAATAAAAAGTGATGTTATAAGGGCTGGAAATCCTGCAATTGTTGAGATAGAAGGAATAAAACACCTTCTTTATCATGGAACCTCTATGGATTCCTTAATAGCAGCAATGCCAAAGCTCTCTTATGAAGACCCAAACTTGGTTATGGCAACCTATTTGAAAAAAAGACATCTTTCCCCTATTTATGGAGAAAATCCAATAGTTCCAGAAAAGATAGATTATTTGCTAATAAGAACTGTTCCAAATGTTGTGCATACTGGCCATGTCCACCGCTTTTCAGCAGGAAGTTATAGAAAAATAGCTCTAATAAACTCCGCCACATTTCAAGACCAAACAGACTACCAATTAAAGCAAGGACACATCCCAACTCCTGGAGTTGTGCCTGTTTTTGAGCTAAGGCAAAAAAAGATAAATGTTTTGGATTTCAAAAAGGAGAACATATTTGCTTAACCAGCTAATACCTACCCATGCTCCCCAAAATCTTCTCAACTTCTTCTTTTTTAACAACTAATCTCGGATAAATAAACCTAAGAAACTCCTTTTCCTTTCCTTCCAAAAAAAGCTTTCCCTTACTCTTTTTATTAAAAAAGCCAAGCTTTTGGAGAGCTATAGAATCCTTAAGCTCATACTTTCCCAAGCTTATTCCACCCTTCTCTATTTCTCCAACACTGTCAAAAACACCTGCAAAAAAAGAGGAGGAATAGTCATTAACAAAAATAAACCTATCAGCTATTTCCTCTATAATTTTGTTAAAAAATTTCCTAAGCTTAGAATGATAAAAGAAAACTTCCTCCTTACTATAAAGCAATTTTCCGGGCTCTACAATTTTCTCTTCTAAACACTTATTAATAAAAGCACTCCTAAGAAAATGGCTTCCTCTCACTCCTATTCCTTTTGAGGAAGGTTTTTTATAGTAAAGAGCAATTATGTAGCTCAAGTTTGGGTTTAATCTAAACTTCATTGCTTAATTCTCTCTTCAGTTGGTTTTTTATTAGTTATGCCTTTTTGTCTTAAAGGCTCTAAAGCCCTAAGCAGGGTTTTTGCTTTTAGAGTTGAAAAACCTAACAAAAACCTATTTGCAGCTTTTCTATCCAATCCAATATCCTTAAATATTGCTCTTATAACTTCCTCCTCTTCTTTTGAAAAAGGAGGCTTACTCTCTTCAACCCTATTTTTTGCTTTCTCCAAGATATTAAAAAATTTATTAAACTCTTCCCTACCTATTTTTCCTGATTCTAATGAATCCCTAAATAAATAAGCTAAGGCAGAGGAGTAAATCTTAACCTCCTTTATGTAATTGCTTACTATCTCTTTCACAAGCTCAGCTTCTCTCTTATTTAATTTCATTCCAGTGAATACAGCTGTTTCAACTCTTTGTTGGAAAGAGGTTAGCTCTTCAAACATCAATAAAAATCTTTAAGGAAAGGATTTTAAAATCGCTATTAAGCTTATAGTTTTAGTGCAAGGAAAAACAATAAGCATAAAAAAGAAAGGAAAAATAGCCCAATTTTGCATCAAAAACTTTATAGGAGAAGAAAAAAGGAGAGAAATAATATTAACCCCTATAGAGGCCCTCTACCTAAAAGAAATGAAAGGGCTAAACATAGAAATTCCCAACATAAAGGAATTCTCAAAATATCTGGTTTATAGAGATTTGAGAATAAAGAATTTCTATCCTCTATTTAAAGAAATAAAAGGGGAGTTTAACCCTGAAAAAATATATAAAGGAAAGGCTATAAAATTCCCAGAGAAAATAAAGGAAAAACTTAGAGAGAAAATAAAAGTAAGGTTAACTAAAGACAAATACTGTGTTTTGGAAGGGGAAAGCAACAGCCTAAAGAAATTTATTGAGCATCTCTACAAAAAGCACTGGTTTGGGCAAATAGGAGTTTACAAAAAATCATTAGGGAATATTATATTCTTGGAGAGGTTTGAGGCTTTATTTTTGGAGGAAAAGGGATTTATAAAACTTAAAGAGAAAGAGAAGGAAGAGCTAAAGAAGGGCTTCAAAGATCATTATGAAGTTTTCAAGTATTGGAGGGAGAGGGGGTTTGTAATAAAGACTGGGTTTAAGTTTGGAACAGATTTTAGAATTTATGAAGTAGGAGTAAATCCTTTCCAATTCCAACACTCATTGAGTGTATTACATGTTTTTCCTAGAGGATTTAAAATGAAGGTTGAAGAGCTAAGTAGAGCTATAAGAGTTGCAAATAGTGTGAGGAAAACATTTATTTTAGCAATTCCAAAATATGAGGAAAGGTTTAGCAAACCTGACTTTTATTGTTTAGGTAAAGAAAAGATTCCTATCTATGCAATAAAGTGCTTTTCCCAAGAAGGGAGGATTACTAGCTTACAAATATCTTCATTGCTTAATGAAGTATCAAACAAAAATCTAAAGCTCTTATTGGCCATTGCTGATAGAGAAGGAGGAATAACTTACTATGAAGTAAATAAAATAAAAGTAGTCCCTCATGGAGAGAGTAATTTTAATTACTTTGAGGTTGTGTGGAAAAAAATTTGAACAAAGAAAAGCTAATAATCTGTTATCTTGGAAGAGGAAAGTTTTGCTAGTGTTTTCCATCTTTTCCTAACAAAAGGTTTTATTAATTCAAAGTTCTTGGAAACATACTCTCTACACCTCTCATCAGAAGGATAACCACTTCCAACTCTATGTATTTTATTTATCTCCTCAATTTCCTTATCCCTAAAAACCTTAGCTATTATACTAGCTGCAGAAACAACCTTGTATTTGGAATCAGCCTTATGTTCAATAATAAACTTAATTCTAGGAAACTCTTTGCAAAGACAAGAGATCCTTTTTGAAAACTTATCAACATAAACAGTATTTATTGTGTTTTCTTTTGAAGCTGATTTTAATAGGTTTCTCAAAGCCTTAAGCTCTAAAAAGGTTAGAGATTCCTTATCAATAGCTTGGGGAGGGATTGCTTTCACATAAAACTTAATTTTTCCTTGCATTTCAGAAAAAAGCTCTTCCCTTCTTTTTTTAGAGAGCTTTTTTGAATCTTTTAAAAATCCGTAAAAGCTCTCTTTTTCTATTCCTTTATCAAAAACAACTAAACAAGTGTAAAGAGAACCTATTAAAGAACCTCTTCCAGCTTCATCAAAACCAGCTATCATAAAAAAACCAGAAACTAAAATATAAAATTAGGAAGTAAAAGAAGTTTAGAGAAGTGCCTTTTTCTCAATTATCACATAATCTCCAACTGCAACAACACTTCTATAAGGGATCTCTAAATACCCTTCTTCATCCTTCTCAAGCTTTGCTTCAAAAGGATTATCTGGGTTTGGGTCAACAATTAAATGCTCTATCTCTCCAGTTATCTCATTTATTGCTAAATCAACAACTCTTCCAAAATCCTCTCCATCATTTGTGATTACTTTCCTCCCAGATATTTGTTTTCCAAGTAAGTATCTTGCCATCCTATCCCTCTTAATAATTTAAAAACACTTCATTTTTAAAGTGTTTTGGTAATTCTATGAGGCTAGCTCTTATAGTTGGAAAGAGTGGAAGTGGAAAAACAACTTTTCTTAAGATAGCAAAGGAGAATGGAATTAAAGCTTACGATATGTCATACTTTATTTTTAAAGAAGCTGAAAGAGTAGGAATAAGTAAGGACCCTCTCTCAATCCTTTCTTTCTCAAAAAAGCTAAGGGAAGAGAGGGGAAAAGGAGTTGTGGCAGAGATGGCAATGAAAGAGCTAAAAAAGCTAAAAGAAAGGGAAAAAACAGAGCTAGTTGTTATAAGTGGGATTAGAAGCCCTGAGGAGATTGAAGTGTTTAAGAAACATGCAAAATGCATCTCCATATTTATAAAAGCAAATCAAGAGGAAAGGTGGAAAAGAACAAAAAATAGAAAAAAAGAGAGCAACCCTATCACAAAAGAAGAGTTCATTGAAAAAGATAAAAAAGAGAGCGAATTTGGGTTGGATAAAGCAATAGAGTTATGTGAATTAACTTTAGAAAATAACAAGGATTTGGGGAGCTTTAAAAGAAATGCAAAAAACATATTGGAATTCTTAAAATGCAGGTGAGAATAGAGGGATAAAAAGCATTAAACAAAATTAAGACTTTGAAATCCTATCCAATATTTCAACAAGCTTTTCCACTACTTTTCCCACAATTCTCTCATCTGCATTTGGAATTATTATTCCACTTGCCTTTTTATGACCTCCTCCAGCTCCTCCAAAAGAAGAGGCGAGCTCTTTAGCTATGTTGTTTAGAGGGTAATCAAAGAACTCATTACACCTCAATGAGGCTCCTAAGCCCTCTTCTCTCTTCTTAAAAACAATAGCAACATCACAAAAGCTTGCTAAAATTCCTGCTATTTCTCCATTGGAGTTCTTAGTTGTTGTATAAGAAACCACCCAATCTCCAACAACAACATAATTTAGAGAGGCTATAGAATTAATAGTTGCTATTTTTTCCTCCACAGGTTTATTAGGAAAGGCAAGCTTCAAAAGCTCTTCATACTCCTCTCCAGTACTCTCCAAAATTTCATAGAAAAGCTTTGTAGCTCTCCTAGTCAATCTCTTAAACCTAAAGCTATCTGAAAGCATTGCTACAGCAACAAGCTTTTTCTCCACAGGAGTTAATTCCTCCTTAAGTTCTCTATAAATTATTTCTACAGTAGCTATCGCCTCCCTATCTATAAAGTAGTATTCACTACTTATCTTGCTAGGGCTTTCCTCATGGTGGTCAATTAAAAGCCTTACTTTATTTTCAAACCCTTCCAAAATCCTAAGCATCTCTTTTGTTGAAGTATCCACCACAACAAACCCATCAAATCCCTCAAGAATTGAGTCTGAAAATTCTGTGTAAGGAATATTAAATTTACTAGCTAAACTTTTTGCACTAAAGTTCATGTCTTGAAATACTATTATTTCCGAGTTCTCAATCCTATTATAAATTAAAAAAGCACTAACCAAAGCATCTATATCAGCATGCCTATGGGGAAGAATAGCTATTCTTCCCTCTAAAGAATTTAAAACCTCTCTTAAATTAGGCATTTCCTTTCCCTATCAATTGGCTTAGCTTTTTTCCTAAGCGGGAAAGCTTATCTTTTAGTGCTCTCTCCTCCTCTCCAAACCTATGTATTGTTTTCTCCAAAAAGTCTCTCTTTTTCTTTAAATCCTCAATAGCCTCTTCCTTCTTAACCTTTACTAAAATACCTCCTGTTAACTTATAAACCTCTTTTTCTCCTGATTTTTCTAGCTCATTCAAAGCATTATTAACCTCCATTAGCTGAGCTTCAAATTGAACTTTTCTCAAAGCTAAATCTTGGAGTTGTTTCTCCATCTTTTGAAATTCAACAATTTCTTGCTCTACACTCATCTTTTTCCCTCCATTTTACTCCATTTTATTTTTACTCAAAAGCTTTATAAAGTTCTAAGGTAAAGTTTTAATTCTTAAGTTTTTAGCTTAAATTTTTACCTTTTGCGCTTTTCCCTTTTCCCCTTCATTAATTTTTTCATTAATTTTCAAGATTCCCTCACTGGATTGAAGAATCCTCAAATAAGAGTTAAGTAAAGCTCTAAGAGAGCTTGCATCTTTTGAAAAAATCTCAATAAAAAGCCCTTTCCTATTCAAATAAATCTTTGAAAAAGCCCTATCCTTTAGCTCTTGCTCCTCAAAGATTTCTTTAAGTATTTTAACATCTCCCCTCTCCTTATTTATAAAGAGGGTTGCACTATAAACATAACTTCCCTCATTGCTCTCATTTCTCTCAATAGTACTTTTATCTAGCTCTTTTCTCCTCAATCTCTTTCCCTCTTATTTTCTCTTAAACCTTATTTTTGGCTCTTTTCTTGAGGTAGAGGAAACATAGGAGAGAAACTCCTTTAAGCTCTTATCATCAACTTTACTTCCAGTTCTCTTAAACCTTAAAACACAATACTCCAAAGCCTTCATAAACAACTCTTGATTTGCATGCATAACATTTGTTAACCTATCATAAGCCTTTTCATCACAAACCTCTCTAGCAATAGCCAAATACTTTGAAAGCTCCTCTTTTGCTTTTGATTTTTCCTTTAATTCCTCAAGCTTTTTTTTCCTTATCTCTTCAATATCCATAAAAAACCCTCAAAAATAATTTGATTAATTTTTAATTTAATTAGTTTACTTAACTTACTTAACTTTTACTTAACATTTAAACTTAATTTTAAGGGTTTTTAGGGTTTAAGGAAATGTTTCAACTAGCCTCTTT
>WAKO01000016.1 GCA_015523325.1 Microcaldota archaeon | reverse complement strand
TCTTCATGAATAAATGTATGTTTAAAGGGGTTTATAAATTTTTTTGAGAGGTTTTTGGGGTTGAAAAATCAAAAGGTTAAAGAAAAATCAAAAGGTTAAAACAAAAGGTTAAAAAAAGAAGTTAAAAAAGTTAAAAAATAAGATTAATGAGATGATTGAGATAGAATTTTATGTAGACTTTTAGTTGGCTTTTGTTAGGCTTTTCCCAAAACCTTCCAAACGGCTGTTCCGCAATGAGGGCAGTTTCCTTTTGCAAACCTTCTTGGAGTTCCCTTTACTTCCTTGATTACTTCCTCTCCCCTAACTTTAACTTTTGATCTACATTTTACACAATATCCTTCAAATTCCATGATTTCACCTAAACTAAAATGGGCTTAAGCATTTTTTAAGGTTTTGTTCAAATTAGGTTGCTTAATTTTGTGTTGGTTTTTGTGTTAATTTTTTAAAATGTTTGTTGGAAAGGGGTGGTTTATGAAGAGATTAAAACCAAGTTCAGAAAATTTAGGAAAAAGTTTAGGAAAGGCCAACTCAGGAAAAGTAGGGAAAAAAGCTGGCTTTAATTCAAAAGAGCCACTTCTTGAATTAGCTTTGAACTTACATTCTAATGGAAGAGAGGAGAGAAACTTTATAATAACCACAAAAGTGGGAGAAGCTATTGAGGCTTTAGAGAGAAAAGAGCAAAGGGATTTTTTTAAGGAGAAGTTGAAGTCAATTATTAGGAGCTCAAAGGATTATTATGAATTCCAAGTAAAGCTCTACTTCTTTTCTGAGTTAATGAAAAAAGCTAAGGAAGAAGCCAAAGAAGAAGCTAAGGAAGGTAAAGGAACTAGCCTTGTTTTCCAACTTTTGGATGAAATTGAAAAATCAAGCTTTGAGGATGTTGAAGGGCTAACCCTACTAAATGAAAAGATAAGAGCTATGGAATAAGGCTAAAAAGGTTGGAAGTTTTTGATTAGGGATGTGGGGAAAAGAGTAGGTTTAAAAAGAGGAGCTCCCATATATTATTTTCATGAAATACCAAAATAATACACATGCTCATCTTGAAAATACTGTAGGAAGAGGAAAGATCAAAGGATTGGAGAGGGGTGAAGAGAGTAAAGGGATAGCTATAAAGCTTTCTGAAAAAGAGGTTAGGAGGGTTATTGAGATTAATGAAAGGTTTAAGGAAAAGATGGAGGAGAGGTTTGAAAAGGAGAAATTTTGGAAAGAAGAACTTGAAATATTTCCTTTATTAGAAAAAAGCCCTTACTTGTTTTCTTTATATGAGTATTTTTCCAAAAAGGGGAAAGAGGGAAGAAATGCTCTTGGATTTTATGTGAAAATTATTGAGGAAGAGAGGAAGAGGAATAAGAACAAGGGAGTTATGGATTTTTATTACTATCCTTTTGTGGTTTGGAGTGGGATTTGCTCTAGCTTGGGGTTGAATAATGAGGAAATCATAAAGAGCACTTCCTTAATTGGAGGTTGGGGGGTTTTTACTTACATGGTTTCAGCGTTTGGAGAAAAAGCAATAAATTGGAGAGGAAGCCATGATGTTGATTTGGTTATTAGAAGGGAATGGTTGGATAGCTTTTTTAATGAGGTAAAAGTTTTTCTGGATAGGGAAAGGATTGAATTTGAAATTGCTAAATCTCAAAGTATAGGGGAAAAGCTATCCCTAAATATTTTGGCTGGAATTACAGAGAAAAGGAGGATGGATATTGATGTTTATCCATATAATGTTAATGAAGGAATTAAGGTTGGAGAAACTAGGTTTAATGTTGAAGAGGTTGGGGAAAAAGAGGAAAAGGAAAAAATATTTAGGATTTATGGAAACTTTCCAGTTGGTTTGGGAATTGCATCCCCTCTCACTTTAATTGCTTTAAAAGTTCATTCAGGAAGGATTAGGGATGTTATGGATGTTTTGCAGGTTTTGAATGCATTTGAAAAAATATTGGAAGAAAAGGAATGGGTTGAAAGCCTTAAGGATGTTTTGAGGAAAGTGGTTGTGTTTGCTCAAGAGAACTTTAAGGAGAACTTGAGAAAGGTGGAAGAAGAAGTAAAAAAAGGAGAAGGAGAATTTTTTGGGAGGCTTATGAAGTTTTATGAAAATGAAAAGAAGGTTAGGGAAAACATAAGGTTTTTAACAACCTCTTAGGAAGTTTAAATACATGGGTTTTGAGGGGTCTTTAGAAAAGCTTGTTTTTTCTGATTTGGATGGGACTTTGTTGGATGAGGAGTATAGTTTTGAAAAGAGCTTGAAAGGAATAAATGCTTTGGAAGAGCATGGGATTCCTCTAATTTTTTGTACTTCAAAAACAAAGAGTGAAAACCTCTATTATTTGAAGAGGCTTGGAAAACAATCCCTCTTTATAGCTGAAAATGGATCTCTAATAAATATTCCTTTTTCGTTTTGTGAGGAGGAGGAGCTTGAGAGAGTTGTGAGGGTTGTAGGAAAAGAAGCTGAAATTAGGAGGAGTGAGGAAGGATTTGAGATTATTTTAGGAAAGGATTATGAAGAGCTTAGAAAGGCTTTGAAGGAGAGCTCTAAAAAGCTTGGAATTAAGGTTAAAGGATTTGGAGATATGGGGGAGGAGGAGGTTGCAAAAGTTACAGGATTGCCTATTGAGTTGGCTAGGCTTGCAAAAGAAAAAAGGTTTAATGAAAGCTTTTTGCTTGAGGAGAAGGAAAAGCTTGAAGAGCTTAGGAATGATTTGGAAAAAAAAGGGATTAGCTTGGTAGAGGGGAGTAGGTTTCTAAATATTTATGGAAAAAATGCGAGTAAGGGAAAGGCGGTAAGTTTGTTTGTTAGGATTTATGAGAGGTTGAGAGGAAAAAAGGTTAGGAGCTATGGGATAGGAGATGGAAAGAATGATAGGAGTATGCTTTTAGCTGTGGATAGAGGGTTTTTACTTCTTAATTTAAAAGGAAGGTTTGCTTTTGAGGAGGAGGGAGTAGTTAAAATAAATTTAAAGAATGGAGAAGGGTTTTCTTATGTTGTTGAGAATTTCATATTAAAGGAGTGAAGCAATGAATGGAGTGAAGGAGGGAAAGAGTGGATGTGCAAAAAGTCCTTAAGGAGTTAAAGGTTATTGCAGCAGATAATGCAATAACAACTCTTCAAAGAAGGATTGAGTTAGTTGAGAATTATTTGGAGGAACAAGGAATAAAGGTTGGAGAAAAAGAGGCTAAAATTCTAGCTGATTTTGTGTTAGAGCCTTTTAGTAAAGCTAGGAGGGCTGAGTTTTTTGGGGAGATTACAGCTTTTTTCTTAAGAAAGATCCAAAAAAAGCAGTTGTTCTCAAAGATTTATGAATATGAGCAAAAAGTTCTCAAAAAGGTTGCTCTTCCAAAAGTAATAAAGGATCTTTTAGAGCTTGTAAAAAAGGATAAAATTGAGATTGAGGATAAGGAATTGAAGAAGATGTTTTTAAAGTGCTTTCCAGATGCTATAGCAAACTACCTTTATAAGGCAGAAAATGGAACTTATTATTTAATAACAGGAGATATTCAGGCGATGTGGTTAAGGGATTCTGCTCTTCAAATACACGCTTATTACCCATTTTTAAAGGAAGAGGAAATTGCGGAAATAGTGAGGGGAATTATAAAGAGGCAAGCAAAATGCATAGTTAGGGATCCTTATGCTTATGCATTTTTTGAGGATTATTCAGTTAGGAGAAGGAAGTATGAGCTTGATTCTTTACTTTACTTTGTTTGGTTAGCTCATAACTATTATGAAATTACTAAGGATAAAAAAATTTTTGGTGAAGAGGTTAAGAGGGCCTTAAATTGTATTTTGGAACTAGCTAGAATAGAGCAAAATCATGAAGAACTTTCCCATTATAACCAAATGGATTACTTTAGCCCAAATGATTTTGTTAGAGGGTTGTTAAAAAAACCTAATAAGGTTAAATATACTGGAATGATATGGAGTGCTTTTAGACCAAGTGATGACCCTTGTTTTTATAATTATCATATTCCCTCCCAAATATTTGCTATTAAGGTTTTTGAGTGGATGGAGAGTATTTATAAGGAGTTTTATAAGGATAAGGAGAAGGCTAAGGAATGTAAAGAGATAAGGGAAGAAATAAGGAAGGGGGTTAATGAGTTTGGAATTGTTAATGGAATTTTTGCTTATGAAGTGGATGGGTTTGGAAATTATTTGTTAATGGATGACGCAAATTTGCCTAGCTTACTTTCTATTCCTTACTTTAATAAAGATTATGAGGGTTCAAAGGTTTATAAAGAAACTAGGGAGTTTGTTTTAAGTAAGAAAAATAAGTATTTTGTAGAAGGAAAAGTTGTAAAAGGAGTTGGGAGCCCACATAGAAAAGGGGTTTGGACTCTTTCATTAATTATGGAGGGTTTAACTACAAAAAATAAGGAAGAGGAGGAGAAAGTATTTAAGTACTTAAAATTATCTCATGCAGGAACTTATTTAATTCATGAAGCCTTTAATCCTGACAATCCTTCTGAATTTACTAGGAGGTATTTTTCTATGGGGAATTCGCTCTTCTCTGAATTAGTAATTAAGAAGTATAAAATTGATGAGAAGTTTTATGAATTAAAGAGTGAAAAGTGAAAAGTAAGGTTTTAGAAAATGTTTGAGAGAAGGGCTTAAAGTATTTTTAAAATGTTTTCCCCAATTAGAGAAAATTAAGAAAATTAAGAAGTTTTGCCGGGGTGCCGGAGCGGTTAACGGGTACGCCTGGAGAGCGTATGCCCTTTTGGGCGCAGGGGTTCGAATCCCCTCCCCGGCGTTCTACTTTTTTTTGTTCTATTAATTTCCCTAATTGGCTTGGTTATTCAAGAATTAAAGCTGGTTTTGTTGGAAGGGATTGTTTTGCTTTTGGATGAGTTAAGGTTTCTTCCTCTACTATCTCAACTTTTAGTTGAAGTTGCTTCTCTAAAAATTCCTTTGCATCCTCCAAATGCTCCTTAAGAATCTCTTTTGAAGGAGGAGATTCAATCTTATGAAGTTCTTTTCTTAATTTGGAAAGTAGCTTTAGCTTTTCCCCTATTAAGTGTTTTTCACCTTCTTTTATTTTTTGTTGGATTTTCTCCATGTTTTTTTCTTTGCTCAAAAGGGATAGAAAATCAAATTTCCAATCTAAAGCTAGACAAATTGTTAGCTTTTCTCCCTTTTTGTTTGCTAGCTTTCTTATGTTTTCGACATCTAAAAGAATAGCCTTAATAACCTCTTCTGCCTTTTCCCTATCAAGGTTTATTTTCTCTTCCTCCCAAGAGAGCTTTTCTCCTTCTATTCCCTTTCCTTCCAGCTCAAACCAAATGGCTTCTGCAGTGTATGGGATGAAGGGAGATAAAGCAAGGCTCCATTTTTTTAGAAATTCTCTTAGCTTTGGGGTTTTAACTCTTTGCAAATACCACTTTATCTCTTCATACATCTCATAAAATAATTCAAGGATTATTTCCCTAAGTTGGAATTCCTCATATTTTTTGAATACTCCTTTTATTTTCCTGTTAAGTTTTGATTCTAGCCAGAGGTCTATTTTTTCTTTTTCAGAATTTTCAAGCTTTGGATGGGATTTTGGAAGGTTTTTGAAAAAGCTTAGCCTTTGTTTAACTCCTTCAGCCACACTCCTATAAAAATCACTATCTTGCAATAAATCGCTAGTTCCTGCAACACTAATCCTTATAGCATCAGCTCCATACTTCTTAATAGCTTCTTTAAGAGGTAAGATATTTCCTAAGCTTTTGCTCATCTTTTTTCCTTCCATTAAAACAAAGCCATTAACAACAATTTGTTTTGGCCAAAGCTCCTTTGGAAATATGGCTATGTGGTTGAATACAAAGAAGGTTAAGTGGTTCCTAACCAAATCTGCCCCACTATGACGAGAATCAAGAGGATACCAATAAAGAAACTCCTCCCTCAGGGATTTGTGCAAAGCATTTTTTGGAGTTCCTTTCCCTAAAAACAGGTAGTCAAAAAAGGCTTCATCAAGCTCTTTTGGAGAAAACTCTTTTATCTTGTGGGAGATTGTGTAGAAAGCCATATAAATTGTGGAATCACTTAAAGCCTCTATCATCTTAGATTTATCAAAAGGAAACCTTGTTCCCAAACCAGAGCTTCTTGTACAAGCCTTTCTCTCCAACCACTCAACAGTTTCAAGGAATTGCTTTTTTAAGGAGGGAGGGATTATTTTCATTTTCTCAAAATGCTCTCTAACCCTAGCTTTCCAAGATGGGTTGCCATAATTAATAAACCATTGGTCTTTTACTAGCTTAACCACAACCTCATCCCCTGCCCTAGTGTAAACAGGGGAATTAGCAATAACCCAAATCCTAATTGCTTTTCCTTCCTTAATTAAATCTTCTTTAACTTTTTCCTTAGCTTCCTTAACCAACATTCCTTTGTAGCTCTCAATAAGCATTTTTCCTTTATGGGCCTCTTCTTTATAAATTAATTTTGTAGCTTCTTCAAGTTTTGGAGAGGTTTGCTCCTTTATTCCTAGCTTTTCTACCACTTCCTCAACGCTTAAGGATGAGGATATTATTTTTAGGGGCTTTAGCTCTTCTAGCTTTCCTAAATCTCTTAGGGCAACATAATCATAAGGAGCATGCCCTGGAACGCTCATAACTATCCCTGTTCCTTCCCCTCCTTTAACAAAGCTTGCAGGAAGGATTGGAATTTCCTTTTTTGAGAGAGGGTGTTTTGCTTTTTTGTTTAAAAGATAAGAGCCCCCAAAGCTCTCCAAAATCTCCCCTTCCAATTGGTGGGAGAGTTTTTCATAAGCCTTTTTGGAAAAGATGTAGTTCTCTCCCTTTATTCTAACCTTAACGTACTGCTCTTCCTCATTTATCCAAAGGTTTGTTACTCCGAAGATTGTTTCAGGCCTGTAGGTTGCAGCAACTAAATAAGAGTCTCCAAACTCAAACTTTATTCCTGTAATTTCCTCAATTTCTGGATCCACATCCCCTTTTGTGTCATGAGCTCCTATTGGAGAGTTAAGCTTAACACTCCAAGGAATGGGATGTTCACCTTTCTCAATAAATCCAGCTTCTTTTAGCTTTAAGAATTGCCATTCTATGAATTTGTTGAAATGAGGATCAAAGGTGTAAAATTTTCTCCTCCAATCTATGCTTAAGCCAAGAAGCTTCATTCCCTCTTCTATTTCTTTTGAGAAATAGAGCACTAAATCCTTAGGATTTGTTAAGGATTTAGCTTTTTCTTTTGGAATTCCATAAATTTCTTCAAAGATTTTTAATAAGTCTTCATCTCCTTCCTCTATCCTTTTAGCCATTGCAATTATTGGAGTGCCAGTAACATGAAAGCCCATTGGAAATAAAACATTTTTTCCAATTAGGCGGTTGTATCTTGCATAAATATCTGTTATTGTGTAGGTTCTAGCATGTCCTATATGTTGGGGGGAGTTTGGATAAGGAAAGGCCGCTGTTATGAAGACTTTTTCTTTCTCTGAAGGATTTGCTTGGAAAACTTTTGAGCTCTCCCAATAAGCTCTAACTTTTTCCTCACTGATGTTTTCCATGTTAGTTTTTCTGACAATGGGTTTAAATAGTTATTTAACGCTATAAATTTTAGAAGGAAAGAAGCCTAGTTTCGGGAACCTTCTAAGGGCCTTTCTGGAGGGTTGATAAGGGGGGCTTGGCCCCGTGATGAAAAAGGCTTAGAAAAACCTTAGTTTCGGGAACCTTCTAAAGGCCATTCAGGAGGGTTGATAAGGGGGGCTTGGCCCCTTATAGGGCCCGTAGCTCAGTGGATAGAGCACTCGGCTTCGGGAGAAAGAAACCGAGGGGTCGTGGGTTCAAATCCCACCGGGCCCATCTTTCTCAAAGCCTTACAATACTCTAAACCTTAGAAAAACCTTAGTTTCGGGAACCTTCTAAGGGCCTTTCTGGAGGGTTGATAAGGGGGGCTTGGCCCCGTGATGAAAAAGGCTTAGAAAAACCTTAGCTTCGGGAACCTTCTAAGGGCCTTTCTGGAGGGTTGATAAGGGGGGCTTGGCCCCTTATTTGAAGAATTCATTTATGTATTTGATTGGATTTGGGGTTATTATATAACTTTCAGGAGGAAGAAATTTGAAGTAGTTGCTCCATCTAAACCTCTCATCCATTAGGAGGATTACCGCTTTGTCTTGTTCTCTTCTTATTGCTCTACCTGCTGCTTGAAGGGCCTTTGTTACAGCAGGATAAATATAACCATAATCCATTCCTTTTTTGAACTTTTTTTCATAAAAATCAACCAAAGCCTTTCTTTCTATATTCATCTCCTCCAAAGCTAAACCTGCTACTATCAAAACCTTTATCTCTCCATTGTTGAAATCAACACCTTCACTAAATGACCCTCCTTGGACAGCTAGCAAAAGAGATTTTTTACTTCTGAATTTTTTTAAGATAAGGAGGTTTTTTGAGGGAGTGGATTTTCTCTCTTGCTTTAGGAAGTTACTCTTAATGAAGGTTGAAACTCCCTCAAGAACCTCAAAGGAAGGAAAGAAAACTGCCACCCCTCCGGGAGAGGCTTGGAAAACTTTATCAATCCACTCTGCATAGGATTTGTAGAGCTCTTCTCCCCTCTTAGAATAGAGAGTTGTTATCCCTTTTTGGATTATGAAAAGCCTATTCCTTGCTGGAAAGGGAGAGGGATAAGCTCTCATTATTGGTTTTTTTATTCCTAGAATATCCTTATACATTTCCACCGGATGGAGGGTTCCACTCATAATTATGGAGGAATAAGCTTGGTTTAGGATGTTTGCTTGGGAAGAGATGTCTAGTAGTTTTTTGCTTATACTGTAGTATTTGGATTTTTTGGCTATTCTCACTTCTCCTCCTTCCTCTTCCCAAAGGCTTAAAAATGAGCTAACCTTAAGGCAGAAGCTATTTCTCCTAGTTATTTTTGAGTAATTAACTCCTGCTTCCTCCAAATAGGATTTTAAGTTTTCCCACTCAAAGTTTTGCTCCACAAAATTTATGAAATCCTCTTTGGAGAGGGTTGCTTCCCTTTTCTCTTTAAGAATGCTTTTAACCCATTCTTTAAAACTCTCAACTATGCCTAGCTTTTCTCCTCCAACCAATTCCAGCTCATAATCAACTCTTTTTAACATAAATTCTGTTAGGGTTTTTGAGAGGTTTGCTCTTAGGCGGGAAGGAAGGTTGTGGGCTTCATCAACAATTATTATGGAATCCTCAAGCTCTTTCCTAGCTTTTTTTAGGAGGACTTCTCTAACTGGTTTTATGAAGAGGTGGTAGTAGTCTCCTACAATAACTGTGGAGGAATCAGTAAGGGAAATTAACAATTCATAGGGGCAGGCTTCTTTCTTTTTTCCAAATTCCATTAAGTTTTCAAACTCATAAACGTTTTGCTTTTCAAGTTCTTTTTTTAGGAGGTTTGCTGTTATTTTTTCTTCTTTTGAATAACCAACAGCTTTTCCATAATAAGAGCAAATTTCATCTTCTCTCAAAGCTTTGCACATTGTGTAAAAATTGTCGTGGTCAAGGTTTAGGAGAGAAGGGTGGATACACATGTATTTTCTTCCAACCAAATCAACAGCTTTTATCCCTAACCCATATTTTTCATTTATTCCCTTTATAACTTCTAAAGCTATTTTGTGCTGGCTTATTTTTGGGGTTAGGAAAAAAACTACGAGATTTTTTTCAAGGGCTTTGGTTAAAGCTGCTCCTAAAACTGCATCAGTTTTTCCAAGCCCGGTTGGAGCATTAGCTAATAAGCAGGAGTTGGTTTCAATAGCTTTTAAAACGTCCTTAATCAGTTTGTCCTGATATTTTCTGAAGGTTTGATGCCTAAAATACACTTTTTAAAAGAGCAAGAGGAAGCATTAAAAAGCTTTTGCAAGTTGGTTTCAAGGAGCTTCAAAATCATTTAAATTTTTAGAGGGTTTTTTAGAGGGTTTAGGCTTAGTCCAAAAACTCCCTTAGGTGGGAAGCAACTTTTTCTGGAGGAAAAGGGTTTGTAAACCTGGCTAAGGCTAATTCAATGCCTGAAGGAGGTTGCTTTCTAGGGATTATTTGGGCAATGTTTGGAAACTCTCCTGTATGGAGAATTAGGTTGTAATCAAACTCTCCGAGAGCTTTTTTTAAGAGTTTAAAAACTTTGGATATTCTTTCCCATTTTTCCTCTACAACAACCCAGCACTCATAAGGTTCTAGAGAAGCTCGTGGGCAAAAGGAGAATTCATTTATTGCTCTAGGGCTTTTTAGTTCTTCTTCAATGAACTCCATCATTTTATGGTATTTTGGTTTATCTTCAGGGTTTATTAGGATTGCTTGTTCATGAGCATGCTCTAAAGAGGCGCCTGCAAAAAATCCGTGGTTTTTAAAAATAAGGGGAAATTTTCCCTTCTCTTTTGCTAGCTTTTTTGCAAATCCCACTCCCTCTCCAAATTCTTTTGCAAATCCTTCTCTCTCAAAACCATCATAATGGTTTTTATGAACAAAAACATAGCTCTCCTCAATAAATGGGTATTTGTTTTTAACAATGTAGAGAGAGCCCTCATAAACAATTCTTGAGGCTTCCTCCTTTATTTTGCAAAAAGGACACTCCCTCTTTGTTTTCTTCTTACACCTTAGAATTTCTTCAAAATCATTTGGCTTTTTTGCCATTATCTCTGCCCTATCTTGGATTATCACTTCAATGCCTAAAGGGTTTTTGAGTATCATTCTTTCACTTCTTTGTGAGCTCTCTTATCTTCTCTTTGGTTTTAAGTTTTTATATTCTTTGGAGAGCATCTCCAAAGTTGCATAAGGAGAGAAGCCATTCTCAATAAAGGATTTGAAGAGCTCAAAATAATCATTGAGTTTCATGTTTTTTAGATTTAAAGTGCTTAAAGAGCTCCTAAAATTTGAGAGAGACTTTCTCTTCTTTTTTGGTTTTTCAAAATCAAGGAGCTCATAAAACTTAAGTGCTAAACTGTCAAGGATGCTTGAAACAGCTCCAGCAACAAAGTAATCCTCTACCTCCTCATAGCTCAACTTTTTTATCACTACCCAACTCTTGTATTTAAGCATAACTCCAATTCCTATCTTTTTTTCAAAGCTTTCCACTCCAAAGTTTCCGTTTATTAAGGAAGGGGGAGGAAAAGCCTCTATTCCAAAGCTTCTGAGAAGGAAAACTAAACCATAGTTTTCAGCTATAGGAGAAAGGGTTTCTTTAACAGAAAACTCCTTTAGCTTCTTTAAGCTTAATTTTTTTAATGCTTCTTCAAATCCAAGAGGAGAGAGGGATTTTATGTATTCCCTAACTCCTTTATAATCAATCCCTGAAAAAATAAAGGAGGCTTCATAAAACTTGAGAAAGTTTGAAATTCCTCTTGCCAACCCTTGCTCATCAAACTCAAAAAACTTCTCTGCCTTTTCTTCAAAAAATCCTTTGTAGGGATAAGAGTAGTAAATAAAGAAGTCCTCTTGCATGGAAAACTTTAAGGAGCAATTAATTTTAAATTCTTTTTGTAAAGGTAGAGAGCAGGGGGAAGAAGGAAGTTTTGGATTGGAGTTGGTTGAGTTTTGTTTTGAAAGACTATGCTTAATGCTGTTAATGCTTTAATGTTTTAAGTGGTTTATCTAGGTAGGTTTATAAAGTGTTTTTTTCTTAGCAGAAGTAAAGAGGGATAAGGGAGAAAATGAAGGCAATTAAGGGACAAGCTGCAATGGAATATCTTTTTACTTATAGTTGGGCTTTTGTAGCAATAGGAGTTGTTTTTGCTCTTTTAATAGCTTCAGGAGTTTTTAGCCCATCCAAATATAATCAGGATTATTGTATAGGAGCTGGAATTGATTGCCTCTCAATTTTTGCTCAAGGGAATGAAGTGGTTATTAGGCTTAGAAACAATATGGGGTTTGATATTGAAGTTAATGGGATAGATGTTTTTGTAGAAGGAAGAGGAGCAAACAGAGTTCAGTTCCAATTAGGAGTTTGGAGTGCTGGAGAGGTTAGGGAGTTGAGGATAGAGGATAATAATATAAGGGAAAGAAAGCTGAATAGGTTGGAGGTTAGCTTTAGGTATTCTCCTTGTGATGATGGAGGCTGTGTTAACCAAGCTTATGAGATAACTCACATAGTTTACGTAACCCCTCAAGGATAAAGGAAAGAGAAGGAGAAAGGGATAGGAATAATGGAGGAAATTGTTGATTTTTCTATTGGAAAGTATTTTACTTTTGAAGAAGCAAAGAAAACCCCTATTCATAGATGGTTTTTTTATAAAGAGGGATTTTCCCCAAGCTTAATTGATTTGCTTTTAAAAAGAAGTAGGATGGGTTATGAGGAGATTTGTGATTGTTTTTGCGGGGTTGGAACAACTTTGGTTAGAGGAAGAGAGCTCTGTTATAGTGTGAAAGGAAATGATGTGAGCTTTCTCTCTTATTTTGTGAGTAAGGTTAAGATGGAAAAATTTAATGTGGAAAGGTTGGAAAGGGAGTTTGAGAAAATTAAGGAGAGGATTGGAAAGGTTAGGGGGTTTGAAGCTATAGAGCTTCCAAAGCTTGAGTTCTTTGAATGGGAAAAAATAATGCCCAAAAGAAACTTGAGGTTTCTAAAGAAAATTCTTAAAGTTATGGAGGAAATGGAGGAAAAAGAAAAGGAATTTTTTATGCTTGCTTTACTTTCCGTGGTTAGGAAGAGCTCTTTTATTTTTTTGGATGGAGGTGTTTTAAGAATAAGGAGAAGAAATGTTCCTTCATTAAAGGAGGAGTTTTATAAGAAAGTTAAGGAGATGATTAAGGATTTGGAGAGGCATAGGTTTTGCTCAAATGAATGGGGGATATTTTTGGAAGATGCTAGGAAAATTAATTATAAGGAGAGTGTTTGCATAACTTCTCCTCCTTATGTTAATGCAATTGATTACACAAAGGTTTATGGAGTAGAGCTCTCTTTTTTGGCAAGTTTGGAGGAAATAAAAAGGATTAGAGGCAGAGTAATAAGCTCTTCTGTATTTAAGAGAGCTGAGTTAAAAGAATTGCCAGAGAAATGGAAGGAGTATGGAAGGTTTCCTATTGTGGTTAATTATCTTAGGGATATGGAGGAAGTTTTGAAAAGCTTAAGGAAAGGAGAGAATGAGGTTTTTATGGTTGTTTCAAATGCTTTGATTTATGAGGAGCATTTTTTTATAGATAAGGAGTTAGCAAAAATAATGGAAGAGCTTGGGTATAGAGTGGAGATAATAGTTGGAAAAATAAGAAAAACTAGGATTGGAAATGTTGTGAGAGAGGTTAGGGAAAGTGTTGTGCATGGTTGGTTGGAATAAGTGTTTTAAGAGTTTCAGTTAAGTTTGGTTTAAAAAGATGTTGGAAAAGAGCTAATGATTAGCTAGAAGTGTGGGTTTAGAAGGGAAAAAATGCTTAAGTTTAAGCTTTTCTATATAATTGATAGGATGTTTTATGAAAAAGAAGGTCCTTCTTACAGAATAGTGGGCAATCCAATACAAGTTTCAAAGAATTATTTGGAAAAGGGATTTTCTGGGTTTTATGTTGTTGATTTAAATTTAAACAAAGGGAATTCAAAAAACTTAGTGATTTATGATGAATTAACTTCCTTTACTTATGTTCAGGTTGATGCTCTAAAAAATCCAAAAAATGAGGTGTTGGAGAAGCTTTATGAATATAATGCTAGAGTAACTCTTTATAGAGAGAAAAAAGGAGCAAAAAAAGAGGAGGTTTTAATAAACAAAAGCTTCTCAGCATTGTTTTTGGGAAAAAAAGAT
Source organism: Microcaldota archaeon (assembly GCA_015523325.1). GTDB lineage: Archaea > Micrarchaeota > Micrarchaeia > Anstonellales > J096 > WAKO01. The sequence continues at coordinate 31,638 of WAKO01000016.1, read as the reverse complement.
TTGGAGGAGGAAAGCCTTAAAAAAGAGCTTGATAGGTTTAGGGATGTTGTAATAAAGGAAAAAAGAGCCTTAGAGGGATTTTTGGAAAAAGAAGTTAGTAAAGAAAAAAGAATATTTTTTGTGGGAAAAATAGGGAAGAATTTAATGAAAAGCATTTTTTGCAATATCTTATAAAAATTTTCTACTAAAGGTTTAATGTGGAAGAGCTAGAGAAATTCAAGAAGCTATTTGAAACCATATATTGGGATAAAATAAAGTTATTGCAGTTAAACTATCCTAAAGAGAGAAGCCTTTACATAAAGCTTAGTGATGTTTATAGGGTTGATTACTCTTTGGGAGAAAAGATAATAAGCAATCCCGATGAGATGAGGAAGGTTGGGGAAAAGGCTTTGGAGGAGCTGGCAGTAGAGGGATTGGAAGGAGAATTCTCTCCTCATATAAGATTTATTCTAAATCCTGATGAAGATTTGTTGATTGAGAACATAAATTCCTCCTACATAAATAAGCTATTAGCTTTTAAAGGAATAATAACTAGGAGAGGAGAGGTTTTGCATAAGGTTAAGGTTGTACTACTAAAATGCCAATCTTGTGAGGAAAAGATAAAGATACCTATTGTTAGAGAATACAGGAGGCCCTCAAAATGTCCATTCTGTAAAAAAGGGAAATTAAAGGAGGAAATAGATGAGAGTAAGTTTGTTGATGTTCAAATAGCTGAAGTGCAGGATATGCTTGAGAAAATTAGAGGAGGAGCCCCTTCAAGCAGGATTTTATTGATGTTGGAGGATGATTTGATTAATAAAGTTGTTCCTGGAGATAATGTGGAAATTACGGGAATTTTGAGGATAAATTTAGAGAAGAGGAAGAGCAAAACAGAGCTAATCTTTTCAAAGTTTGTGGATGTGGTTAGTGTAGTTAAGATGCAAAAGGAATTTGAAGAGATTGAAATAAGTGAGGAGGATGAGGAGGAAATTTTAAGGCTTGCAAAAAGCCCTAACATTGAAGAGAGGATAATTGAGTCAATAGCTCCTGATATTTATGGTTATAAGGAGATAAAGTGGGCAGTAGCCTTACAGCTTTTTGGAGGAACAAAAGGAAAAAAAACAAAGAGTGGGACATTGCTTAGGGATGATATTCACATTTTATTGGTTGGAGATCCAGGATTGGCTAAAACAAGGTTTTTGATTGGTGCAATAAAGATAGCTCCAAAAAGCATGTATGTTTCAGGAAAATCTGTAAGTGGGGTTGGTTTAACTGCTGCAGCAGAGAAGGATGAGATTTCTGGAGGAGGGTGGACTTTAAAGGCTGGAGCACTAGTTTTGGCTAGTGGAGGGATTTGTGCTATTGATGAGTTTGATAAGATTGAGGAGGAAGAAAGGGCTGCTTTACATGAGGTTATGGAAAGTGGAACTGTAAGCATAGCTAAAGCAGGAATTGTTGCTAGGTTTAGGGCAAAAACAGCTATTTTGGCTGCTGCAAATCCAAAGTTTGGAAGGTTTCAAACAAATAGGAGTATTGCTAGCCAATTTAATATTCCTCCTTCTTTACTCTCAAGATTTGATTTAATATTTCCTATAATTGATGTTTTAGATGTAGAGAAGGATGAGGTATTAGCAGAGCATATTTTAAGCTTACATATGGAGAAGGAAACAAAGAAAAAGGAGGTTATTGATGCTTCATTGTTAAGGAAATACATTGCTTATGCAAGAAAGAATGTAAGACCTATTTTAAGTAAGGAGGCTGCAGAAAAAATAAAGGAGTTTTATGTTGAATTAAGGAAAATTGGACAACAAACAGGAAGTGTTCCAATAACTCCTAGGTATTTGGAAGGATTAGTAAGGCTGGCGGAAGCTAATGCAAAGATGAGGCTGAGCAATGTTGCAGGAGAGAGAGATGCAGAAGCAGCAATAAACCTTATGAGCTATGTTATGGATAAGGTTATGAGAGATAAGGAGACAGGTTTATTTGATGTGGATTTGGTTACTTCAGGAAAAAGTAAAAGTGAGAGGAGCAAAAGCATACAAGTTGTTGATATAATAAATAGGTTAGCAAAGGAGTATGATGAGGTTGAAGTTAACTTAATCATTGAGAAAGCAAAAGAGCATGGAATTGATGAGCATACTGTAAAAAAAGTTATAGCAGAGCTTGAAAAGAATGGAGAAATTTATAGGCCAAGCCCAGGAACAATTAGGCTTGTTGAATGAAGGGAATGGGAAGAAAAAGTTAGAGGGTTTACATGATCTTTAAGGAATTTTCTAAGTTGTTTCTAATAGTGTTCATCCTATCACTTGTTCCTACTTATAATTTAATTAGCTATGGGGAGAAAGCTTCTTTAATAAGAGAAGAAATTGGAGGAGAGCAAATAAGCTTGGTTGAGGTTTTTCTTTACATAGTTGTTTCAACTGTTGTTTTGCTCTTTTTGTTCAAAACAAAGTTTGGGAAGTTAGTAATAAAGCTTTTAGAGCTTTTAATGGTTTTCTTCTCAATCTTCTTTTTAGTTTCACTTTGGTTTCTTCCTCTAGAGATTAATGAGGAATTAGGGTTTATAGCCTCAAGCCTAGCTGTTTTGGCTAGAATAAAGAATATGTTTAGGAATGAAATAGCTATTTTGGCTATTGGAGGGGTTGCTTCATTAATGGGTTTCTTTTTTTCCCCTTCCCAATCTCTTCTTTTCCTAGCTATACTGGCAATATATGATTACATAGCTGTATTTAAAACAAAACATATGATTGAGCTTGCAAAAAATATTAGTAAGGAAGATCTCTCTTTTTTGGTTAGAAAGAGCTATGCTAAAAATTACTCCCCAAGGCTAAAAGAAAAAGAAATTGAGAGGAAAAGAGAAGGGCTTAGGAAAGGAGAGGGAAAAAGAAAAGTGATAGGATTTGTAGAGATGGGGGGAGGTGATTTTTTAGTTCCAGCAATGCTTGCAAGCTCTTTTCTAAAAATTGGGTTTTTTTATTCCTTCCTTATAATTATAGGAACTTTAGCTGGGTTGTTTGTATTAGAGAGGTTATTGTTAAGGTTGAGAAGACCACTTCCTGCAATCCCAATTTTAGGAGGAGGAATATTTTTAAGCTTAACATTGGGTTATTTAATTAGCCTTTTATTAAAGCTAATTTAAATGAAAACGTATGAAAAACCCATGAGAAAATAAAAGAGAAAGAGGTGGAAAGAATGAGATATGTTATCTTTGGAGTATTGTTGTTTATGTTGGTATTAGCAGGATGTTTGCAAACTCAAAACTCTCAAGAGCAAGGAACCCAATTAATAGGGATAGGAGAAGTTGTAGAAGAACCATACACAAAAGGAGACCCTAATGCTCCTGTTGTTATTGTTGAGTTTGGAGATTTTCAATGTCCTTATTGTGCAAAGTTTTATAGAGAAACTTTGCCTTTAATTGAAAAGAATTATATTGAAACAGGAAAGGTTATGTTTGTTTATAAGCACTTTCCTATTCCAGGACATGAGAATGCTGAAATTGCTGGAGAAGCAGCAGAATGTGCAGGAGAACAAGGAAAGTTTTGGGAGATGCATGATATGATGTTTGAGAATAGCTTTAATTTAGGAAGAGAAGCTCTAATGAGTTATGCGCAAAGAATAGGGCTTAATATGGAGGAGTTTGAGGCCTGTCTAAACAGTGGGAAATATAAGAAGAAGATTGAAGAACATAAAAAAGAAGGACAAGCCTATGGGGTTAGTGGAACTCCTACTTTCTTAATAAATGGAAGAAAAGTTGTAGGGGCCTATCCTTATGAGTATTTTGAGCAAATAATTGAGGAAGAATTAAGAAAGGTTAGTTAATAATAGCCAATAAGGTTGATTTAAGGAGTAATGAGAATGGAGGAGAAATTAAAGTTATTGTTAATTACTTTTCTTTTTTTATCTTCTTTAGTAGTTATTGCAGAGCTAGGAGTTTTTGAAATAAGGTTTGGAGCTTCTGATAATTATTTGAGTTCTCTCTCCTTATATTATGATGGAGGCTTGTTCTTTGAAGAAAAAAGAATGAAGGAAGGAATAATAGAACTCTCTCCTTATGTTTTGGAAAATAGCATATTTGTTGATTCCCCTTCTTTAGAATACTTTACATTAAATAAGAGAAGTGAATTAGAAAGGAATGTTGGAGAAATTATAACTGTTTATGTTGGAGAAAGGGAATTTAAAGGAAAGCTTAAAAGAGTGCAGGGAGGGAAGCTTTATTTAGAAACTAATGAGGGGATCTTGGTTGTTACTCCTTTCTATTATATAATCCCTAAGACTGGAGGAGAGAGAAGTTTAGAAATAAGATTGCCTAAAGAAGAAAATGTCAGAATTTATTATATAAGTAGGGGAATAACATGGAAAGCACGACATTTAATTTTAATTCCTAATGAAGAGAAATTAATTATAACTAGCTTTGGAGAAGTTGAGAATAAAGAGGAAAAAGATTTTGAGGGAAAATTAACTTTAATTTCAGCAAATTTAGATTATTATACTGTTTATTTTGGGGTTCCTCAAATAGAGAGGAGCTTTGAAGGGGTTAGTGTAAAAGATGTTTCAAAAAGAAAAATAAAGTTTGAGTTTGAAAATGTTTTTATTCCAAAAAAATCAAAAAGAACTTTTAAGCTTAGTGAAGGAGAAGTAAACTATGAAATAATTAATTTGATTGAGGAAAGTATTTATTCCTCATTAAAGGGAAAAGCTTATTCCTACTTAGAATTTATATCTCCAATAAACCTTGCTGAAGGAGAGGTTTTTGTTTATAAGGAAGGATTAGAAGCAAAGAGCTATTTAAGAGGGATTGTAAAAGGAGAGAAAGCTTCAATAAACATTGGGGAGAATGAGTTTATTGAGTATGAATCAAATTACAGAGTTATAGAAACTTCTCCTCTGAGAAAGGTTGAGAAAACTCTAAAAATAAAGAATTTTGGAGAAGAGGAGAGAGTTAGAGTTGAAATAAATCTCCCTTCCCAACAATGGGAGGTATTGGGCTCTTCAGAAAATTATAAGGAGGAAGGAAATTCATTAATTTATGAGTTTAGCCTAAAAGAGGGGGAAGAAAAGGAAATAAATCTTTTAGTTGGAATAACAGAAAATAAAGGATAGGTTTTTAGGATTTTAGTTAAAATAGATTGTAAAAATTAAAGAGAGGGAAAGTTTGAGCTTTTTGGAAGAGATAAAGAAGTTGAAAGAAAGAATTAATTCAATGCCAACTCTAGCTTTATTAAGAGAAGTGGGGGAAGAGCTTGAAAAGGATTCTCCCTTAAAGCTTGAAATCCTAAAAATTTATAAGGAAGAGATGATAAGGAGGAAGTTTAACTCTCCTTTTGGGTTTTTAGTTAATGTTACCAAAAATGAGAGTGAAGAGGTTGATTTAGATAAAGCAAAACAATCCTCCTATTTTAGGAGAATAGCTACTATGAAAAAATATGCGCTTTACTCTACTCAAATAGCTCTAGCCTCATTGAGGATAAGGGAGTGCTTGATTAAAAATAATTATCAGGATTTAATTGAATTTCTTCCATTGAATGGAAACCACTTAGGAAATGTGTTGAAGTTTGGATATGCTGGAATGATAGTTTATAGAGGATTATATGAGATTATGAGGGGTTATGGAGAAGAAGTTGAGATTGAAGTTTATGAAATAGAGGGTGAAGGATATTTCTATAAAAAGGTTAAGAAAAAAGATTTGGAGCTTAATGAGGGAGAAAAGGTCGTTAGAATAAGCAAGAAAAAATCAATAAAATCATTGTTTTTGAGTAAATTTGTTGTTAGAGCTTTAGCTAGTGCCATAACCTCTTATGCTTTTTCAATAGCTTTAGAAGAATTAAATGAGGGAAAGAGGTTAAAAGAGTATAATAAAGTTTTAGAGAGTAGAGGTTATCCAAGGTTCTATGATGCCAGAGAGGTTTTGGAGTTTGATAAGGATTTAAAGAAAGAATTGGAAGAAAAAGGATTTATTAGAGGAGAGGAATTGGAAGAAAGTATAAAGAAGGAACTTTATGAGTTCAAAAAGAAATTAATAAAAAGGGCTGAAGAAATTGCTAAGTTAATGTTAGTTGTGCCTCTAGCCAAACATTATCTTTTGAAAGGAGAAGGAGAGAGAAGGGTTAACCCCCTCTATCCAAACATAGCTTTAAACCCAACAAAAAACCAAATTAAGCTTTTTGGTGTTGCAAATAATATTGTAGGAGTGGAATTAGAGAGGCTTGTTGAAAAAAAGTTAGAGCTTGAGAAAAAGCTTAAGGGAAAGATAACAAGTAAAGAGCTCTCCTTGGCTTTGGCAAAAAAGCTTTTTGGAGTTAAGTTTGCAAAAGAATTGTTAAAGGCAAAAGAAGAAGAAATAAATAAGAGTTATGAAAAACTTGCTCTGCTGGGAGGAGAATGAGCCTCATAGAATTTGAAGAAAAAGAGTTAACAGATTTTTTTATTTATTCAGTTGTTTTAAAGGAAGGGTTTGAAAAAGCAAGAAAAGAGGAATTTATGCATTATAAAATTATTAGGAGTTTAACAAAAACCCTTGTATTTCCAAACAAATGGTTGGTTTTTTTCCTAATGCTTTGTTCTTTTTTGTTTTGGAAAAATGGAAAGAAATTTATGATTAATTTTATGATTAAGAGGAAAAAGGAAAGAATTAAGGAATATAAGAGGTTTTTAAAGATTAAGAGGATGGAAGAGATTGAAGAAATAATTAAGGAGGAAGAAGAACAACTTAGGTTATTGGAAAAAGAGGGAGAAAAGGCTTATAAGGGAAAATTAGGACTTCTTCCTTTAATAATTATTTTTCTTTTTTCAACTTCAATCTACTTCTTAAATAATTTTGGTGGTTTAATAGAGATTGCGCTAATAGGGGTGGAAGGAATACTAATTTTTATTTATGCTATAGGAATTCTTTCCTTAATTTTATTGGTTTATTATTACAGTGTTGTAAAGCTTTAAGAAAAAAAGATTTTACACTGCTATGGGTTTGTGTTAGGTTCCTTTATTTATAATTTTTAGAGTTACTTCTGCTTCATTATTTCCGTTATTATAAATTAGTATAACAGCCTCAGGAGGGATGTAACAAGTTTTCTTAAAATAGTTGGTGTTCCTTTCTCTACAACCTTCTATATAAGAGTAGGTGTTTCCCCCTATAACATTATCTACTTCTTCTTTATTTGGAAGAACATAAACATTAAGAGCTCTTGATGAGGAGACTTCAAATAAATAGTTTGAAGGAGTGGAAGAGCAAACGCCATAATAAAAATACCAACCTGCTGGTATTACAATTGACTCCTCCAAATCCATCTCATACCTTATGTTTGGGATAATTGGATTCATATAATCATTTGGGTCTTCAACATGCTCAAAAGCTAAGAGATGGCCTATTTCATGAATTGCAATTGCCTTTACAGAGTCTTTAGTATAAAAATTATATTTTCCATAACAAGAGCTATCTCCTAAACCAATTATCATTCTTTTTCCTCCTAGCTCTGCTCTTCCAACTATTTCTCCAGCATACTCCTTTGCCCAATCAACATAAATATCCTCTCCTTCATCAACATAAACAAAATTAACTCCCAGCCTTTCCTCCCAATAGGAAAATGCCTCTTCCAAAGCCGATAAGTAGGTTTCATCAACTCCTGTTGGAAGGTTTTGAACAAAAACCTTTATGGTGTCTCTAACAAAAAATTCCTCTGAATAGGAGGAGATCTTTTCCTCATCAGAAGCAGTTATTGTTAAAACATAGTTTCCTCCCTTCCTTATTGGAGGAACATCTAGGTTTGGGGGCCATTCCACATCTTTTGGATAAGGACCCCAAGAATAAAGCAATTCTCCATTGAGGCTTATGTTACAAAAAACCAGCTTATCTTCAGGATCATAGCAAGTATAGCTAAATTCCAAAAAATAGGGAACTCTTTTATCTCCCTCTGGAATTGAGAGAGAAACAACAGGGGGTTGATTTAAAAAGGAAGGATTAGGAACTTCCTCCCCAAACTCTTCAAAATTATTGGTCTCAAACTCTCCTTCTTCCACCAAACACCCAAAGGTTAGTAGAAGGAGGATTAAAAGTAAAAAAGTTTTCATTAAATCACGTCTTCAACATTAAACGTTTCTTCCTTCATTTCTAGTGAACTTTTATCTTCTTTTGTTAAGATAGAAGGAGATTTAACTCCAACCATAACAGTCATTATGCTTAAAGAGGATTCATTCATTATAGGAGCTATTCTTGCTCCTAGCTTAACCTCTGCATTTTCATCAAAATGTTCTGTTAATTTTTCTCCAGCTTTTATTGCTTCTCCTATTGTTAAATCAAAAGAACCCTCTATATGAATTAGGGCTCCTTTTGCTCCTTTGAAATCTACATCTAGGAGAGGGTGATTTATTGTGGAATTTACAGCATCCTCTACTTTAGAAGGGCCCTTTCCCTCTCCAACAGCTATCATAGAAAGCTTTCCATTTCTCATTAAACTCCTTAAATCTGCAAAGTCAATGTTTAGGAGGGAGGGAAAAACAATTGTATCTGAAATTCCAACAACAGCCCTCTTTATTATACTATCAGCCAATTCAAAAGCCTCATTTATAGGCAAGTTTGGAGCATATTCCAAAAGCTTATTATTATCAATAACCACTACTGTGTCTGCAACCTCTATTAATTCATTAACTCCTCTTTGGGCAACTTTTATTTTTGCTCTTTCTATAGAAAAAGGAAAAGTAACCATAGCAACAGTTATTATTCCATGTTCTTTTGCAATCTCAGCAATTAAAGGAGCTACTCCTGTTCCGGTTCCTCCTCCCATTCCTGCAGCAATAAAAAGTAGGCTTAAGTCCTCTATACTCTTTTCAAGCTCATTTAAGTGTTGAGAGGCAATTCTTTTAGCCAAATCAGGGTCTCCTCCAGCCCCAAGCCCCTTTCCTAAAAGAATTTTTTGATGAGCCTCAGCAACATTGAAAAGGTGGGTTTTATCTGTATTAATAGCAATAGTTTTTGCTGACTTTATGCCGGTATTATAAATCCTTGTGACAGCATTGCTTCCAGCTCCTCCAACACCAACTACTCCAATCTTTATTTCCTCTAGGAGGCTCATATTAACCCTCCTCTAAATTTGCTTTTTATTTTTTGCTTTTTAGTAAGCCTGCTTATAGAATTAGCTCCAAGAAATATTAAAAAGTTGTTGCTAATAGCTTTAAAAACAAAAAACTTAAAAATTAGAGAAAAATTAAAGTTCTTTAATCTTCTTTAAAACAATGTCTGGAGGGTAGGCTCCTTCTAATTGTAAGGTTTCATTTATCACAGTTTTTGGAACTCCTCTCACATTATAACGAGTAGCCAAGTCAGGAAACTCAATTGCTTCATAAACATATGCTTTTGAGTTTGGGTTTAGCAATGCAAATGTATATGCTAATCTTACTGCTCTAGGGCAATAAGGGCAAGTAGGAGTTACAAAAACTTTGAATGTTATATCATTTTCCAATGATTTTATTTCCTCTTTTATATCCTCTCCAACTTCTTGTGTATCTCCTAATGAAGCATCAATTAAAGTTAAAAGAAAAGGTCCAAATTCATGTCCGGCTGGGATTCCATAAAACCTTAGCTCTCCTTTGTTTTTTCCTTTTATTATTATTAGGGGAGCATCATCAGCATTATAAGCCTTAACAGCTTCCCCATTTTCTTCAAAAGAATAAAATGAAACCTTAAGCTTATCTGTTAAAGAGGAGAGCTCTTCCAACAGATTTTTTATTTCTCCACAATAATTGCAGTTTTGTTTAGAAAAGAAAACCAACTCTACACTATCCTCCATCCTAGAGAAAAGTTCTTTTATTTGTTGCTTTGTTTGCTCATCCAACATCTTCTCACCTTTTTTAAAATTTTCAAAAGCTAAAAGTTTAAAGATAAATTCTAAGGTATTAGGAGATAACCATTTAAATGCTTTACTGAAGCTTTTCCGGAAATAGATTCCTCAATTGAAGGAATGAAAATGGGTTAGGCTGGGGAAGAAACTTCCCAAACCTCTTCAAAAAATTGTTCAACTTCTAAGTATTTTAAGAAGAAAAGCTCATTAAAAATATAGGAGAGCTCAATGTTCTTATTAAAAGCAGAATAACTATAATTGTGGGAACCAAAAGCAAACCTAAAATCAGCTATTATTAATTTAACATGCATTAAACCCTCTCCCTTATAAACCCTTAAAGGAACTCCATTCTCCTTAAGAAGGTTAAATGCCTTTGTTCCTACTGAAGTTTCATCAACAACCACTCTAACATCCACTCCCTCCTTATATTTTGCAACTAAAGCCTCAGCAATCCTTAAGTTTGTAAAGCTGTAAACAGCAACCCTAATCTGAAAATTAGAGGAATAAATTAACTCAACTATTTTATCCTCATCCATTTTATCAAAAGAGTAATTGAAAATTATGAAAGAAAAGGAAAAAGCTATTAAAAATGCTAAAATAAAGGATAGGGCATTTCTTGTGAGCACAAATTAAATTGAGAAGCAAGCTTTTTAAAATTAAGATGAAGGTTTAATGAATTTGAATGTTAAACCATTTCAACCTCAATTCCAAGCTCTTCTCCTTTCTTAATTACAAATTCCTTATAGGATTTGTTTAACCCTTTTTTATCAATAACAAACTTTTCAACCTTTTCAATGCTTTTGGTTAGGGCTTGATCAAAAAGCTTTGGCAAAAATTCTTGGTTATATTTGGGCAGTAAATGAGTAAAAGCATAATCCCTTTCTTTAGCAAGCTTAGTTTGTTTTGGCATATAATGGTTTCCTCCAAAGCCTAAAACTCCTTCCAAAACATCCTTCTCATCAATAACCTCCATTATTGAGTTAGCTATTAACTCTCCAAGCTCTTTATTACTCCAAAAAGGATTTCCTAGTTCAACAAACATTATTGGAAAGGAAGTTGTAGGGCCATGATGATCAGCTTCATAAACAACATTAACACTAAGCTTCTTTTTCTTTACTCTGCCATCCATTTCCTTTAAAACCTTCGTCATTTTTGTTCCATAAGAAATGTTTAAGGTTTCATCTTTCCCCCCAAGGCTAGCTTTTCCCCAATTTCCTGGAATATGAGTAGTTAGTGAAGCCACTCCAGAAGAACTAGAATGAGGAGATAAAACTATTATACAATCCCTTTTCAAAGAATTTTCCAAATCTTTGTCTTTAGGAAGGAATTCTTCAACATTAAAATCCACCATTGAATTTCCTTTAAACTCAACCAAATAATGTTCTTTATACTTCCAAAATCCCTCTTTTTCTTCAAAAAAATCAACTAAGTTTAGGAAAATGTTGTAGCTAGCTTCAAAGGATTTGTTGAATAGCAACACAGCCATACTTCCACATCAGAAGCTACACCGCTCATCACTGCTCAGATTGGGACGGTTTCATCACATCATAAAAAGAGAGCTAGGGTTTATAAATCAATTTCTGAGAGGAAAAATAGGAAGAGCTCTTACACTCTATGCTTGGAGGAGAATCTTTTAAATAAGGAAGATAGAGCTTTATGTAATCTAGAAAGCTCTCTAAAGAGAGCCATTCTCCTCCCTTAATTCTACAATACTCCGCTTCACCTCTAAAAATAACTTTATCTTCTCTTGCAAAAATAAGGAAAATTGGGGATTTTGAGGTTAGGTTAAAGTCTTTTCTTAGAGTGTTTAAAGAATCGTTACAAACAACTGAAATTTGGGAAGAAAATGGTAAAGAAGTATAAGATTCAAAAACCTCTGTTGTTTTTTTGAAAGGAGAGGAAGCATAACTCTCATTTCCAATTATGAATGAACAGCTTAATTTTTCTTGAGAAATTAAGAGGACTTCCAAATAATTAGGGTTTAAATTATTAAAGTAAGCCTCAAACCCTATTTCTTTATCAACAAAAACAGAGAAGTTTTGCTCCTTTGTTAAAATTCCATTAGAGCAAACAACAGTGATTTTATTTTCCCCTTCTTTTAATGAAAGCTCAAGCATTTTTGTTCCATTCAAGTTAAATTTAGATTGGAGTGGAAAAATACTGCACTCTAAGGAAGAATTGGATTCTAGCTTAATAGTTATTTCTGTTTGATTTGTTTTTGAAGGAAAATAGGCTTTGAAGAAAGGAGAAGGGAGAGAAACCTCAAGGAGTTTTTCTTCTCCCCTCATTTCTCCATTTTTAGGGATTAATTTATAACTAAGAGAGTTCCCAACCAAATAATCCTCCAGATTCTTAGATAGAGTGTGTATAAAAGAAGGGGAAGAGAGATTTGCTAAGCTTTTCCAAGAGCTTCCTCTCTTTATATAAAGCTCATAGCTCTCTGCATTTCCTTCCCACACCAATATTATGTTTGTTCCTTCAATACTATAAGAAAAAGAAGTTATTTCAGGAGGTTCTTGGAGCTTTATAAAGGAAACAGCTAAAAAAGAGAAGAAAATTAAGAGGGTTGCTATAATAACTTTCTTTTTAACCATGTTTTCACCTTCTATTTCACCTTATACTTAATTTCACCTTATAAGTAGGGTTATATTGATAAAGAAAGGAAAGCTAGGGATAATAAACCAATTAACATAGCAATATAAAGGAGGTTTTTTATTTTTGCTGCTCTTTCCTTAAAATTCTCCTCATTTATTCCAAAAAACGCTATTCCTACTGAGTATGAAATCAAAAGATAGGAAAAAAGTAAAAGTAAAGTTGAGAGAATAGTTGGCTCAAAATAAAAAATAAAGGGAATTATAGCTATTCCTAAAAATAAAAGGAGAAGGAAGCCGCTTAAAAAAGAAGAGAACTTAATTCCAAGAAGGATCGGGAGGGTTTTTGAACCTACTTTTGCATCTCCCTCATAATCTTCAATATCCTTTATTATCTCTCTAGCCAATCCTATTATAAATGCCATTCCAAATAGGATTGGAGTTGTTTCTTTTAGCTCGCTAAAAAAAACTGCGTTTGCATAAATAAAAGGCAAGCCCATTGTTAGAGCTATTACCGCATTTCCAATTAAAGGAAAGTGCTTTAAGTAAATATCATAGGCTAGGGAAAGGAAAACTGAAGAAGCAACTATTAAGAAAGCATTTTTTGGTAAAAAGAAGGAAAGGACTAAAGCCAATAAGAAAAATGCTATAGAAAAATAGAGGGCTGTTTCTCTCTTAAAGCTATTGTTTATTAAAGGCCTATCCATTCTTTTATTTGCTAAATCAGCTTCATAATCTAAATAATCATTTAAAGTAAAAGCCCCTGCTTGAAGAAATATTGGAATAAGTAAAGAGAGAGTAACCAAATAAAGGTTTCCTAAAATATCCACTCCTAAAATTAAGTAAGCAAGAAAAACAGCAAAACTTAAAACAAAGCCATGATCAAGCCTAGTTAACTTTAAGAATTCCCTTAATTTTACAAAACTTACCATAATTTATTTTTTACACGAAAAAAATAAAAATACAACATAAGCTAAAAATCAAAAGCTGAATTCATAAAAATTCATAGATTTACGTCTAGATTTAATTCTTTCTTTAATTCTCTATACCTATTTCTTATTGTTACCTCTGTAACTCCAGCAACATCAGCAACCTCTTTTTGTGTTCTTCTCTCTCCTAATAAGGCAGAGGCTATGTAGATTGCTGCTGCTGCAACTCCTGTAGGGCCCCTTCCTGAAATCAAACCCTTTTCAATTGCCTTCTTTATTATTTCCATAGCCTTTTTTTGAACTTTTGGGGAGAGCCCTAACACTGTAGCAAACTTAGGGACATAAATGCTTGGATCTGGGAGAGGGATTCCAACATCTAGCTCTTTCTTTAAAAACCTATAAGCCCTTCCTATCTCTTTTTTCTCAATTCCACTTGCCTTACTTATCTCATCTAAAGTTCTAGGAATATCATTCATTCTACAAACAGTGTAGATTATTGCTGCAACAACACTTTCTATAAGCCTTCCTCTAACCAACTCATCCTTAACTGCTTTTCTGTAAAGTAAGGCAGCATTTTCCTTTATTGAGTCCGGTAATCCTAAGGCACTTGCCACCCTATCAAGCTCTGCCAAAGCAATTGCTAGGTTTTTTTCAACACTTGTTGCTATGCTTATTCTCTTATGCCATTTTCTCATTCTCCTTAATTGTCCTTGTTGGCGTGAACTGATCTTTGTTCCTTTTATGTCTTTATTATATAGATTTATCTCAGTAACCAACCCTTTGTTTGGTCTCATAAGCTTTGTAGGAGCTCCACTCCTTGCTCTTTTTGCTTTTTGGTCTGCATCAAAAGCCCTCCATTCTGGCCCTGTATCCTGAATATTTTCTGTAATAACCAACCCACAAGTTGCACAAATTATTTCTCCTCTTTCATAATCTCTTATTAACCTCTCTCCACCACATTCAGGGCAAATAGAGTAGGTTGATTTCTCCTTTTTTCCTTTTTTAGCCATAAAATCACCAACTGGGAATTTTTTTAATAGGAGGTTGTTTAAAAACTTTTTGGTTCAAATTTTGAACCAATGAGGCTCCAATCCTCCTTTCTCTCTTCAAACAATTTCTTCAAACAATTAAAGCTATTTTAGCATCATCCTTTTCTAATCCTTTTATTTACTAAAGATAGAACTACTTCTACTTCTTCCTTTAATGTTAATGAGGATGTGTTAAGAACAATGTCTGCTTGTGAAAGAAAATCCTTTATATTTATGTTATAAATTTTTTTATACCTCTCATAATTTTGCTCATCCCTCTTTTTTGTTAAAGAAAGCGCCTCTTCAAAAGAAATTCCATCCCTTTTTGCAATTCTTTTAGCTCTTTGCTCTAAAGGGGAATGAAGAAAAACCCTAACATCTGCCTCAACAATCCAAATAGCAAGCCAAGTTGCTACTATGCAGTTTTCTTTTTTTGAGGATTCATTCCTTATAAACTCATCAAACTCCTTATCAATGTTAGGATTTTTTGAGGCTAGCTCTTGAAATTCCATTAAAGAGATCCCCTTCTTTTTTGCAAGCTCTTTAAAGCTAGGGATTATTAAATCAAAGCCAGTAGCAATACTCAACTCTTTTGCCAAAGAAGTTTTTCCACTTCCTGAAAAACCTGAAATAGCTATTTTCATTTAGTTCACTCAAAAAAGAAAAAACTAAGAAAGGTTTAGAAGACCTCAGAAACCCTTTTCAATGATTTTATGTAGGGCAAGTACTTTAGCTCTATTTCTTCCTCTCTTAATTCATTTGCATAATACCTCTTTGCCAACTTGAAGATTCTCTCATAGCACTTTACACAAAGCCCTGAAAATGGGCGGGAAACCTTTTTTTGAGTTTTTGAGCCTTTTGAGGAAATGCCATTTAGAAGTGATTTACAAATCCCACACCTGTGTTTTTCTTTTCTTGATTTTGCCATTCTCTCCCTCCAAGAGTTTAAAGTTGGTAAAGTTTAGAATAGTATTTTTTCTCTACCTAAAAAATTTAAAAACACTACTATGCTATTATAGCTAGGCTATTATATTTAAGGAGGGATAATTTGGATCAATATCATGAGGTATTGAAAGGAAAAGTTAGAAGAGGAACAGGAGCTAAAAAAGTAAAGAATAGAGATAAAAAGCTAGCTCATGTTGGAGGAACATTTGTTGCAACAAAGCTTGGAGAGAGGAAAGCAAAGGTTGTTAGAGTTAGAGGAGGAAATAGAAAAGTAAAGCTACAAAGAGAGGAATTCATAAATGTTTCATTAGGAAATGAAGTGAAGAGAGTAAAAATAAAGAGAGTTGTTAAATCAAACAACGCTGATTTTACAAGACAAAGCATAATAACTAAAGGAGCAATTTTAGAAACTGATGTTGGAATGGTTAAAGTAACAAGTAGGCCTGGCCAAGATGGGGTTCTTAATGGAGTTCTATTAAAAGAAGAGAAAAGTTAGGAGTTATTTATATTTTTGGTTCTCATCTTTTGCTTCTTTTAGAGAGCAATTCTTTTAGCTTCAAAACTTCCTTTTCCTCAACCCTTTTGAATAGGGGGAAGGGAGTATTTATCCTTTCAGGAGTTTTTAGAGAGGAGAAATCAATGTTTTTTCCTTCTCTCTCAAACTCTTCCAAGAGTTTAAAGTTTAATATGCTTAACGCTTTTTTGGAAGATGAAGGGATAAAAGGATATAATAGGATGGAACCAATTAAAGAGAGGTAAACCACTTTTCCCATTGTTTTTGCTCTCTCTGTTTTTTCAAGCTTCCAAGGTTCTTCTTTGCTTAGGATTGAGTTTGCCTCCTTAATTATTTTCATTGTTATCTCTAAGCCCTCTTTAAACCTAAAGGAATTCATTACTTCCTCATAATCATTTACTAAACCAAGGGCTTCCTCTTTAAAGGAATTAGAAGGATCAACAAGCTCTAATCCTGAAGCTAGCTTTAACCTATTAATTAAATTTCCATAATTAGAAATAAGCTCATTATTTATTTTCTCCTTAAACTCAGCTAGAGAAAAGTTTGCGTCAGTTAAAGAATAAGGGGTTATAGAGGTCATATAATATCTCAAATAATCAGCTGGAAAAATCTCAAGAAATTCTCTCAAAGTTATATACCACCCCCTACTTTTTGAGAACTTTTGGCCTTCTAAAGTTAAATACCCTCTCACAGGGATTGAGGAAGGGAGGTTAAATGAAACACCTAAAAGCATAGCTGGCCAAAATAAGTAGTGATGATATATTATGTCTTTTCCAATAAAATGGATTACCTCTGAACTATTCCAATACTCCTTCCAGTTTTTAGTTAGGGCTTTTAGTGAGCTTATATAACCTATAGGGGCATCAAACCAAACATAAAACACTTGGTTTGTGTTAGGAACTCTTATTCCCCAATCAAAATCTCTAACAATATCCCAATCCATAAGCTTAGCTAACCAATCTCTAACATAATTCTTAACCTCTTCTTGAAAGTTTCCTCTCTCTATAAAGTTAGAAAGCTCTTCTTTTAATGCGGTTAGCTTAAAGAAATAGTGAGAGCTCTCCTTTAATTTTGGAGGCTTTCCTGTAATTATGCACTTTGGAGAAATAAGCTCCCCTGCTTTTAGGGTTTTTCCACAAGCCTCACACTGATCAGCGTATTGGTTTTCTGCTTTACAGTAAGGGCAAGTTCCAACCACATACCTATCAGGCATAAATCTCTCAAGCTCCTCACAATAATACTGAAGAACATTCTTTTTGTAAATAAGGCCTTTTTCCTTTAGCTTTTCAAAAAAGAAGAGCGTTAATTCTTCATTTTCCTTGCTATGGGTGGAGTGGAAAATATCAAATGAAATGTTAAGCTTTGAGAAATCCTCTTCTTGCATTTTATGATAAAAGGAAGAAAGCTCCTCAGGGCTCTTTCCTTGTTTTTGGGCCTCTAAGGCAATAGGAGTTCCATGCTCATCACTAGCACAAACATAAAGGGCTTTGACTCCAAACAAGTTTGAGAACCTCTTATAAATATCTGCAGGAAGGTAAGTGCTCCTTATATGGCCTAAATGCAAAGGCCCATTTGCATAAGGCAAGGCTGCTGTTATTATTCTCATAAATATCCCTAGCACACTTCAGTTATTTATTAGTTGTTATAATTGGTTTAAGTAGGTTTAAGGAAGAGTTATCACAAAAGCTATTTAAAGGGTTACTTCAATTTCTGATGTGATGGAGGAGTTTGATTTTAAAACTACTGAAGAGATTAATATTCCAACAAAGCTAATAGAGCAAGTAATTGGGCAAGATAAGGCGGTAGAGATAATAAAGAGAGCTGCTAAACAAAAGAGACATGTTTTGTTGATTGGGCCTCCTGGGATAGGAAAAAGCATGTTGGCACAAGCAATGGCGGAGCTAATGCCAATAGAAGAGCTAGAAGACATCTTAGCTTATCCAAATAGAGTAATGGAGAATGAGCCAATAATTAAAGCTGTTAAAACCTATCCAAATTTTGAATACTTGATGAAACATCCTTATTTCTTAAAACTCTACACACCAAAGGAGTTAAATGCAATAAGAGAACTAACCTTAAAAAAAGACTATGTGGGAATAGTTAAAGCCCTTTCAATAGGTTTGGGAAGAAGATTAATAAGCTTTAAAGAGATGAAAAAAGAAGAACCAAAAAAGTTGAATAAAAATACTGCTCTTCTTTTACTTGCTTTAATAGGACTAGCAATATTAATTGCTCCTCTAGAGGAATCACTGAAGTGGCTTTCTCTAACATTAATGTTTGGGCTTGGTTTATTTTATTTGTTTAGTGGTGTTGTGGAAAACTTCTCAAAAATGCCTCTCTCAAAACCTCTAAAACCAAAGCTAATTGTTGATAACACAGGAAAAACTAAAGCTCCATTTGTGGATGCTACAGGAGCTAAGGCAGGAGCTTTATTAGGTGATGTTAAGCA
The DNA here is from genome assembly GCA_015523325.1 of Microcaldota archaeon. GTDB lineage: Archaea > Micrarchaeota > Micrarchaeia > Anstonellales > J096 > WAKO01. The sequence goes on along the minus strand of WAKO01000016.1, from coordinate 13,376 downwards.
TGATCCTTTTCAAAGTGGAGGGCTTGGAACTCCTCCTCATTTAAGGGTTGAAGCAGGAGCAATCCACAAAGCCCATAAAGGAATTCTATTCATAGATGAGATAGCTAGCCTAAAGCTAAATTGGCAACAAGAGTTATTAACTGCTATGCAAGAAAAGAAATACAGCATAACAGGACAAAGCGAAAACTCCTCAGGAGCCTTAGTAAAAACCCAACCAGCGCCTTGTGACTTTGTGTTGGTTGCTGCAGGAAACCTAAATGATTTGAAATACCTCCACCCTGCTTTGAGGAGTAGGATTAGAGGAAATGGTTATGAGGTTTATATGAATGAGGATATGGATGACACTCCAGAGAATAGAAGGAAAATGGTTCAATTTATAGCTCAAGAGATAAAGAAGGATGGAAAAATTCCTCACTTCACTAAAGAGGCTGTTATTGAAATAATAAATGAAGCAAGAAGGTTAAGTGGAAGGAAAGGAAAGCTAACCTTAAGGCTTAGAGAGCTTGGAGGTTTGATTAGAGCTGCTGGAGATTTGGCTTTGGAGAGAGGCCATAAATACGTTCAAAAAGAGGATGTGGTTGAAGCAAAGAAGTATTATAAGCTTGTTGAAGCACAAATAGGAGAAAGAATAATAGAGAGGAAAAAGGAATACCAAGTTTTCTTAAATAAAGGGTATGAGGTTGGAAGAGTTAATGGATTAGCTGTTATTGGAGAAACCTATAAAGGGCTTGTATTGCCTATTGTGGCCGAGGTTACTCCTTCTTCAAGCTCAGTAGAGAGAAAAATAATAGCTACTGGAAAGCTTGGGGAAATAGCAAAAGAAGCTATTTACAACATATCAGCAATTGTGAAAAAAGCCCTTGGCCCAGAAATTTCAGAAAAAGACATTCATATTCAATTTTTGCAAACTTATGAAGGAGTGGAAGGAGATTCCGCAAGCATTGCCGTTGCTTTAGCGGTTTTATCAGCCTACAAAGGAATTCCCATAGACCAAAGTGTAGCTATGACTGGAAGTTTAGATATAAGGGGAAAAGTACTTCCTGTTGGTGGAGTTACCGCAAAGGTTGAAGCTGCAGAGGAGGCTGGATTAAAGAAAGTAATTATTCCAAAAATGAACGAGAAAGATGTTATAAAAGAAGGGAGGAAAATAAAGATAATTGGAGTTGAGAGGATAGAGGAGGTTCTTGAACATAGCTTAAAGGACTCTAAAGAAAAGAAGGAACTTATTTCCTTATTAAAGAAATTAAATGAAGAGGATAAAGGAGATAAAGGAAGTAGAAGTGGCAATAAAACTAAGAAGAAAAGAAGTAGAAAAAAAGAATGAAAACATATTATAATGGTTTTATTAGGTTTTATAGTAGTTTTATGGTTTATTCCTCTCCTCAAATATCTCTCTTAAGGTTTCTCTAATTTTATCTTCTGATAACCCTGCTTGGATGTAGTTCTCAAATACATAAAGATGAACATCCCTTTTAGGGCTTTCCCCTCCACAAATGTCTGCATTAGTTATTTGTTGAGCTAGATTGCAAGTGTTCTCATAAAAGGAGGGGGAATAACAACTTCCACAATTTAAAGCATAAAACTTATACTTTCCTAAAACCTCTTCAGCAAATTCCTCTCTTGGACTTTGTGGGTTTGGAGAGTTTGGATCTACTGGTTGGTTAGAAAACCAAATATCATAAAACTCTAATGCAGATTCATAGATCCATTCCTTTAAAGAGCTACTCCTTGATTGAGCATTTTTTATTGAATCTCCTAAAGCTGCTGAAACAATACAAAGATTTGAATAATAAGAGAGAGGATTACTTCCACACGCTAACCCATACCTATCCAAAACATCCTTTGGAATTAAAGCATAACCCACTCCTATTGGAACACACCTCTCTTGGAGAGAAGGGTTAAGAGAGGACGGAACACATGTTTCAGTGTTAGGATCAAACACCATCTCCTCCACTTCTCTACACCCAGCCTCTCTCAAATAATTATTTACTTCCTCCAAACTTAATGGGTTAGTTGCTAAAGATTCTCTAACAAATTTAACATTACATTTTCCTTGTGGGGAGTAATCAAATTCTATTGAGGAGAGTACAGCTCTAGTTAATTCTGGGTCTGTTCCAAAAGAGGAAGAAATACTGGAAATCTCAACCTCCTCATTACCTCTACAAAGACCCATATCCCCACTTATTTCCGAAACATCTCCTAAATAACTTTCAGGATCCTCATAAGAAAAGCAAGGTGCGCAACTATAAAGTTGAGGATACTCATCTGGATTTACCTCAAAAAGAGGATCAACTTCACTAAAGTTTGAGATAAATTGTTCAAAAGAGTAGGAAACAACCACCTTATCACCAAGAGGGCAAGTTTCCCCTCCATATCCCGCTCTATAAGCTATTTTTGGATAATTTAAGTACTTGTAATAACCTTGGCAAAATGAGAAGAAATAATTGAAAGTGTTTACATCTCTTATATTTTCTCCAATATACCAACTTTCTTCTCCCGGAATTACAGAATAACTTGGATAAAATGGTTTAGATGGAATGTTTATTATTCCAGAACCAGATATTACATTTGGATCTCCAAAAAATGAGTAAAAGAGTTGTTTTTCATTTAATTGGTTAAATTCACAACCTTGATTTCCATCCCTAATTATTGAAACACCTTGTAAAAATATTGGGAGGGAATGAACTTCATCTTCATTTGTAGGCTTATAAGTTCTAAAGTAGTTTGAAATAATCAAAGCATCACTAATCAAAGAATAACCATTACATAGCTTAGATTCATTTGAAACTAAATAAAATCCTACAATTGTAGGGCCATCAAAAAGCCCTGTGAATTCATTGTTATGCAACACCCCATAAGTTCTAACAAGAGAATCAAAAAATTCTGTTGTTAAGGAAAGGTTTTCATAAAATGGAAGACTTATTCCCACAATACAACGGGATGCAGCCCTATAAAGTTTCCCATCTCTCACATAATTACAATATCTCTTCATAACCCTTATTTGCTCTGAAATCTTCTCCAAATTTCTTTGAGATATCTGTTTTAATCCCTCTTCATTAGAGTAAAGAGGATTTACTTCAGTGAATATTATGAAGGGGCTGTTTGAAGAGGATAGGATATTTAAAATCTCTTCTACATTGTTTTTCAAAGGAACAACTCCATTTCCTTCCCTAGTGGGATTTGAGAGAATAAATACTGGAATTGAGTTTCTTTCAGTTGCACATCTTATTGAATTTGAAAGTAATGGTGTTAAATAATAACCATTCCTATAATCTCCTCTAACTAATTGAATAGGAAACCTTAGTTGATTTAAGCAGAGAGGAGAAGCTCTACTTGCATCATAAAAATTATTTCCTTGAGAATAACCAACCTCCTCTATTAAATAAGCAACATTAAACCTTCCTTCAACATCCTTCTTATCATTATCATAATAGCTTGTGTAGTCCTCAACAAAAGCCTCTTCATCATCAAGGCTTTCCCCTATTGAATAAACAAAACACCTACCATCTGTTAAATTAACCCCAAATATGTATTTGAAAGGATTGTTTTCCTTCAGAAAATCCTTTCTAAAACCACACATCAAATAATAACAACCCCCAAAAAAACATTCTTTTGTGACATTAAATTCTCCTATCCTTTGAGGATTGGCTGAATCTATGGAAAGGGGATATAGGGAAATTGATTCAAAATTATCTACTTTTAACTCCAATTTTATTTGGTTTAAGTTTCTGGCTGCTTCTTCAACAGTTTCTTGCCTAATGCAACCAAATAAAAGTAGGAGAAGGAATAGAAGAAGGAAAGAAACCCTGTAAATCCTCATGTTTTCACGTTCCTTTATATTTTAGCTTTTTAACCTAAATTTTAGCTTTTTCATTTTATTATATTATTTATTCCAATTCTTTAAAACATTATCCACCATCAAAACTATCTCTTCATCCCATGTCTTTTCTCTTAACTCTTCAAAAGCAACTCTAACTTCTTCCTCTTTTATAGAGGATAAAGCCAATATTGCTCTTTTTTTAACCTCTTTATCCCAATCATCCAAAAACTCAATAAAAAGCTTCTTTACATCCTCCAAATCAACAAAATACTCAAGTATCTCCAAAGCCAGATATTGAGGTTTTCCTATCTCTTTTCTAGCAATTTCTAAAAGTTGATCTAAAAATAGAGATTGGCACTCCTTACTCATATTCTTAAGTAAATAAAGAAAGTCCAGATCTCTCTTCTCTATTCTTTCTTTTATCCAACTCAAAGTTAAGTATATTTGTTTTTGCTTTTTTTGGTTTGCCTCATTATCCATAAAACGCATATCCCTAATATTAGTGCAATTTTTTAAAGAGTGGGATAACGCTAAAGAAATTTCAACCTTATCATTTGATTTCTTAATTAAATAGAAAAAAACCTCTTTTTCCTCAAACTCTGAAATTACTTGGAGAAGGATTGAGAAGAACTTAAGCTTCGAAATCCTAAGAAAATCTAAATAACCTATCTCAATAAACCTATTTATAATTTCTGGAAGAATGTCTTTTATCTCATAAAAAACCTTTTGATAAGGCTTTCCTTCCCTATAATTTTTTATTAGCATAAGAAGCTTCTTTAGAGGATTTTCCTCAACCAATCCTTCCTTAAAAAACATTGCTCTTTCTCTATCTTTAAAATCATCCATAAAAACACCTTATTAAAAATTAAAAATTTCCTCCTCATTAAAAGCTTTTTCTTTTGAAACATTCAAAATACTCTTCAGTTTCTTTATTTCTTTAACCTCATCCATATTTACTCCTTTTCTCAAGGCATACTCTAAACTAACAACATCAGAGAAATAAAGATCTTCAATAAAGTTTTCCCTGCTCACATAAGAGAAAGTAGTTGCTTCTGGAAAAGCCTCTTTAAATGCATTTAATAATGGAACATCATTTTTATCTATAAAGAACAAATAACTTCCAGTTTTTGGAGCTTCAATCTCATTATGAAAGGCTTCAGGAATTAGGTTTAAGTAAGCCCTTGCCTTTGAGTTTTCATTCAATTGTGTTTTTAGCCTATAGGAAAAAGCTCTTAAAGAACAAGAAGAATAAATGTGGATTGGTTCTTTTAGTTGGTTTGAGAGAGATTTTGCTTTGCTCTCAACAATATGTTTTGTAGTTAAAGCGGACTTTAGAAGTTTGCTAACTTTATAATTTTCTCCTAACAAAAAGGAGAATACAACAAGCATAAAAGGTAAAGAAGCTCTTGGCTGGAGGTTTTTTGGGAGAGGAACTACTTTTTTTCCAAGTTTTCTTGCTATTCTTTCTAGCTTTCCTCCGGAGGTTAGGGCAATAAAGTTATTCCTAACTTTCTCGCACTTAAGCCAACTCAGGGTTTCAATGGTGTTTCCGGAATAGCTTACAAGAACACTTTTTTCTAATTTTGGAGGTTCTCCTTCAAAAAAGCACTTTATAGGGTTAACTTTTTCCCTAAAAATTTCTGAAGCTATTCCACTTCCCCCAACTCCTATTGCATTAAATTCTCCTATTGGTTTTAGGTTTGAGTATATAGAGAAAGCCTCCTCAAAGTAATCAAAAAACTTTGATATGCTATCTTTAATGCTCTCTTTTTCCATCCTTAGGATTACTCAAAGAGTTTTTTTATTTTTTTGCTCGAAAGCTAGTGAGGCTACTCTCCTTAGCTCTTCAACTCTATACTTTGGAATAGCTTGAACAAATCCAAAATCCCCAAATTCTTTAAATACTAAGTAGGAGGCATAAGCTATCATTGCTCCATTATCCCTATTATACTCATCTTTTGTTAAAGCAAGAGAAACACCATTCTCTTTTGCCACCTCTTTTATCATTCTTTTAAATAAAACACTTTGTGCTGCTCCTCCACAAGCTAAAAGGGCTTTTGCCTTTTTTAGATGTAAAGCTCTTTCAGCTGTTTCCAAAACCATTGCAAAAGCATTGTGCATTAAAGAATAAGATAAGTGAGAGGGATTTGTGGTTTTTAGCTTTCTTAAAGCAGAAGTGAGTAATCCTGAAAATGCAACATTCATTCCCTTTACTGTATAAGGCAATTCAACATACCTCTTTTTTGAGAATTTCTCCAAAGTTCCTCCATGGGGAGGAAAAAGCCCTAAAGCCCTAGCAAAGTTGTCAAAAAGATTTCCAATTCCAATATCAAGAGTTTCTCCTAGAACCTCATAATCAAAAGGAGTTTTTGGATAAAGGATTTGAGTGTTTCCACCACTTATATAAATTGCTATATAATCAGAAGTTATTCCAGAGGTGTATTCAGTAATTTTTATATGGGAAAATCCATGATTAACTCCAACAATAGGTAATTCCAAATGCTTTGCTAAATAATTTGCTAAAGCAACTCCAAACTTTAAGGGAGCTCCTATACCAGGCCCTTGTGCAACACCTATTAAGTTTATATCATCCAAAGAGAGAGAAGCTTTTTCTAAAGCTCTTTTTAAAACAGTTACAAAATTTCTTTGATGATGCTCAACTAATTCTCTAGGAATAAAACCATGAGGAGAAGAATGAGTGGAGAATTCATTTGAAAGGATTCCTCTCCTACTATCAAATATCCCTATCCCAATTGTATGGGCAGTGCTCTCTATTCCCAAAACCCTAACCATACTTAACAGCCTCCATAGGTGTTATTTTTAGAGCTTCTTTAGCTGGAAGGTAACCACTAATTAATCCTACTCCCACTCCATAGATTATTCCACTTATTAAAGTTAAAGGATTAAAAGAAAATGGTATTTCAACGTAGTATGAAATAATTCCTATTAAAATAGTTAGCATTAAAGCCAAAATGCTCCCAAAAACTCCTATTAGCATGCTTTCAAACAAAAATACAAACTTAACCTCTCCTTTAGTCATCCCTAAAGCCCTCATAATCCCAATCTCTTTCTTTTTTTCAACTACTGAGGAATAAATTACATTAACTATTCCTATTCCTCCAACAAATAAGGAGATTGAAGAAATAATAATTCCTATAGTATAAACCAAACCTAAAACAATAGAAGTTTGTTCTATTATGTAGGAATAAGTTATAACGCTAAATGGTTTGTCTTCTATTGGCACGTTCCTTTTTCTTGATAATCTAGTTTCTATTTTTTCCTTTAGCTCTTCCACCCTATTTTCATCAACAGCCTCAACCACAATAAAATTTATCTCATCCTTAAGAAGTAAATCCCCAAAAACAAGTCTTGCTTTTTCTAAGGGAACATAAACTGCATCATCATCAGTGCTCGAAAATTGGCCAGGAAATTTCTCTAGAGTTCCAACAACCCTAAATTCAATACCATTAATCTTTATGTTTTTTCCAACTTCCACACTCTTTCCAAAAATCTTTTCAGCAATGTTGTAAGCAAGTAAAGCTGAAAAGCCCTCCTTATCCTTTAGCAATCTACCTTCCCTAATCTTAAAATAATCCTTCCATTGCTCAAACATTGTTTTTCCATTAACTCCATACACAGCAGTATCAACAGCCTTTCCCTCATATTCAATTGTGGCTCTGGCCCAAACTGCATAGGAGATTGATTTTACCCCTTCTATATTTTCTATTTCTTCAACATCGCTTTCAAAAAGCTTATTCCCAATCCTCCTTCCAAAAGAAGGAGAAAGCTCAGAATAAGGAACAACAATTAGCTTATCCCTTCCAAATCCCTCAAACTCCTTCTCTACATCCTTAACTAATCCTTCACTTATTGAAGAAACAACAAGAATTGTTGAAACTCCAATTATAACTCCTAAAACCGTTAAATAAGAACGCAATCTATTTTTAACAAAAAATTTATATGAGAGGGAAAGGAGGTTGGAGTATTTGTTGTATTCTAAGGAAGAGAGTTTTTTCCTTTTTATTAGTGAAGAGAAAAATAGGAAAACAATAAATAAATAATTTAGCGTGATTTTTGAGAGCTCTCCTATAAAATAAGAGAATCTGTTTATTAAGGATAAAAACTCATTAAAAATATGGGTTAAAATTCCCTTAGTCATCTTCTCCCTAATTTTTTTCATTCTTTTTTAGTTGTTTTTCTTTTACTCCAACTTCTTTCAACATCTCTTTTATCTCTTCAATTACTAATTTTGTAGAAAAATCTTTTGATAATTTTAATGAGGAGGCCTTTTTATGCCCTCCTCCACTAATAATCTTTTCTTTGAATTTTTCCTTCAAAGCCTTTATTAGAGAGTTAGCATCCACTCCTATTTCAAAAGCTTTATCATTAACCCTAAATATTAGAGAGCTTTCAGTATAACCAATAAAAACACCTGGAGAATTGCTTTTTAACTCTTTGAGGAGAGTAACTACTTTACTTGCATTTGGGAAGTCAAATTTATTTAAGGAAGATAAGTCAATTAAATACAGTTCAATGTCTCCAATTTTTACAGGAATTAGTGAAGAGAGCTTGGAGTAAAAAGACTCAATCTTTTCCTTAGCTTGAATAAGAAAAGTCTCCTTAATATCTTCTTTTTCTAACACCTCTTTAAAAAAATTCAAAGGTGTGTTTGGGGAATAAAATGCTAGATAATCAAAAACCAAAGCATCCTCTTTATCCTTTTCATTAATATTGATCAAATTACTTTTGTCTCCAGCCAAACTTATTCTCATCCACTTCTCTCTTTCTTTTCCAAAAAGCCTTGCTATTTCAAAACAAATATACCCAGTGGTTATTTCACTTCCTAAAGAAAATGAGTGTGGATTTAAGAAGTTAATTGGCTTTTTTTCTATAAACTCTGAAAAGCTTTCATCAAAAGGGTGGTGGTCAATTATAAAAACCCTTGCATAAGATGAAGCTATTTCTAAAGATTCAATACTTTCCTTATTTGAAGAGAAATCTAAAAGAATAAGGACCGGGTTAAACTTATGTAATGAGAATGTTAAATCATTCAGTGCATCTCTCTTTAGATAAAATGGAGAAGGGTTAGAGATAAAGTTTGCTTTCATAAACTCCTTTAGTTGGATGGCAGAGGAAATCCCATCTGCATCAGCATTATACCTAACAACTATATCAAAACCTAGCTTAGAAAACAACATTAACTCCTTCCCTATCTCAATAATTTGGTTCAGAAAGCTTAATGCCTGAGAAGAATTTAATGAGTTTAATGAGTTGGCATAAAAGCTAGTAGGTTTAACTATAGTGCTCTCTAAATGTTCTTTGAATTCATTTCTAAGCTCTTCAAACCCTATTTCCTTAAGATCTTCTAACACCTCTCCCCTTAACTTTCCTAAAATAGCTTTTCCTTCCTCAACATAAAATCTTGAGTAGAGCTTTAGAGGAGTGCTTTTTGTAAACAAAGTGAAACTATAACCATCCCTAGTTTTTCTAACAAATCTTACAACTCCTTTAACAGTCCTTTCAACATCATTCATATTTTCCCTATTAATGTTAGTCTCATTACTCTCATAATATTTTTCCATAAAAATTAGGAGGAACAAGGGATTTATAAAACAACACCAAACTATAATACTAAGCTAAATACAAAACCAAATTGCAGATAAAAATTAAAAAATCAAAGCAAACCCAACACAAACAGAAAAGAAAAGATAAAACTATTTAACAACTAAGGGAAATAAATCCCTTGATGTTGGAAAACGAAGTTGAGGAAATAATTAGGGAAATAGAAGAGCTAGGATGTTATGTTAAGCACATTAAGGAGGAAATAAAAGAAGGAAAAAAGGTTGGACTTGGAGTGGAAAAAGAAGTAGAATATATGTATAATGCATTGGGAATAACTTATTTTTATGAATTCCAGAGGAGAGCTGTGGAAAAAATAAAAGAAGGAAAAAACGTATTAATAAGTGCTCCCACCGCTAGTGGAAAAACAGAGGCTTTTATTTATGCGGCTTTAAAAAACTTTAAGGAAAATAAAGCAACCCTAATAATTTATCCGACAAAGGCATTAAGCAGAGATCAACTCAAAAGGTTTTCAACTCTAAAGCTTTATGGAATAAGAGCAGAGATATATGATGGGGACACTCCTAGCTCTAAAAGAGCTAAAATAAGAGAGAATCCTCCTCACATATTATTAACTAATTTTGATATGCTACACTTCATCCTCTTAAACCACAAAAAATTTCATAAATTCTTTGAAAAGCTTGAGACAATGATAATTGATGAGTTTCACACCTACACAGGAGTTTTTGGTTCCCATGTTGGAAACATCATAAGAAGAGCTAAAAGGTTGCTTTCCAAAGTTTATAAGAAAAAACTACAAATAGTTCTTAGCTCAGCAACAATTGAAAATCCATCTGAATTTTCAAGATCATTGATTGGAGAGGAATTTGAAATAATAAAGGGAAGAGGAAGGGGAAAGGTTGCTCATCATTTAATAATTAATAGTAATGAGAGCTACTTAACAACTACACTAAGAATAGCAAAAATCCTCTCAAAAAAGAAAATTAAGAGTCTTATTTTTGCTAATTCACATGCAAGTGTAGAGAGGTTGGGGCTTTTAGCTAAAAATATGGGAATAAGTGCTAGAGTGTATAGGGCTGGTTTTACAAAAAAAGAGAGAGAAAAACTTGAGATAGAGTTTAAGAGAGATAAAGAAGGAGTTCTTATATCTACTTCTGCCTTAGAGTTGGGCATTGATATAGGAGATGTTAATGCAGTAGTTTTAGCTGGTTTCGCTGGAACAATAAATAGCACTAAGCAAAGACTTGGGAGAGCTGGGAGAAAGGGGTTTGGACTTGCTATATTTGTTGCCAGAGAAAATCCATTGGATAGCTATTACTCAGAGTATCCAGAACTCTATATATTTAAGGGGGGTGAAAGTTGCTATGCAAACCCAAACAATGAGTACATCTTAAAACCCCACTTAATTAGCATGGCCAAGGAAACTTTGATAAAAGAAGGAGAAATTGAGCATGAGGAGCTCTTAAAAGAACTTGTGAAAGAGAAACTCCTCCAAAAGTTTGGTGTGTTTTATGCTCCAACAAAGGAGGGAGTTAAGTTTGCAAGAAAAATAAGCATAAGAGGAATTGGGGATGAGATAAAAATAATTTATAGAGGGAAAATTATTGGCAGTAGAGAGAAAAACCTAGCTATAAGCGAATTGTATGAAGGAGCAATTTATTTGCACAATACAAAATTCTTTATCAGCAAAGGAATTGATATGGAAAAGGGAGTTGTGGAAGTTGAGGAGTTCAATGAAGAAAAATACTATACAAAACCTCTATCTGAAAAAAGCGCGGAAATAATTGAGGTTTACAAAGAAAAAAAGTTTGGAGATATAAGACTAAGTTTAGGGAAAGTGGAGATAACTAACAATGTTTATGGTTTTTTATTAAAAGACTTATTCTCAAATACAACCTTGGGGGAGCATGAATTTGAAACCCCTTATTCCTATGAAATGGAAAGTAATTCTTTATGGATAGATTTTGAAGAGCTTCCAGAGATAAGGAATGTTGGAGAAGGGTTACATGCTTATGAGCATGTAGCAATATCAATGTCTCCTTTGTTAACAGGAAGTGATGATAAAGAGTTGGGGGGAATAAGCTATAGTGATGGTAGGATTTATATTTATGAAGGAATCCCCGGGGGGATTGGATTGGTTGATGTTTTGTTTAGGAGATTTGAAGAATTAGCAAGGCACACAAAAAAAAGACTTGAGAGTTGCAAATGTGAATTTGGATGCCCAAAATGCATTTTGGATCCAATGTGTGGAAATGATAATAGGTTCTTAAGTAAGGATGGGGGAAAAACAATAGCTAAGTTCTTAATAAAAGAGCTAAAGAAGGTTAAATCTCTATAGCGTTGTAAAAGTTGTGAAACGTTTTTAATTTTTCCAATGGTAAAAGAGTTATGCCTAAAGTGGGATTAGAGATACATCAAAGGTTGGCTGGTTCCAAGTTATTTTGTAGGTGTGAAGAGAGGGAAAATTCAGAAGAGAGGAAAATAATGAGAAAGCTAAACCTTAGCTATTCTGAGCTTTTTGAAATTGATCCCGCAGCAAAGTTTGAAAAAGAAAGAAAGAGGACCTTTAATTATTTTTTTGGAGATGAAGTTTGTTTAGTGGAGTTGGATGAAGAACCCATACTCTCCATAAATAAAGAAGCTCTAAAAACAGTGTTAGCAATTGCACTAAAATTTAATATGAGGATATTTCCCTACACACAAGTTATGAGGAAAATAGTTATAGATGGAAGCAACACCTCTGGATTTCAAAGGACAATGCTTATAGGAGTGAATGGAGAGTTTGAAGGAATAAAGATTGAAACTCTTTGTATTGAAGAGGAAAGCGCTGGAATAAAAGGAAGAGATGAGTATTATTTGAATAGGCTGGGGATTCCTTTGATTGAGATAGCAACCGCTCCTCAATTTAAAACTGGGAAAGAGGCAAGAGAAGCCGCAGAAAAGATAGGATTACTTTTAAGGATGACTGGGAGGGTTAGGAGAGGAATAGGGACTATAAGACAAGATTTAAATGTTAGTATAGAAGGAGGGGCTAGAGTTGAGATAAAAGGGGCCCAAGATTTAAGGGCTATAGAAAAATTAGTTGAAAAAGAGATAGAAAGGCAAAGAAACTTGATAAAGGTTATTGAAGAGTTAAGGAGGAGAGGGGCTTATAAAAAAATAAGGGAAGAAGGATTTAAGGTAGTTGATGTGAGTAATGCTGTAAAAAGAGGATTTATTGAAAAAATAATAAGGAATGGAGGTAAATTACTTGGAATAAAAATGCCACTCCATAACGGAATTTTAGGAAAAGAGTTGACAAAAGGAAAAAGGTATGGGAGTGAGTTAAGTGATTACGCTAAAAAAGAGGGAGTAAATGGAATTATTCATAGCGATGAAGATTTAGAAAAATATTTTATTGAAAGAGAATTTGTTGAATCAAGGTTAAATATTAGTGAAGGAGATGGATTTGTATTAATAGCTGGAGAGGAAAGGATTGCTAAGAGAGCGCTAAAAAGAGTTTATGAGAGGGCTTTAGTAGATTATGTTCCAAAAGAGGTTAGAAAGGCATTAAAGGATGGAAACACTGAGTTTTTAAGACCCTTGCCAGGAAAAGCAAGAATGTATCCTGAAACAGATTATCCTTTAATCAATTTAAAAGATTTTATTGAAGAAGCCAAAGCCCTTATTCCAAAAAGCTACGAAGAGAAAAGAAAAGAACTGATTGGGGAAATAAAGAATGAAGATATAGTAATAAAATTAATTAAAAAGAATAAGCTAAAAGATTATGAAGAAATTAAGGACAGGGTTAAAAATAAGGAGTTAGCTGCTTGGTTAATTGTTGAAAGTGGTTATGAGGAAGAAGCTCTAAAAGAAGCTATAGTTAAGCTAGCAGATAAAATTGAAGATAAAAAAATTACGAAAAAAGCAGCCCTCTATATCCTAAAGAATAATAGATTAAAGAGTGTTGATAAAGAAAAAGTTCAAGAATTTATAG
>WAKO01000015.1 GCA_015523325.1 Microcaldota archaeon | reverse complement strand
TTCCCTTACTTATAATATTTCTACTCAGTTTTTGGAACTTGGGAAGAATGCTAAATTGTGTGAAGTGTGTGGTGAGTTGAGTGAAGAGATAGAAGAAAAAATAACTTATGTAGGTGAAAATGAAGAAGAAAAATTAGAATTGTGTCCTGCTTGTTTAGTTTCTTTTAACATAGGAGATGTATTTTTGAAAAAATCTAAGGAAGATAAAATTAATAGCTTTGTGATATTCTCTTTTTATGAGAAAGAAAAACTAGAGAAAGCAATAACAATTGATGGATTTAATTTGTCTGTTTTTGTAAAATCAAAAGAAATTGGAAAAGGATTAGAGAAAGAATTAGATGGAAGGTTTAACAAAGTAATTCCTTTAGTTGCTTCATATAGGCTTGGAGAAGGAAATTTCTTTTCATTCATAAAGGATTCATTTAATAAGACAGGTTTTAATTATCTATTCCCTTTATCCAATTCAGTAAAGTTATTAGACAAATTTACTTCTACTCAAAGAAAGTATTTTCCTTCTTATTATGCATTCGTCAAGATGGATGTAGATAATTTAGGAAAGATTTATAAGAAAGTTAGTAAAGTGGACCTTTCAAAGCCTTTAGAATTATCTGAAATATTAAGTTGGTATCTAAGACAACATATCTCTTATATCTTAAGTGAGAAAAAATACCTAATTTATCCTGTTTATATAGGAGGAGATGACATATTAATTGCAGGAGATCTTAAAGATATGTATAATTTTGTTATAGAACTAAATAAAAGAATGAAAGACCTCACAAATGGCGAAATAACCTTAAGCTCTACTTATTTATTGGTAGGAAAAGGAACCCCTATGAGAGATATATTTATGAAATTAGAGAATTATATTAAGGAAGCTAAAAATAAGAAGAAAAAAGGTGATCCGGGATTAACCTTTTCATTTATAAAAACAGGGGAAAAGCCAAAGCCCTATAATCTTTCAGAATTTATTAAATTGGAGAATGCAACACAAGAATTTTTAGAATTGCTAGGGTCTGATGAGAAATTACCAACTTCTTTTATTCATAACTTAATTCAAATAAAATCCTCAAAATACTTAAGAAATTCCAGAAAGATTAAGATGATGAAAGAGTATTTGGAAGAACTAGCTAAAGCTAAGGAAGAATATGTTAAAAGAAAGAGGAAGTTAGAAAATATAGTAATTCCAGATATTTATGCCTTATACTTGGGAGTGTTCCTCTATAGATTGGAGATAAAAGAAAAGAGGTGAGTTTATGAGTTATTTTGGAAGAAATAGAAATCAATATGGAAGAGATTTGAATAAGAAAAATGAAATGGAGGTTTGGAGTATTGCTAATGAATATATTGAAGGCAAGAAAGAATTGAAGGAGGTTATAGAGGAGTTTAAGGGATTTTTTAGTAAAGTTTCTAGTAAGCAAAGGAATGATTCATTATATAAATTGAGTGTATCTAAAGCAATATATCTTGTTTCAGTTATAAATGAATTATATAAAAAGCAAGAAAAAAGAGAGCTAGAAGAAAAGGACCTTTTGTATGAAGCTGCAAAGTTAGTTTATGTGGGGAATAAAAATAATGGCCAAGGAAAATTTTGGTTTAAGGGAATATCAAGATTTCTAGAGAAGGCTTCTAAAAGTGAAGAGGAAAAAAAAGAAAAGATCCTTCACTTACTTAAGTTAATATGCACTTATTTAGCAGCATATTCAAAAAATTGAGGCGATAAAATGGAAAGGAAGAAATTAAATTTTTATGTGGTTGTGGAAACAGGTTTGCATATAGGAGGACAAGCAGAGTATGAGATAGCAGCAATAGATAACGTTGTGGTTAAAGACCCTCAGGGATTTCCTTACATTCCGGGAAGTTCGTTAAAGGGAAAGGTTAGAAGCCTTTTAGAAATACAGGGGCAAAGAGGAAACAGGAGTTTTTCTAATTTAGATGATGATGTGAATAAACCTAGTGATGAAAAACAACCAAGAATATGCAAGTGTGGGAAATGTGCGGTTTGTAGAGTATTTGGATATTCAAGCAATAAACAATCCCAAATGAGCAAAGTTATATTCAGAGATGTTTATATCTCTAGAGAAGAGCCACAAATTAATGATTACCAACCTCCAGTTGATTTTATTTATAGGGATGAGGGAAAAACACCAAGAGATTTTTTAGAAGTAAAGTTTGAAAATACAATAGATAGATATAATGCAAAAGCAAGTAATCCAAGACAAACAGAGAGGGTTGTTCCAGGAACAGTTTTTTCAGGAAAGATAATAATGTTGGAAGATGGAGAGTTGGAAGAACCCTATAATAGCAGAATTTCACACTATTATGAAAAATTAGATAAGAGATTTAAAGTAAATAATGCAAACGATTACTTAAAATTAGTTTTAATTGGCCTCTCTTTATTAGAAGATGATTATTTAGGGGGTAGCGGAACAAGAGGATATGGAGCAGTTAAAGTATTTCTAAGGGAATAAAGGAGGAGAGAAATGTTTAGAGTGGAGCTAGAAAACATAAAGCTTAGTGGAAGAGCTATAAACAAATTTGGAACTCTTCCCTCCATACAATTAGGAGGAGCTATTATTTATGCTATTTCAGAATTGGGATCTACTATTCCAAACTTAAGAGTTTCTAGATTGTTAGGAATAACTGGAGAAGGAGAAATTTTAATTCCAATTGAAAATGTTTTTAATTATCTACTTATGAAGTTCCCGAGTATTAGTGAAGATAAGAAAATGGAGGAATACTTAGATGAAAAAAAGAAGAAGATAAAAAAGCTTAAACTAACTCCTAACGAATTGAATTTGTTAGTAAAAGCTTTAGTGGACAAGGATAGAGAGGAAATTTCAAAGATCATAGATAAGGAAATGAGAGAATCTGATGGAGAAAAAGAAACATTTGAAGGAAAGACAAAACCGCTTCCTAAAAAAACAAGGTATTCAACAGGTCTTTATAATATGTTGATGTTTGAACAGGAAAAAGGAGTTTTCTTGGTTGATGGAGTAGAAAAGAGCTTACTTAGGGAGGCTTTAGAATTTTTAGAAGATTTAGGAATTTCAGCAGATAAAACTACTTTTAGTAGTTTTGAGTTAAAAGACATCTCAAGTTTCAACCTTCCAGATGGAAGTTTAAACATCTTTTTGAGTGATGTTATTGCAAAAGAAGAGGATTTAGGAAAAGTGTTTGGAAAACCTAATGTTTACTCCTATGCTCCATTCAATGAGAGTGTGCCACATTCTCATAAGTTTTATTTTGTTGAGGCTTTTTCTGTTTCTGAAAGCAAGGATGTTGGATTGGATTTAGTTTGCAATGGGTGCAAAAAGGTATTTCCAGGAAAACCAATATCACTAGGAGTTGGTGAAAATGTTTAGAAAGTTAGAGATTGAAGCATTTTCTCCCATTTTTATAGCATCAGGAGATGTTTTGCTAGAGCCTTTTGAGATTTTAATAGATGTAGAAAATAGTGCTATTTATTATGATTTTGAGAATGAATTAAGAAATGCTTTGGATGTTAATTTGCTTAGGGATATAATTTCACACTTAAATAATGGAAATTATGCTCCTCCATATTCTTGGATTAAAAATAAAGTTAGGAAAATTATTGGAGAAGGAAAAGCTAAACAAGCTAAATTCTATTATTATTCTCCAGAAGATGTTAGGAGTAAGATATTGCATGCTCATGTTAAAACTAGAGGAAAGCTTTATATCCCAGCTTCAACATTAAAAGGAACAATAAACACAGCTTTTGGAATAAATGCCCCAAAAGGAAAAACAAGAAATAGGGATCCTTTGCTAATAAGGGATTCCTCCTTAATTGATAGAAGGGTTTTTTGTGAAGAAAAGAACATAAAGATAAATCCTTCAAAAAGCACTAAAAATATATCTACAGGTATTTTGGAGATGATTGATGAAGGAGAAAAAATTGAGTTTTCCCTCTCTTTTAACCCTCATTATGAAAATTACTATCAAACCACAGATTTAGAGAAAATAATGGAAAGAGTTGATAGTTACACCAGAACAATGGTTAAGGTTAATTTAAAAACATTGAAGGCTTCTAAGCTAAACCCTCCAGAAAAGCAAAGCGTAATAGAAGTTTTGGAGAGTTTCTTAGAAATAAAGGATGGGTATTTAATGATTATTGGAAGGGATACAGAAGCTTTTTATAAGATATTTCCTGTAGAAAAAGCTTTGAGAAGGTTTGTAAATAAAAAATCCCTAGATGTTGTTTATTATAAAGATGATTATGTTAAACCAGGGTTATGTGTGGCTAGGTTTAAGGATTAAAGCGTGTAAATGTCTTCATCTTCTGGAATATGAGCAAAACCAAATGTTTCTACTATGTCTTTTCCACATTTGTATAACCATATTATGTGGATAGTGTCTTCTTCAAACTCTTTACATTTATCTTTTAACCTTTCAATTAAATCCTCCCTTATACAACCCATAAAACCACTCATTTGAACTCTTTCTAATCCAATATCCTTTAAAAAATCAGAAAACCTTTTTCTTCTATTATCATCTCTGATATCATAGAATACAGCTACTCTTTTAAACTCCATTCTTTCACTCTTACAAATTCTAGCTTTTCTTCGCCTTTAAAAAAATCCGAAATTAAATAACCTTGTCCTATTAAACATCTCTGAAGATTTCCTTTTATTTTTCCAATACTAAAATTATCTTTTTTGAAGAATCCTACAATTGTTTTTGCAAGCTCATGTTTTATTTCTGAGAAATCTTTTTCCATTTTCTCTTCATCCAAAAAAGAAAAGACGCAAAAATCAACAAAAGGCCTTAAAGGCTCCATTACATCAAATATAAAAGATTCTCTATAATCTTTTGTAGAATGATAAATCCCTATGAAAGGGTCTAATCCACAACTTAGGATTGCTTTTTCAACACTATACTTTAGTATCCCATACCCATAGTTTAAGCTTTTGTTTAAGTTATCCTCTGCAAATAGCTTTACTCTTCTAAAACCTCTGAATTTAGATGCAAAAGTGTTCCAATATTTTTTTGAGCTAAGAGCTTCTTTATTTAACATTCTTGAAATAAAATCCTTTAATGGAAGAGAGTAATCTGGTTTTATCTCATATTCTAATTTTTCTCCAAACGCTTGAGCAACTCTTTTTTGATTTTCTAATTTCCATTTTACTAATTTGTAAATAAATATCTTCTTTTTCCTTCCATTTAGTTTCATTTGACTTATTCTCACTGAGGGTTTTGATAGAGAGCTAGAAGGTAAAAAGTAGGTGGAAGAGCTTGAATAAAAGAAGACAGGAACATTATTTTTTGAGCACAGAACCAAAGAATCAGATGAAAGGGCTATTCCCTTTCCTATTATGAGCCCTTCCACCTTTGAAATTGGTATCTCTTTTAGTTTTTCTCCTTTTTTCTTAATGATTAATCTTTCTCCTGATTTTGAGATAAACACTCCTTTTTCCATCACCTCCACAATCATTTTTATCCCTATTTTTAGCATAATATACGAATTTAAAAGTATTTTTCCGAACTGTTTGTATAAAATACAAATATTTATAATATTTTCTTTTCTAAAAGTAAAGTATGAAAGAAAAAATAACCAACATAATATTTGTAGGGATGAGGGAAGAACCAATATTTTCTTCTTTTGAGGAAATTTTACCATCTAGCAAAGTAGTTGTTGTTTACTCCAGGCATTCAAAAAAGGTTTGGAAAAAAGTTAAAAGTAAATTAGGAGGTCTTTTTAAAGTAAATGAAGTAGAAGCTGATTTTTCTAATTTTGAGGATATTTTGGCTAAGATAAGTCCTTTTTTGCTGAAAGGAAGAGATATACTTATTAATATAACCGGATTGAGTAAGGAAGGAAGTATTGCATTACTACTCTACTTCATGATAAATGAAATGCCTAAAGTTAAAATTATGATGTTACAAATGAATGAAAAGAAATTTTTATTTTCCCCAAAGGTTTTTGTTGAATTAGTTTGTAATAAGAAGAAGAGGAATGGTCTTTCTTACAAAATCTTAAGAATTTTAAAGGAAGAGAAAGAGGTTGATATGGCTTTTTTGGTTAAAAAATTGAAAAGAGCTAAATCAACAATTAGTGATTCTCTAAAAACTTTGGAGATTAAAGGCCTGATTGAAAAGAATAAAGAAGGGAGAAGAGTTAAAGTTACTCTTAATGAATATATTTATGATTTATTACTACTTTTAGGAGGGAGAGGATGAAAAAAGCAATTATTGCAACCATAGGAAACTATAAAAGTTATAGGGAGGCAAATGTTTTTTTCGGGGGAAGAGCATTAGGAAGAGATAAGTATCACCCTAGGCTTATGGCAAAGTATTTAGGAGCTGACTTAATAATTTATAGGTTAGATAATGAAATTACAAAAAATTCAATAGAAAATTTAGGATTAGAGGACTATGAAGTAATAACATTTAAGGAAGAAGGTGCTTTTGAGTTTCTCTTGGATTCATTTTATAAGAAAGTTAAAGAGTATGACGAAATTTACTTTGATTTTACTCATTCTATGAGAAACCTGTCTTTTATTTTCCTTTTAGCGGCTCTAACCTTTGGAGTAAATCTTAGAACAAAAAATATTAATTTTATCTACGGAGTCTTTGATGATAAGGGAGAAGAAACAAATATAGTCAGTATGAATGAATACAGAAATAAATTTAGGGAGATTTTTGAGTTAACAAATACAATAAGAGATCTTGATTTTAATCATTTAGCCAGAACAATAATTGAGAAGCACCAAAAGAAAGAGTTTGATGAAAGCTATGAATCCATGAATGCTACTTTGAGTGTTTTGATAAACTTAAACTTGGGAAATGTTAATGATGATTTTTTACTTTATTTTAAAAATTGGATTGAGAAAGAGGATGAGGGTTACTTGGATTTTTTATTAAGAGAAAATTTAAGGAGGTTCTATGATTTAATAAACGAAGAGAGCATTTATTTAAGACAATATAATTTAGGTTTAGAAACCTTTAAGAGGGGAAACCTTCAATTAGGGATACAGCTTTTAAGAGAAGCATATATCTCAAAGTTACTGGAGGAAAATGGAAAATCCAAGAAAGAGGTATATAATTTTGAAGAGAGGAAAAATGCTGAAGAAATTTTACAAGCAAATGGAAGAAAGGGAAGGAAAGAGCATGATTGGTTATTTTCAGTAAGAAATGCTTTGGCCCATCCTTTAACTACTGATGCTTCTTACACTTATCTTTCTGAAAAAGAAGTTAATTTGTTTTCAAGAGTTGAAAAAAAGGAGAAAACATCTCCTTTTAAGTTTAATCCTAAATCCTGGAAAAGCTTTGAGAGCAGCGTCAAAAAACTTTTTGAAGGTAAAATTAAGGTTAAGAGTAATCTAGTAAAGTGAATGCTTATGGAATACTACTCTGTTGAGTATAAGTTTGAAGTGATAACTCCTGTGAGGCTTCCAAAATATCCCGGATTTATGCTTAGAGGTTTAATTGGAGAAATGCTAAAGAAGCAGTCTTGCATATATAGAGATAGTTGGAGAAGTGCAGTTTGTAAGGGTTGTGGGGAGTTAAAAAACTGTGCTTATGGGTTGAGTTACGAGTTGGGAAAAGACTTTTCTAGACCTATTGGTTATTTAATACCTCCTCCCAGACCTTTCACGTTTTCTCCTTTAGAGGGAAAAACTTATTCTCCAGGAGAGGAGCTAGTTTTAAATTTAAACATATTTTATCCAAAGAAATGGCTTGTGGAATTATTCTCCTTAGCTGTTGAGAACTTAAGCTCCATAGGGAGAGATAGGAATAGGGGTTATGGGAAGCTTAGATTTTTGAGTAAGAGAGTAGAGAAAAAAGAATTAGGAAAGTTTCCTTATCTTAAAGATAGAATTAGAGTAGAATTCATTACTCCAACTAGAATAAGAAGGGAAGGAATTATGCTAAAGAGCCCTTCTTTGTATGATATACTTATAGATGGAGGGAGGAGATATTATTTAATAAAAGCAATATATTATGGAAAAATTGAAATAAATAGGCTTCCTATTCTTGGAGAAATTAGAGAAAATTTTCCACCCATATTAAGAAGATTAAGAATAGAAACAATAGAGAGATGGAGTGAGAAAAGAAAGAAAAAGGAGGTATTTGAGGGGCTTGTGGGAAGTATTACTTATTTAAATGAAGGAACAACTAAAGAATTAAGGGAAGAGCTAAGGAAGCTAATTCCTTTCATAAATGTTTATGGGATAGGAAATAGGGTTTCAGCCTCAATGGGAAAGGTTAGGATCACTACTTATTACTCTAAGAAGTGATCAGTGAAGTAGGGAATCCAACCCTTTTGAGTTCTTAGCAATAATTCTAAGAATTTCTTTGTTTATATCTATTGGGTCAACATAAATAACCAAAGGAATTTCCATTTTTTTGTAAAACTCATAGGTTTGATTAAACACTTTTATAAAATCTGTTTTTGTGTGCCACCCTTTCCTTATTGAGTGAAAACTATCTAACGCTGTGAAGGGATGTTTTTTACAAATTGCTAGGGGAAGTTCAATTACATCTCCAACTTTGAAAGGATAAAATTTTGAATCTATTGCAAGAAATGAGCTACTCGCTTTATAACCAAGCCTTTCCAATATCTTGTAGATTCCTCTATCCTTTTGTTTTCCAAAATGAGGGGTTCTAAACACCTTCATTTCATACCCTAGCTCTAGAACTTTTTCATGAGCCCTTTTTATCTCTTCCTCTTTCTCCATTTCTTCTAATTCATTCCATCTCTTCTTACTAAAATATTCACTAAAAGGATGGGAATAGCTGTGGTTTATTAAACAATGTCCTCCCTTTATTATTTCTTCATATATTTTTGGATATATTTCCACCCATTTCCCTACAACGGCAAAGCTTGCTTTAACTTTAAGCTTTTTCAACTCTCTTAAAATCATTGTTAATCTTTCATGATCTTCTTTAAGATCAACATCAAAGGTTAGGTGGTAAGAAAAACCCCTCCATTTTATTTTTCCTTCTTTTTTCTCTTTTTCAAGCTCTTCAATCTTTTTTTTGTAAATAAAGTTTTGGCAGCATCTATTGAAAAAGGCCCTGATGAATTTTTCAATCATTTTCCCCTCTAATTTTTCTCTTTTAATGTTTTTAGGGTTTTGGATTTTCTGATTTTTAAACCTTCTTCCCAATCGGAAGAAGCTTTTTAAATGGGTTGAAACCCACATTTAATTTAAACCCTTTCCTTAATTTTTTATGCACCCATTTCTGGAAAAGCTAAAGAAAAATCTTAAGGATATGGAAAGCTTGGCAAGGCAAAGGAAAGCCCCTATTTTTTATGCAAAAAAAGGGTTTGAAAGCTCTCCTTTTTGGCTTTTGATTTTTGTAGTTTTGAGTTCTAGAACAAAGGATGAAACAACTGGAAAAGCTGTTAGAAATCTAATAAATAGATTTAAAACTCCTGAAGCTTTAGCAAATGCCTCTCCTAAAGAAGTGGAAAAGTTAATTTATGGGGTTGGATTTTATAAAACAAAAGCCCCCCGCCTCATTAAGATAGCAAAACATGTGGTTGAGAAAGGACTCCCAAAGACCTTTGAGGAGTTAGTGAAATTACCCGGTGTGGGGAGGAAAACAGCTAATGTTGTGTTAGGAGAAGCTTTTAAAAAGCCAGTTATTGGAGTAGACACGCATGTTCATAGGATTAGCAATAGGTTGGGCTTGGTTAGCACAAAAACCCCTGAAAAAACAGAAGAGGAATTGAAAAAAATAGTTCCAAGATCCTTAAGGAGAAAAATAAACAAGGTTTTTGTTGCTTATGGCCAAACAATATGCAAACCAAAAAAGCCT
The DNA here is from genome assembly GCA_015523325.1 of Microcaldota archaeon. GTDB lineage: Archaea > Micrarchaeota > Micrarchaeia > Anstonellales > J096 > WAKO01. Next base: position 113,888 of record WAKO01000015.1, on the reverse strand, counting down.
TTATGTGGAGAATGTGTTGTTAGAGATTATTGCGATTTTTATAAGAATAAATTGAAAGATTGAAGAAGGAGGACTTAGATAAGCTCTTTTAGAGCTAATGTGTAGTTTTCCTTCTCATTAATTTTAAACTTAAACCCAAAGGATGCCAACACCCTCATTATTTTCCTCTCTCTATCAATTTCTTTAGGATTAATTATCTTATCCTCTAAAAACAATACATACTTAAGCCCTCTTTCCTTTGATTCTTTTATAAGCTCCTCTATTAGTTTTTCCCTTATTCCTTTCCCTTCATATAAGTTTATGATGTATATGTCTTCTATAAAGGAAGAGTTTTGAGGACTCTCCTTAACCTCTTCTCCATCATAAAAAACTCCAAAAGCCAATAAAACTCCAACTAAAACTCTATCAACATAAGCCCCAAAGCTTAATTCCTCCTTTATTATTTCCAAAAGGTCTTTCTTTAATTCTTCATTTATCTCAATACCAAAAGACCCTATGATTTTTAGAGCTTCATCCAAATCCTCTTCTTCTAGCTTTTTTATCTCTACATGCTCTATATCTGCAGCCCCTTCTTTGTAGAGCTTTTTTAGCTTTTCCCTCTCCTCTACTCTTTTTATTGCAAGAGGTTTTTCTTCTTTCTTCTCCTTTTCAACCAATTTTGCCACAATTAAACTTAAAATTAAGTTTTTTAATTAGTTTGCTCAATATTTTTAAAACCAAGCAAAAATAAACTAGAACTATTGTTTAGGGAAGTGACTTTATGGAGATCTATACAACTAACTTAAAGTATGTTATTTCTTTCCTAGCCCTGATTTTGGTTGCTTTCTCACTATATCAAATATTTACTAAAGGAATTGATTTAGGAGTGGATTTCAAAGGAGGTTCTTTAATTGTTCTTGATTCTCCTCAAGAAGTTTCAAAAGAAGAATTCCAAAATTTTTTAAGAGAAAGAGGCTTTAATTCTGAAGTAAAAGTTTTTACAACTCCTAATGGGTATAGGTATGAAATAACAACTCCCCATCCTGAATTTATTGATAGCTTTGAAAATATAAAGAGGAACATTGATTCTTATTTTGAAGAGTATTCTCAAGCTGTTCTTTCCCAAGATGTTGAAAAACAGGAGGAGCTCTCAAAACTAATAAATCAGGAGTTAGAAAAAGCGGTTGGAGTAGCCTCATCCTTAGGAATTGATTATGAAGTAACCTCTACCTCTCCAAATGAGGCAAGGACAGCTTTTTATGAGTTGTATGGAATGGTTTATGATTATTATGAGAAGGAATTAGTTAATACAATAGAAGAGGTTATTAAGGCAGAGTCATTCTCTTTCCAATTGGTTTCTCCCCTATTGAGTGTTTCATTTACTCAAGAAGCCCAAAGAATTTCTCTTATCTCAGCGTTCTTGGTTAGTCTTTTTGTTTTCATCTATTTTAGAGAGCTTATTCCTTCTTTAGCTGTTTTAATTGGAGCTCTCTCTGATTTAATTATTGCACTAGGAGGAATGGCTTTCTTTGATATTCCTTTAAGCCTTGCAACTTTTGCAGCTTTATTGATGATAATTGGTTATTCTCTTGATACAGATACTTTGTTAACAATAAGGATGATTAAGAGGAAGGAGGAGGCTCCTGCAAAAAGAGCTGAACAAGCGTTTAGAACAGGTTCAACAATGAGTGTAACAGCAATAATAGCATTTTCAGTTATCTTCCTGCTTTCCTCTTACTTTAGGATTTCACTTTACTATGAAATAGCTTCAGTAGCATTAATAGGATTGCTAGGAGATTTAGTGGCTACATGGGGAATAAATGCAATGCTTTTGCTTTTCTATCTAGAAAGAAAAGGACATGAGAGTAAAGGAGGGAAAAAATGAACTTTAAGAGCTTTGTTAAGAATTTGAATAAGAGAAACTTCTCAATTGCATTTGCTTTACTATTCTCGTTGATTTTGCTTTTCTCTCCTTCCTCTTCAGGAGCTGTTATGCTTGTTTCAGTAATACTTTTTGGTTATCTCTCCTCTACCGCAAAAGATAGCAAAACAAAGCTAATAGCATTATTTTGCTTAGCCTTTATCTCTTTAATTGTTGTTCTCTTCACTCCTTTAAAGATGGGAGTTGATTTTAAAGGAGGAATAAGGGTTCCTTTAACTTTACAAGAACCAGTTGATGAGGCTACGATGGAGTTAATGGTTAGTGAAATAAAGAGAAGACTCTCAGACTTTTTAGGTTTAAAAGCAATAACTGTTAGGGGAGTAGGGAACAACCAAATACATGTTGAGTTCTCTGAAGATGATGAAGAGTTGTTGCAAAAGCTAGAGAAAATAGTAGAAAAGCAAGGAATTTTTGAAGGAATAGTGGATGGAGAAGTAGTTTTGAGAGGAGAGAATATAATAGAGGGAACTGTTTCAAGGGTTCCCCCCTCCTTTTTGGATGGGGCAACATGGGGGGTTTCCTTTTCAATTGATAGAAAGGCTGCTGAGGAGTTTGCGCAAAAAGTTAAGGGAAAAGGAGGAAAACCTCTCTACATGTTTTTAGATAGACCCAAAAACGCTCTAATTGTTATCCCTAAAGATGAGCTTTTGGATTCAGCTCCTCCTGGATTGGAAATAGATGCTTTACTCTCCTTAAGAGATTCTTTGGTGGATATGGAATTAGTGTTTGATGAAGAATTTAATCTTTCTATGGCAGAAGGAAAAAATGTTTTGGTTTATAAGGATAGCAAGTGGGTTGATCTGTTAAAGGATAATGAGAATGTAACAGTTTTTTATGATTTACCTAGCTTTTTGGTAGGTTCGAGGGGAGTTGTTTTGGATAAGTGGGAGGCTATAGGATTACTTAGCTCTCCAATTTTGGGAGAGGAAGTAACTTCTGGAAATGTTGTTCAGGTTTTTACAATAAGTGGGAACTCTCCTCCTGAGGAGGCGGATGAGGAGGCAAGGCTAATTGAAACAATATTAAAAGGAGGGTCCTTGCCTGTAAAAGTATTTACAGGAAGCAAAACTCAAATTCCAAGCAAATTAGGAGAGAGGTTCTTTTATTATTCCTTCTTTGGTTTAGTTGTTGCTTTATTAACTGTTTCTCTGTTTGTTTCTCTTCGTTATAGGAGAGTTAAGCTAATAGTTCCAATGATAATTATTACTTTTGTAGAAGTCCTAATACTCTTTGCCTTAGTTGGTTCGTTTAACCTTGACTTAGCTTCTATGGCTGGAATAATCGCTGTTGTTGGTGTTAGTATAGATTCACAAATTGTTATCACTGATGAGTTGCTTAGGAGAGGAAGAATAAAGGAAAAATTGGAGAAAGCTTTTGAAATAATAAAGGTTAATGCTCTAATAATAATTGTTTCTATGTTTCCTCTAATATTTTCTCCTTTTGTTGAGATAATAGGGTTTGCTACTTCCACAATTTTAGGAGCTCTTTTAGGAGTTTTAGTTTCAAGACCAGCTTATGCTTCTTTGGTTGAGCTCTTCCTAAAGGATGAGATTAAGAAGCTTGAAGAATAATGAACTGCTTTCCCCCTTTAGCTCTTGGAATGTCCTTAAAAATTCTTCCTCCAAACTTTAGTTTAATGATAATAAGGAATAGAAATGTTTTCCACCCCTCTTATGTTCCTTTAGAATTAGTAGGCAGGGAAAATGAAATAAATTCTATTAGGTATGCTATAAACTCTTTTTTGAGGGGTGTTAAGACCCATGTTTATTGTTTTGGGTTGCAAGGAACTGGAAAAACGGCTGTTGCAAAATTTCTTCATAGGGAATTAAATAAAAAAGGGATCCCCTCTCTATACATTGATGCAAAAGAAAAACCTTCTTTGCTTATGTTGCTAAAGGAAATTGCTAGAGCTTCTGGTTTTTTTATCCCAGAGAGAGGAATTTCTTTTGGAGAGTTTTTAGAGAGGGCTAAAGGAAGGATAAAAAAGTTGGTAATTTTTTTGGATGAGGTGGATTCATTTAAGGATAAAGACTCTCTATACAACTTAGCTAAAAATGAGGAATTGGAGATTATGTTTGTGTTCATAAGTAATGTTCCCATAGTTATGTTTTTTTCAAAACTAGTTGGATTTGCACTAAGCTTAGAGTTTAGGAGATATTCTCCAAAAGAAATAAAGAGGATTTTATTTGATAGGGCAAAGTTGGGGCTTTCCCCTTTAAGTTATGATGAGGAGGTTATTGGAAAAATAGCGGGATTTGCTGCAAAACATAAAGCAAATGCTAGAGCAGGAATAGTTTTGCTTTTCCACTCTGCCAACATTGCTGAGAGTAAGGAACATAAGAAAATACTTATTGAGGATGTTGAAGAAGCAAAGAGGCTCCTCCTCTCCTCTTTGGTTGATGAGGATTTAGGAAGGCTTCCTAAAAATAAAAGAGAAATTCTAGAACTTCTTTTAAATTCTCAATACCTCACGGAAGAGGAAATAGCTAAAAAGCTTTCTAAAGGAAAAAGAACGGTTGGCCTCTATTTAAAGGAGTTAATTAAAGAAGGTTATGTTAGGTGTGAAGTTATAAAGGTTGGGAATAGAGTGGTAAAAGCTTATATGATAAAGCTTAAGGTTTAGGGGAGAAAATGCTTCTCTTGAAAAATGCATTTATTGTTGATTCAGAGAGAACAGGAAAAGCTAATGTTTATGTTGAGGATGGAAAAATATCATATGTTGGAAAGGAAGTAAATGGGTTTAAAAGAGGGGAAGTAATTGATTGCTCTGGAAGGATAATTATTCCAGCTTTTTTCAACACTCACTCTCACATTGCTATGACTTTTTTGAGAAACAGTGAGGAGGATTTGCCTTTACATGAGTGGTTGGAAAAAGTAATTATGAAGGAGGTTGAAGTTAATGAGGAGTTGCTTTATTACTCCTCCTTATTAAGCTTGGCTGATTGTGTTAGGAGTGGAGTTGTAGCAATTAATGACATGTATTGGAAAGGATTAAAGGAGATAGCAAATGCTTGCAAGCTTTTGGGATTAAAGGCAGTCATAAGCTATGGAATGTTTGAGAAGTTTTCTTCCCCAAAAGAGGAGCTATCAAAAACCCTCTCTTGGATTAGAGAATGTGAAGGTTATGGGGAAAACATAAAAGCTGGAGTAGCTTGCCATGCAATTTATTCTTGTAGTGAAGAGCTAATAGTTAAGGCTTTTGAGATTTCTAGGGAAAAGGGGTTGCTCTTCCACATGCATGTGGCTGAAACTAGAGAGGAATTGTTCTTCTCTTTAAAGGAAAAAGGGAAGAGGCCTGTTGAGTATTTGGAAAGTCTTGGAGTTTTAGGAGAGAATACTGTTTTTGCACATTCCTCTTGGGTTACAAAGAGAGAAATAAAGCTCCTCTCCTCCTCAAAAGCTGCCTTAAGCCACAACCCAATTAGCAATTTAAAGTTAGCTACAGGAGGAATAATGCCATTTGAGGAATTTTTAAGGCAAGGAGCTCTCCTAACTTTAGGGAGTGATGGGGTTGCTAGTTCTAACATTATTGATTTTTTTGAAGTTATGAAGGTTGCTTCTCTTTTACAAAAACATAAATATTGGAGAGCCAATTTTGGAAAAGCGAGAGAAATCTTTAGAGCAGCTACTTCAAATGGAGCAAAAGCGCTCTCATTTAATTCTGGTTTTATTAGGGAAGGTTTTGAAGCTGATTTAGTGGTTTTAAACCCAAAAGAGAATATGGTTCCTTTTGGAGATTACTACACCTCCATTGTCCATTCCTCCAAAAGAGATAATGTAGAGAAGGTTTTTATAAATGGAGAAAGAGTTTTTGATTTAACTTCCCCTAATTTTGTGAATGGGTTTAGGGAAAGAATTTTTGAAGAGATTGAGAAGGCCAAGAAAAAGCTTGGGGTTTTCTCCTAAAAAATAACAAAGTTTTTAAACACTTCCTAAGAAAAAAGCTCTAAACCCGCATTACCACTATTTAGTGGGAGGGATTAGATGGAGATAAAGCTAGAAAACTTAAAGAAAGCTTTAGAAAAGCTAATGGAGTTTAAGGGGAAAAGGAAATTTAATCAAAGCGTTGAACTTATTGTTAATTTTAGGGCCGTAGACTTCTCCAAACCAGAAAATAGGTTGAATTTAGATGTTGTACTTCCAAAAGGAAGGGGAAAGAAGGCAAACAAAGTTTTAGTTATAGGAAGTGAGCAATTCTTAAGCAAGTTTAAGGATAGAGAGGATGTTGAGAAGCTTTTAATGGAAGATGTTAAGAACAAGTCTTTAAAAGAAGTTAAAAAGATAGCAAAAGAGTACTTCATTTTAGCAGAGCCAAGAGCAATCTCTCTGATAGCAAAGAATTGGGGAAGAGTTTTAGGACCTAGAGGAAAAATACCAAAGCCAGCTGTCGGAGATCTCTCAAAAGCTGTTGAAGATGTTAAGAGGTTAGTAAGAATACAAACTAAAGGAAAATACTTGCCTACTGTTCATGCATTTATAGGAGAGGAATCAATGCCAATTGAAGATTTGGTTGAGAATGCTGAAGCTGTTATAAATGAAATAAAGAGAAAAATACCTGAGGGAAATATAAGAAGTATTTATGTTAAGCTCACAATGTCTCCAGCTATTAAGGTTTGATTAAGGTTTAAAAAATTAAAGAGCTAAAAATTAGGAGAGTGAGTTTATGAGAGCTTATAAAGTTGATGAGTCTAGGAGGGCAATAAAAGAAAAGAAAAAAAGAGTGGAGGAAATCCAAAGCAATCTGAAGGGTTTTAAGTCAATCCTATTGATAGATTTGAGAAAAGTTCCTGACAAACTTTTACAATCATCCAGAAAATCCTTAAGAGAACAAAAGGGAGCGTTCCTAAAAGTTTCAAAGTTAGCTGTAATAAAGAGAGCTTTAGAGGGTTTAGGAATTCCAGAAAGCTTTTATGAGAAAATAGAGTTCCCTGTAATGGTTGTTGGGATAAATGAATCTCCTTATAGTGTAGCAACCTATTTAGCTAATAATTTAATGGATATGCCTGCAAAGGAAGGAGATGTTGCTGAAGAAGATATAGTTGTTGAGGCTGGAGAGACTGATTTACAACCAGGTCCTGCTTTATCCCAACTTAAAGCAGCTGGAGTTAATGTTAAGATAGAAAGAGGTAAGATAGTTGTAGCAAAAGATAGTGTTGTGGTTAAAAAAGGAGAGGCTGTAACAAAGGAGAAAGCCTCTGTCCTTCAGCTTTTAGGAATAAAGCCATTCAAAGTTGGATTGAAAATCTATAAAGCTTGGGATGGAGAAACAGTGTTTGACCAAGAAGTATTGCTAATAAAGGTTGAGGAAATAAGAGAAGATATAAAGGCTCTCTATGCTGATGCATTTAACTTAAGTGTTAACATTTCCTATCCAACTCCAGAGAATGCAAAATTCTTGCTAAATAAAGCCTATTCTTTTGAGAGAGCTTTAGCAGTTAATGCAGGATTTCCTACTGAAGCATTTATAAAGGATTTGGTGCATAAAGCTTTAGTTCAGGCTCATGCTTTAAAGAGGGTGGCTGAAAAATAAGAAGGAGGCGATAATATGGGAAAGGTTGATGCATATGTGCATGCTGCTTTAATATTGCATAGCGCAGGAAAAGAGATTACAGCAGAGAACATTTTAGCTGTTGTAAAGGCAGCTGGAATTGAGGGAGATGAGGCAAAAGCAAAGGTTTTGGCAGAGGCATTAAAAGGACAAAACATTGAAGAGCTTTTAGAAGCTCCTGTTGTTGCAGTTTCCCAAGCTGCTCCTCAACCAACACAACAAGAAGAGAAGAAGGAAGAAAAACCTCAAGAAGATGAAAAGAAGAGCGAGGAAGAAGCAGCAGCAGGACTTGCAGGATTATTTGGTTAATCCCCTTTCTTTTTGTTTTGTTTTTTAGCTTTTATCATTAGAGCTTTTTACTTGGGTAATATAGATGCCTGAAAAAAGGTTTTTAGCAGGAGATGCTGTAATTCTAGATTCAATAACTAAGAACCCTAGAATTATCTTCATTAAGAGGAATGAAGAGCCTTTTAAAGGAATGTTAGCTTTTCCTGGAGGGCTTTTAGAAAAGGAGGAGAGTATTGAGGAATGCACTATTAGAGAAGCTAGAGAAGAAGTTGGGATAGAGGTTGAGATAGTTTCTTTATTAAGAGTTGGAAGCTCTCCAAAAAGAGACCCAAGAGGAGTTGTAGCTGTTGCTTTTGTTTGCCTCTCAAAGGAATTTGAAAAAGCTAGAGGAGGGGAAGAAGGAGAAGTAATTATTCTTTCTTTAGAAGAAGCATTAAAAAGAGATGATTTTGCTGCAGATCATAAAGAGCATTTGTTTTATCTTAAAAGATGGGTTGATTCAATATTCTCTAATTAGCTTCTCCATTAACTTCTCCTTAAAATAGATATAATTCTTATATTTTTCCCCTCTTTAACCTTCAGTTTTATTCCTATTGAGGAAAACAGCTTTTTTAGTGTTTTTTGCTTTATTGTGAGGTTTTCTTTAGGAATCTCAATCTCTATTTCTTCAATCTCTTCAAGCTTTGAATAGTTTTTTACCTCCTTTATTATAAGCCTAGCTAACCTACTCTCAATCTCCACATTAAAATATTTGTGCAGAGTTTTTAATTACTTCTCATTAAGTTTTTGTTCTGTGGTAAATAAAGAAAGTTTTTCTTTTGTTATCCCTACTTTTAAGGAAGAGCAAATTATATTTTCAACTATTGAAAAACTAAACAAAGAATTTCCAAATTCAGAAATAATTGTTGTAGATGATTCTCCTGATGATAAAACAGGAAAAGAAGTGAATAGAGCAAAAAGGGAATTTGGAGTAAGGGTAATTTACATAAAGAATTCTCCTCCTCTAGGCCTTTCTGGAAGTGTTCTTAAAGCAATTAAAACAGCTAGTTTTAGTAAAATAGTGGTTATTGATAGTGATTTACAACACCCTTTAGAGGTTGTTCCCAAAATTTTGGAAAAATTAGAGAACAACCTTTTAGTATTAGCTGAAAGAGAGGATTTAGGGAAAAGCCTCTCTTTTAGGAGAAAAATACTATCCTATACTGCAGTTCTTTTTGCAAATATTAGGCTTATTTTGTCTAAGAAAAATACTTTTAAAGACCCTGTAACAGGGTTTTTTGGAATAAGGAAAGAAGCACTATCCCTAATAAATGAAAAAAGAGTTGTCTTCAAGGGCTGGAAGATTTGCTTTGATTTGCTAAAGCAATTTCCTCCTTCAAAGGTTTCTTCTATTGGATATAGAGGTTTAAATAAAAGAGAAAAAGGGAGCTCAAAATATAATTACAAGGTTGGGTTTTACTTTATTCTTTCCCTTATCTCTTAGAAGGATTAGAAATTATTTGGCTATGCCGCGGCCCGGATTTGAACCGGGGACACCTCGGTCTTCAGCCGAGTGCTCTACCAGGCTGAGCTACCGCGGCTATACAAAATTTACAGATATTTATTTCTAACAAACATTTAAAAATGATTTTGGAGTAACTGCTATCGGTGATGGAATGAAGCCTTCCAAAGTAATTGAATCCATATCTTCTCAAGGAATAAAATGGGTTAGGCTTCAGTTTTTAGATATTGATGGAAGGATTAGGGAAACCACTGTTTCCTCAAATAATATTTTATCCTCTACTTTTGAGGATGGATTGGAAGTTCCTTCTTTAAGCTCTTTTTTTGAGGAGAACGTTTTACTCAAACCAATTCCTGAGAGCTTTGCTATTGTGCCTTGGGAGGATTCAACAGCCAGAATGCTTTGTTATGTTTATAGAAAAAAAGATCCTCATCCTAAAGACAGCTTAGCTTTTCTTAATAAAGTGCTCTCTCTTTACTCTTTGGAAGGGTTTTCAAAAGTGCTAATCCAACCCTCTTGTGAGTTCACAATATTTGAGACTGTTACTATGGATAAAGTTAATTTAGAGAGAGGACCAAGCGTTAACCTTGATGGAAGGGAGGTTCCTTGGAACTCAAATCCAATCTCCTATGATAGGAAATGGAGTAATTTAACAATGCCTCAAGATGTTTATTCCTTAGTAAGACTTCAAATCTTAGACACTCTATTCTCTTTCTTTAAAATAACTTCATTTGAGAACTCCCACTCTAATTCTACTTCAAAGCAAAGCATTGTTTTTAATTTTATGAATGCATTTGATGCATGCTCCTCAATAATTTCCTTAAAATACGTAGCTAGAAATGTTTCTTTATTGAATGGAGCTCTAGCCACTTTCATGCCCTATCCTATTTTCAAAAGCCCTCCAAATAGGATGAGGTTTAGAGTTAAGCTTTTCAAAAAAGATAACAATGAGCTTTTCTCTCCTGATGAAGGGCTTAGTGATGTTGCAAAAAGGTTTATTGGAGGAATAATCTCTAATGCTCCCTACATTTCTTTATTCACAAACCCAACAACAAACTCCTATAAAGGATTGGTTGCTTTCACTTTGCACAATGCTTATTCCTCTTCATTAAATAACGTTGTAGTTAAATTCAGCGCAAAAGATGAAAACAATACATATGTTGAAATTAGCCTTCCTGATAGCTCTGCAAATCCATTCCTTGCACTTTCAGCTTTGCTTTTAGCGGGGTTAGATGGAATAAAATCAAAGGGTAAAACATTTGATGAGCTAAAACAAGACCCAGACTTTTTATCTGAAAAGGAGAGAAAAGCCTGTTTAGGTCCTTCCCTACCATTTAGCTTATATGAAGCAATAATAGCTTATGAAAACAACAATAAGTTCCTAAGAAAAGTGATTAGCTCTGAGTTTATTTCAGATTACTTAAGCCTTAAGCTTAGAGAATTCAAGGAGGAGCTCTCTAGGCCTAGCTCTTATGATTATCAAGAATATTTTAACATCTAGCCATTAGCTTTAACCTCCTTACTCAATAACTCCATAAAAGCAAATAATTTTTATACCTCTTTTCTTAATATTATTTGAAATAATACAAGCGAATAATGCAAAGGCAGGGAAAGCAAGTGCCTAGGTTGGGGGCTAGGGGTCCCCTTTCCACAAATCCCCTAGATGGTGGGCCGAACACCCAGGATAAGTAGGAGGGCAAGGAAGAAGGCCTTTGCATAGGGAATTGAAGCACTCCCCCTTTAGATGGGCCTATGCATGAACCGGGTCAGGCTGAAAAGAGCAGCCCTAAGTGCATAGGCTCATGCTTTAGGGTTAAGAGTGTGGATCCCCTATGCACTGGTTCCTTTCTTGCGCCTACTGAACCTGGGTTGGCACTTGCCCCTTTTGCCTTTTAACCCCTTTGGCTTTTTTATTAAAAGGTTTAAAAATGATTAGCTATTTATTAAAATATGGCAGAAGGAAAAATAATTGTAAAGCATAGATTTGTTCCTATGAGAATTCTTGCAAAATCTGGGAAATCTTCTGATTTAATAGTTGAGGTTTATAATGAAACTCCTTCCCCAATACTCCTCTCTTTTGATTTTGAAGTTCCAAAAAATGCATTGATTGGCTTTGATTCAACAACTTCTAGGAAGAAAAAAACTGTAAAGCTAAATAAAATTGAGCCATATTCTCAAGAGGTTTTTTATGTTACAATCTACACTACAAATCAAACTCCTCCTTATGATTATCCTCTTCGCTACACTATAAATTATCATGTTGATGATTATAGCAAGGTTTTAGATAAAAAGGTTAGGATGTGTCATTTAAAGGTAATTTAATAACTCTTTCTTTTAAAACTCTTTCTTTTAATTCCTCTAACTCTTATTTAACCTCTATTTTTCTGATTGCCGCTTTAGAAGAGTTTATAAATGTTTTTGTCCAAATAGCTTAAGTTTATTGGAGGTGAAATTGTGTTGTTTTTAAAAGAAAAACCATCTAATTTATTGATTGCTTTGTTGGAAGGTAACCACTACCTCTCCCAACTTGCTAAATTAGCTGGGTGTACATATGTGTATGTAACAAACATAATGTCTACTTTGGAATCAAAGGGATTGGTTGAAACAGAGTTTAGAGGAAAGTTCAGGGTTGTTAAGTTAACTCAAAAAGGAAAAGAATTAGCTCTACTTTTAAAGCAAATAAAAGAAAAGGAAAGTTCTTAATTTTTATTTTTTAGTTCATCATCTTACTCTCGCATTCTACAATTGAGAGAGTTAATTCCAAAAGCTCTTTTTGATTTTCCTCTTTAATTATTGAACTGAGTTCTTCTAATTTTGAGAGAAAATACTCAAATTGGTGTTCCTTTAGCTTATTTATCTCACTAATTAATAGTTCTGCTTCTTCTCCCTTAACTTTAGTGAGAGCTTGAAATAGATAAATAATCTTGTTTTCTTTGGTTATTGTTATATTATTTAGTGTAGGGTTTATTATGAATGAGGATTCCTTAAACCTTCCTTTTATTGGAGATTTTTCTATAAGGCTTAGCGCAATGCTTTTTGTTTTTTCTGTAGGAAGGAGATTTATTGCTGTAATTAGGCTTTTCGCATAGCTAAATCTCATTTCTTCCATTTTCCTTCTTATAAGTTCTTCCAAATTTTTTCCTTTTGGAATGTTTCCTATTAAATACTCTAAATAGTGAATACTTATGTTTTTTCTTGTTTTTATTTTTCTCTTCTTTGTTTTTATCATATTAAATTGCTCTTCTTTTTCCCAAATTCTAAGTGTTGCTGGAGTTAAGTTTATAGAAACTTGTTGAAATAAACCATCCTCTTTAAAGAATGTGTTTATAACATGAAGCATGTTTTTGCTTTTACATTGAGAAGAGTAAAAATCCTTCTTTTTAATTGCAGATTCCTTAAGGCACATAACTCCAGAACTAGTCTTTCTTATTATTTGCTTCATCTCTTCTTTTTCTTTTCCTTTAATATAGGATAGGATGTTATACTTTCCTATTATATCTTTTCTTAGAAAATAATTTTCAATTTTGTTTTCTTTTGCCCACTTTTCCACATTTTTATCAAATTGTTGAGAAAGATAGCATACAACTCCTTTTTCATCAGTTATTATCAGCACTACTTCTATTTCTTTAGGATTTACCTTGGTTTTATTAATTACTTCAGTTAAATCTATGGAATGCTTTATCCTCCTTATTTCCCCCTTATTTAGGAAGGTTGCCTCAATAACTTTGTAAGTTTTTCCACCACTTATTTTTATGTATTCTTTTTCCTCTATTATCCCATAGCTTTTGTTTTTCAGATAAGGAGGAACCTTTATGTTCTCATTTGATGTTGAGCTATTTATTACTATTTTTTCTTTTATATGAGGGCTCTTTATTACTTTTGGGTTTTCTTCTTTTTTTGGTTCAATTTTATTCATACTAACCCCTAGCTTTCTTCTTTTAATGAAAATGTACTTCCTTTTTTCATGTCTTTTACTTCAATCCCTAACTTCTCTAACCCCTCTCTTATCTCATCCGAGATTTCAAAGAGCTTCCTTTCCCTTAGCTTTTCCCTAGCTTTCAATATTTTTTCAACACCTTCCTTAACCACTTCAAGCTTTTTCTTTCTTTCCTCATAAAATCTATCCAATCCTAAAATAAATAGTATGTCTTTTAATAAAGCTAATGATCTTTCTAAATCTGTCCTGTGAATTTCCTCTACGATAGGATTAATCCTCCTTATAAATTCAAATAGATGGGAAAGGGCTTGAGGAGTATCCAAATCATTATAGATGTTTTCAAAAAATCCTTGCCTTAGCTCTTCAATCTCCTTGTTTATCCTCCTTTCTCCTCCTTTTGAGCTTTCTAAGCTCTCAATAAAGTTAATTATTCTATAAAAGGAGGCTTTAGCCTCCCTTATGTTTTCTTCATCAAAGTTAACCTCGCTTGAGTATTTCCTACTAATAAAGAACATCCTCAAGCTCTCTCTCCCCCATTTTTTCAATGCTTCTTCCACTGTTATAAAGTTTCCTAGGCTTTTGCTCATTTTATCTCCTTTAATCATTAAATGGCCTGTATGCATCCAATTTTCAACATGTTTTCTTCCCAAGTAAGAATCACTTTGAGCAATCTCATTTTCATGATGAGGGAATATTAAATCCCTTCCTCCTCCATGTATTGTTATTTTATTTGCTAAGCTTATTCCCATTGCTGAACATTCTATGTGCCATCCTGGCCTTCCTTTTCCAAAGGGGCTTTCCCAAAATATTAAATCCTCTTCCTTTTTCCACAAAGCAAAGTCATAGGGTTTTTTCTTTGTTTTATCTACTTCAATCCTATGCTTTAATAGGTTTTCTTTTGTTTGCTTGCTTAACCTCCCATACTCCTTAAATTTGTCAACTTCAAAATAAACCCCAGTTTCTGTCTCATATGCATATCCTTTTTTTAGCAAAACCTCAACCATTTTTATTATTTGCTCTATGTATTGTGAGACCCTTGGGTAAGCATCAGCCAAAATAATGTTAAACTCCTCAAATAGCTTTCTGCTTTTGTATTCGTAATAATCTGCTATTGCCAGAACATTTTTCCCTAGCTCTTTTGCTCTTTTTATTAGTTTATCATCTACATCTGTAACATTTTGAATGTGAAATACTTTAGCCCCTTGATAAATAAAGACTCTTTTTAGTAAATCAAACCCAATATAAGTTCTTAAATGGCCAATATGACAATCATCATAAGGAGTTAAACCACAAACATAAAGCACTATCTCTTTACTTTTTATTTCAACATCTTTATCTGAGTAGCTATCGTGTATTTTCAACATAGTTAAGAATTTCTAGAAAACATTTTAAAGAGTTGAGAATGGCTAGTGGGCCCGCCAGGAATTGAACCTGGGATCTCCACCGTGTCAGGGTGGCGTCTTAACCACTCGACTACGGGCCCTAAAATAAAATGCTAAAAACTACACATCAAAGTGTTTCAAAATCTTTAATAAATTTTCTGTATTTTATTGGAACGAATTCTTCCAAATTATTCCTTTTTAGCTCTTTTGCGAATTCTCTCTTAATCTTTTCTTCAGCTCTAGCAAATATTAGATTGGATAGTTTTTCTATTTTTATTAGGTTTCCAACCTTTAAGGAATCTTTTGCAATAGCAGTCACTTCCTCCATACTCATCTCATCCTTTCTAAGCTTTTTGTATATATCTCTTATTTCCTTTAAGGATTCAAGTCTTGTTTTACTTTTTTGAGCTTTATTCCCTTCCTCTCCATTACCCATTACTTTAGAATATCATCTAACTTTTTTATTCTTTTTGGAAAACTTATTTTCATGGGAAAGAATTATCTTAATCCAAGGATTGTTAGGGGTTTTAGGATTAGTGAAGAAAAGCTAAGCTTTCTATTCTCTAACATAAGGGAGAAGGATAAGAGGGTTTTTAGCAACCTACTAAAAAGTAAGTTTATGGATATTATAAAAGAAGCAGAGCCCTCCTTTGTTTATAAGGAAGTATGTGATGTTATTAAAGCTACTTCTAATAAACAATTGGCTTTTTCCTCTTTAAAAGAAGCCCTCTCTTCTCTTTTAAAGGATGTATTTAGAAATAGCTTTGATAAACACCCTTATTTTGATTTTGATAATTTGAGGGGGGAAGGAAAAAGGATCCTTAACTCCTCAGCAATTTTATTAGCTAGGTTTCCCTTAAAAATTGATAAAGTTTTGGTTTTCTCTCTCCTCCTATTTTTGGCTGAGAATCGTTTGTATTTCCATTTTTCCAAGATTTGTGAGGGCCAATTGAGAATAAAAAATATTAAAAGAGAAGAGATAAGGGATTTTTTAAACTATCTTACAAACCTTGAGAAACTAAAAAATGGTGAAAGTTTGGTAGAGGAGGAATTAAAAAATTTAAGAATAGGGGAATAATTTAAGGATTCGGTTTAGCTTTAGCTTTTTACCCCTTTACTTCTTCTAAAATAGTTTAAAAATAATTCTCCTAAATTTTAGTTGTGGACTCTTTAAAGGTTTTAAATGAGGACTTAAGACATTCTTTAGGGAAATTAGTTTGTTTATGCAGAGAATGTAATAAAAGGTTTGATAATTGGTTCTCTTCTTGTAATTCTTGCTTTGTTTGTGATGGAGAACTAAAAAATAAGTTGGAGGAAGTAAAGAAAAAGCTAAATAATGCTAGTGTTGAAAACACCTCTCTAAAGGAATTTTTTAAATCAAGAAATATCACAAAGTTTTCGCTTTCCTTAAATTTGTTTGAGAGCCTAATAAATAAGGAGGAGAAATTATTTGGTTTTAAGCTTGGAAATTCTCTAAAAAATTACCTGAATAGCAAGATAAAGGATTTTATTAGAGAGGAATTTGGCCTAGAATTTTCAAACGATAATTGGGAGGTTAAGATAATAATAGGGGAAGATATAAGCATTGTTAGAGGAGATCTTTTTGTTTTTGGTTATTATAAAAAATTGATTCCAGGTATTAGCCAAAAGAAATGGCATTATCCCCTCTCAATGGAGGAAGCAATAGGGAAGTTTTTTTCAAAAGAGTTTAAGGCAAAAAAATACTTTTTACATGCCTCTGGAAGAGAGGATGTTGATGTTATTAATGAGGGTGGAAGACCTTTTGTTCTTGAGCTTCAAAAGGCTAGTTTTTTCCCTTCTTTTAATCACTTAAAAAATTTAGAGGATAAAATAAATAATTATTATAGAGGAATTATTAACATTAGAATTGAAGGAAGAGTGAAGAGAAGCTTCACAACATTAGTAAGTGATTCTCATTTTGATAAATGGTATAGGGCTTATCTCTCTTGGAATAAACAAAGGATTGGGGAAGAGGAGCTTTACCAAAAGCTGAGGGAAAATGCAAAAAAGCTGGTAACCACCATTTATCAGAAAACCCCTACAAGAGTCCTTGATAGAAGGGCCAATAAAGTTAGGAGAAGGAGGGTTTATAGAATAGAAGTTGGAAGAGATAAGTTTGGAATTTTTGTGGATATTTGGGGAGAAGCTGGTTTATACATAAAAGAGCTTATAAGTGGAGATAATGGAAGGACAACTCCTAACCTTTCCTTAATCATAGGTAATACTTTAAAATGCTCTTTCTTAATAGTAAAAAATATAAACTCTTATTTCCTTAGGAGAGTGTTTGAAAATGATAGGGCTTGAAAACATAGATTTTATTCCCTTGCCTTTTGAGGAGTTAAGGGTAATTTTTGCATTGTTTTATCTCATAGTTTTCTCTTATTTTGATATAAAAAATGATAGAAACATCCCTGATAGAGTAGTTTATACTTTAACAGCTTTAGCATTCGTATTTGTTTTATTCTATCCAAATGAATTCAAAGTATTTGCTTTTTTCCAATTCTTAGTAGTATTTTCAGTTGTTTTTCTCCTCTATAAATTAGGACAGGTTGGGCTTGGAGAGGCTTTTGCTTTTTCAACATTATCATTGCTATTCCCTATTCCTCCTGTTTTTGCTAATGTCCCAGCTGTTCTTCCTTTTGTATTCTTTATCTTTATTTTCTCTTCTCTACTCTTTGCAGTGTTTGTTTCTCTCTATATTTTAACAAAATTAAGGCTCTCAAAATTACCTGGAAGAGGAGAGGTATTATTGGTTTTAATATACTTGATATTTCTCTTTATAATGTTTAATACTCCTTTTGTAAACATTTTTTACTTAGTAGTTGTATCAATACTCTTCCTTTCTTCAATTTTAGTCTCTATCTATAAGGATGACTTATTGAGAAGCTTTGTAAAAAAAGTTAGAGTAGAGGAAAGCTTGGATGAGGTTTTTGCTTATGATTATGCTAGTGAAGAGGAAAGAAGAATAGTTGGAAAGGTTAGGCTTATAACAACAGAGGTTTTTGAAGACATAAAGGATAAGCTAAAAGAAGTAACGATTTATAAGATGATTCCCTTCTCTCCATTTTTGCTGATAGGTTTTCTATTTTCATTATTCTTTTCCCCAGTTTTATTAATATAATTTTTTTAGTTTTTATCTCAGTTTAGGGTTTTGTTTGAGGGTTTCTCTCATTTATCAAATTCTTTTTAAATCCTTCTTAAAATTAATCTAATTAATTTTTTGCCCTGGTAGCTCAGTGGTAGAGCGTCCGGCTGTTAACCGGAAGGTCGCCGGTTCGAGTCCGGCCCAGGGCGCTTTAATAACTATTTAAGGGATTAAGGTTTAGATTTAGGGCTGGATCTTATCTCCTGTTAGTTTAAATTGAGACAAATGCTTTTCAAATTCCTCTCTTTTTAAAAGTTTTATTATTTCTTCAACTCTTTTAAGCACTTCTTCATCTTTAGGAAGCTTTCCCTCATGAATACTATTAATCCAAACTATTATTGCAATATCCTGAGTTCCTGCTTTAGTAACTCCATTCTCTTTAGCTATTCTTTCAATCTCTTCCTTATTGTTTTTTACAAAGCTCTCAATATCCTCAGAACTTTCTTTGGGCTTTTGCCCTTCCTCAATCCCTCTTTCTATCAACTTTTCACCTCTTATATCCTATTTTCCTCAAGAACTCTTTTCTCTCTCTTTTGTCCTCTTCACTCTCAATTCCAACCACTTTCCCTCCATCAGCAACCCCTAGCAATGCCCTTGCTTCTCCTAAATCAGCAACAATAACCTCTAAAGGATTTGCTGAAGCTGTTACTATTGAGGTTACTTCACTTACTTGCTTTATCCTATTCAACACATTTATTGGATATCCGTTCTTAAGGAATATTAGAAACATATGCCCAACTTTTATTTTTTCTGCATTTTTTACAGCTAATTTTATCATTTCCTCATCATTTCCATCAAACCTGACTAGTTTTTTCCCACTAGCTTCATTAAATGCTATACCAAACTTTAAACTTGGAGATGACTCCGCCAAAGCCTCATAAAGATCCTCTACAGTTTTTATGAAATGAGCTCTTCCAATTATTACATTAACTTCTTCAGGTTTTTCTATTTTTATGCTCTTTATCTCAATTCCCATACTTTTAAAATGAGCTTCTTGGTTTTTAAACCTTTTTTGTTCTATTATCTAAGAGTGTTTACCTCTAATATTTAAAGATTTATTAAAGACTTAGGGGGAGAGAATGGAATTTGAAAAGCTAGGGAAAGCTATTTGGAGGATGAAAAAAGAACCTCCAATGAAAGTTGATGCTTTAATTGTTGGTGTTGAGGAAGTAATAAGGTCTTTAAAAAAAGATAAGACCCTTTCCCAATTAAGAAATGTTTCTTCCTTGCCTGGAATATTTAGGAATTCTGTTTTAATGCCTGATGCTCATGAAGGTTATGGATTTCCTATAGGAGGGGTTGCTGCGTTTGAAAAAGAGAATGGAATTGTTTCTCCAGGAGGGGTTGGATATGATATAAATTGTGGAGTTAGGTTAATAAAAACCCCTCTATTTGCTAGTGAGATTAATTTAAAGGAGTTGGTTGATGCTCTCTACAAATCTGTTCCTTCTGGTGTTGGAAGTGAAAGTGGAATAAGGCTTTCAAAAGAAGAGCTTGATGAGGTTGGAGAAAAAGGAATTGATTGGGCTATTGAGAATGGATTTGCTTTAAAAGAAGATAAGGAAAGGATTGAGGAGTATGGAAGAGTTAAAGGAGATCCCTCCAAAGTATCAAAGAAAGCTAAGGAAAGAGGAAGATTTCAATTAGGAACTTTGGGCTCTGGAAATCACTTTTTAGAAGTTCAAGTTGTTGAGAAGGTTTTTTCTCCAATAGCAAATGAGTTTGGATTACAAAAAGGGCAGATAGTAATTATGATCCATTGTGGTTCTAGAGGTTATGGGCACCAAATAGCTAGTGATTATATAAGAGAGTTCCTTCCAATAGCAAAGAGGCTTAATCTTTTCCTTCCTGATTTGGAGTTAGTTTATCTCCCTCTTTATAGGGAGGAGGCCCAATCTTATTTGAGTGCTATGAACTCTGCCATAAATTTTGCATTCACAAATAGACAAATAATAACCTATTTTGTGAGAGAGGTTTTTGATAAGCTCTATTCAATCTCAAAGGAAGAAATGCCTCTCCTTTATGATGTAGCCCACAACATAGCAAAATTTGAAAAACATGTTTTTGAGGGAGAAGAATTTGACTTAATTATACACAGAAAAGGAGCAACCAGAGCCTTTCCTCCAAACCACAAGGACTTGCCAAATATCTTTAAAGAGCTTGGTCAACCTGTCCTAATTCCTGGTAGTATGGGAACCTCAAGCTATGTTTTAGTTGGAAAAGAAAAAGGACTTGAGATAAGCTTTGGAAGCTCTTGCCATGGAGCAGGAAGGAGGATGAGTAGGAGAAAGGCAAGAGAAACTTGGAGGGCTGAGAGCCTCTTAAAACAGCTCTTGGATAAGGGTATTTATGTAAGAAGCAAAACTTTGAGAGGAGTTACTGAGGAGGCTCCTCAAGCTTATAAAGATGTTGATGTTGTTGTTAGGAGTGTTGAATTAGCAGGAATAAGTGATGTTGTGGCAAAGTTAAAACCAGTAGGAGTTGTTAAGGGTTAATTGCTTTTATTTTTTCTTTTTTTACCTCTTAATGTGGCAATAAATATTAAGGAAATAGTTGCAAGCAACAAGAGTGGTAAAGGAAGAGCACTATTTAATATTAAGCTAGAAAGTGGAAATGCTAGGATAAAGAGGATCGCATAAAATATTTTTTTATCTTCTTTAAGTATAACTAACTTCTTTCTTAGAACATTGAACAAGGATGAGGAGTGGTTAACCACTCTTATTAAATAGCTTGCATAAGCTGGATAAAGCTTTGGAAAATACCATGCAAGAACTGAACTAACTAAAACCAAACCTGAAACAAAACTAAACACATCAAAACCTTCAAAAAATTCCCTTCCTTTATCAGCCAGCAACAAGGAAAACTCTCCTATTGACATCATTAACAAACCAGACATTGCAGCTTGCTTTGGAGTACCTCTGAAGAGAAGGGTTATGAATGAGGTTGAAAAAGTCTTAAATATAGCATTCACTAGTAGCACAAATAAGATAAACCCAATTAGCAAAGGATTTAATAGCACTAGTAAGTTTCCTTGCATTCCTAGGGAGAAAAAGAAGAATATTATAAATGTTGAGCTAAGTATTTTTAGGTGTTGTTTTATCCTCTCAATCTCCTTAAAATTAGCCACTATACTTCCAGCCAAAAAAGCAGCCAACTCCTCTGAAACGTTAAGCAACTCACCAACCAAAACCAACACTCCGGCTATTGCCATTGAAAATAGGAAATAAACCTCCTCATCATTTGGCAATTTTTTCACTAAAACGCTAGAGATTTCTCTTACTATGAAGTAAGGAATTGCAAAATACAACAACCCAACTATTATGTTCACAAAAATGCTGCTTTCTTTTCCATAAGATGAAACAAGGAGCAAGAGAAAAATAGCAAATATATCTTCCCAAACTAGTTCTGCAAATAATTGTTTTGCTTCTGGTCTTTTATGAACTCCAAAACTTTTTGCAACTTGAGAAAATATTGCTGTGCTTGTTATTGATAAACCTGCTCCCAACAAAAGGGCTTGAAAAACAGAGAAGTTAAACAAAAAATAAGCCATTATGCTTATAGGAATAGCAACTAACGTCATCTTCAAAACTGCAAATAACAGTCCTCTTTTCCCATAAAAAAGGAGGTTCTCTGTTTTAAACTCAAGCCCTATCATGTAGAGTAGAAACATAACTCCTATTGAAGAGAATATCTCCACCTCTTCCATCGTAACCAATTCAAAACCATTTGGTCCTACTAAAGAAGCTATTATGAGGAGAATTGCTAATTCAGGAAGCTTTATGCTTTTTGCTATAAAATAGGAGAGAAAAGCTAATGAGAGAGCAATTAAGAATCCAATAACACCCATTATTTAAGCAATCATAAGGAAGGTTTTAAATACTAATTTTTTGTGATTTTTTCCCTCTAAAATATTTAGAAAAATCCATAGTGTTTCTTAATCTTTGTTGTCTTTATCTTTTCTGGTTTATAGGGAGAAAGCCTAACTATTTCCACTCCTTCTTCTTTTATAAATTCTTCCTGATCATACCCATAAAAAATTACATCTGGATCTACTTTTCTCAATGTTTCAAGCTTGTTTTCTCTTCCTTCTATAACAATATCCACATATTTTATTGAGCTTACTAGCTCAACCCTTTCCTTTATAGTGTGTATAGGTTTTTTCCACTCCCCTTCCTTTTCCCTAGCAATAACAACAACTAAAACATCAACCTTGTCCTTAGCCTCTTTTAAAGCTTTTATATGTCCTATGTGAAGGAAATCAAAAAAACCTCCTAATAATCCAACTCTTATTGATCTTCTTCTCCTTAACAGCTCTTCTTTCTCTTTCCCTCTTAATTCCTCTTTTAGACTTTTTATATATAATCTCTTTATACTTTCTTTCTCAACACTCTTCAAATTAATCCCTCTGCTCTTCTCAATTTTTATAGTTTAGTCATGCTTAAATTTTTAATCTTTATTTAGCTATCCTATTATTACTCCCTAAGCCTTGGAAACCTCAGAAAGACCTTTCAGAAGGGTTCACGGGGGGCACGGCCCCGTGAGGGCAAGGCCCAAAAAAGCATCTGAGGGCCTTAGCTCTGGGAACCTCCTAAGGGCCTTTCAGGAGGGTCCACGGGGGGCAAGGCCCCGTGGAGAAGGCTTAGAAAAGCCTTAGCTTTGGGAACCTCCTAAGGGCCTTTCAGGAGGGTCCACGGGGGGCAAGGCCCCGTGAAGGAAGGTTCCAAGAGAGGGTTCTTGGCAGGGGTCGCCCAGTGGTCAACGGCGCTGGCCTTAGGAGCCAGTCCCTTAGTGGGTTCGTGGGTTCGAATCCCACCCCCTGCATTTAATGCTTTATTTAATTTTAATTAATGAATATGTGGAGAACATAAAAGAGAGATCTAAGAAGGAGAGATAACATATCTCTCTATGTTTTTAGCTAGGGAATTCTTGAGATTTGCCTCATAATAAACTTTTTTCTTACACCTTTCAACTTCATTTTGAATAAACTCTCCTGGGCTTAACCCTCCAATAAAGTCAAGAGCTAGGTTTACTCCTGTTTGAAAATTAATGAATATGTTCTTTATTTTAGGCTTATCAATCCACTCACAAACTCTATCATCTTTTGAGAATACGGCAACTCTTTCAATACAATTTTTGTATTTTTGATATCTAAAGTAGACCTTTAATGAGATAGCGCTTGAAGTTGCATCTATTGTGCTTTCAGGATCTTCTCCAAGTATTTCCTTACAATTGTTTATTGCCTCCTCTTTATCTCCTTGGAGGGCAATAAAGTAAGATTTATAGAGTAAGCAATTGTCTCTTTGCATCCCACTATAGGAATTACAATCCTCCTGCATTATAGAGTTTCTATCTCTTATACATCCTGCTAAAAATAAGAGTAAGAGTGCTATTCCTACAATTACTATCCTTCTCATTTTTTCCCTTATTCTCTTTTCAACCTTTTCTCTATGCTCTTTATCACTCCTTCGGGAGAAATTCCTAGCTTTATTAGTCTAGTATGTCCTCTTATCCCCTTTCCTGTAAATATGCTAGAGATTAATCCAAGGTTTTCCAACTCATTTATATATTCTCTATACCACCTTGAGCTTTTTGGTTTTTTTTCAAGTTCTTTACAAACCTTTGTGTAATATTTGTAAACATCCCCGGAAAAGAAATAATTTCCATCATTTGTTAATGTTGTCATCTTTTTATTTGCAAGAGTCATTTTGGCTATGGAATAGAGGAGGATTTGTTGATTTATTGGAAGGGTTTTTATTGCCTCTTCCGCCAAATCGTGCTCTACACTTTCAATAGCCTTTTTAACATGCTTCTCCTCTACTCTTCCTTCTTCTTCCCCTTCCTCTCCAGCTTTTAGCAAGAGCTTTAAAGCATATCTAGCATCTCCATTTTCTTGAGCTGTTATTGCAGCTATTAAAGAGATAGCCCCTTCACTAACCACTCCTTTCACAAATCCCTGTTCAACTCTTTGCATTAAAATCTTTTTTAGTTGTGAAGCATTGTAGGGAGGGAAAACTAGCTCTTCCTCAAATAAAGAGCTCCTACTCCTAGGGTCTAGGTTTTGTTTGAAGCTTAACTTATTACTTATCCCAACAACACTTAATGAGCCTTTTTCTACTTCGTCATTAACCCTAGTTATTGTATAAACCAAGTCATCTAAATCCTTTACAACGTCAATTTCATCTATTGTTAAAACCAAGTGGTTTCCTTCCTCTAAAAATTCAACAAGTTTCTCATAAACATAAGTTAAACCAAACCCACTCTTTTCCAGTTCTGGGTAATAGCTCTTCATAACTTTTGTTAAAATCCTGTACCTTGAATTATACATCATCCTACTGTTTAAATAAAACATCTTTATGTTCTCCATTCCTTTTGTTTGTTTAAACTCTTCTAGCCTTCTTATTATGTGTTTTATTGTTGAGGTTTTTCCTGTTCCTGTTTTTCCATAAATAAAGATGTTTCTTGGTTTTTCTCCTCTTAAAACCACTGCTAAGTTTCTTAAAATTTTTTTTATGTGCTCCTCTCTATAGGGAAGCTCAGAGGGAATAAAATGAGGGGATAGTACCCTCCTATCCTTAAATATTGATGGCTTTTCCAATAGCTTTTCTATACTTTCCATTGTAGAGAATTTATTTATTAGAAGGATTTTAAACTCTTGGTTTCTTTTTGAGTTGTTTTGAGCTTTGAATTTTTATGATAAGGTATTTAAATTTTTTAGATATAGGTTACTTTATGGAAGATTTTGATGACTTTGAGTTTCAAAGAGAAAGCGCAAACTCTGAATTGAGGTATCTAACCTTAGAGCTAATGAAGATAGCTGTTAGGAGGAGAAAGAGCTTTGATGTTGTTGCAAAGGAATTTATTAGAAATACTTATTATTTGAAAAACTTAATTATGAAAGTTGAGGAGAATGTGAGAAAAGGAGTTAAAAATGAGAGAAAAAGCAAAAAAAGCAATAAACCTTACTAAATTTTTTGGATTTAATGTAAGTTGGAAACAAATAATCTTTTTGCTTTTCCTTTACCCCCTTTTTCTTGGCCTTGTTTTAGGGTTTATTAGCAACTCAATTCTTCAAAACGTTGTTAGCTTTTTGGCTCTTTTTTCTGTTCCTTCCCTCTTCATTTCTCTTTTAGCTAAGCTTATTTTTAGGAAAGCAAGCTTAAAGCAATTTTTTCTTGCTGGAGGAATAGGAGGGTTTATCTACTCCACCCTTTTCTTTATCTCTGCTTTACTTTTTTATATTTTTGGAATAGGAGCTGTGCCTGCTTTTGTTTTAATAGGAGGGTTAATAGCTTCTTTAATGTGGTATTTTGTAGGGGTTGTGTTCTTCAAATCCCAAGCGAAGTCAATTATATTCTCTTTTCTTCAGTTCATAATTTACTCTTTTTTGTTAGCCCCTCTGACCTACAAAGATTTGCTCTCTTTAAATCCAAAGCTAATAATTTCCCTCTCTTTATTTATAGTTGGAATCTATGGACTTTACTATTTAGTTAGCCTTCCTGTTAAAAGGAATTTCGGGTTTTCTGTTTTAAGGATCATGCAAATGTTTTTTTCTCAGTGGTTCTTCAAAGAGAATGAGCTTGAAAAAGCTTTAACAAAGTTCTCAAAAAAGTTTAGAGGAAACCTTGAGCTAATAAGGTTTAAAATAAAAAACAATGGAAAAAAATCCAATGAATTCTTTATTGTTATCCCCCCCATCCATTATGGCCCTTTTGGAAAACTAGGGAGTAGTGATTTTCCCTCTTCACTAAAAAGAAAGCTTAATAACGCTATTTCTTTACATAGCTTGACAAACCATGATATGAACCTAGCTAGCTCTTTTCAAAAAGAAAAGCTAATCTCAGAAGTTATTTCCCTAGCCTTTTCAAAAAGGACTTCAAAGGAGAAAGCTAAGAACTTTTCCTTCTTCAAGTTTTCCAATAAAAATGCTAAGGCTTTCTTCTTAATATTTGATAGGAACGCTTTAGTTTTTTTAACAAGAGAGCCCAACACAACAGAGGATGTTGAGTATACTTTAGGTCTTTTAATAAAGGAGAAGCTCTCAAAAAAGTTTGATAAGGTTTTTGTTGCAGATATGCATAACTCTGAAGGAAAAGATGTAACTTACTTTAATATTTTTTCAAAAGAAGGAAAAGAGTACCTCTCCTTAGCTCAAAGCTTTTTGGATTCTAAATTTGAATTAGAGAAGCTTGAGAAGGTGCCTCTAAAAACCTCCTATTTTCATTTAATGCCAAATAACTCTTCTATTGGAGGAGCCGGTATTTTTGGTGTGTGGTTTGATTGGAAAGAACCGATCCTTTTGATTATTGTTGATGGAAATTCAGTATCAAAGAAAGGAAAAGCAATGCTTGAAAAGAAGCTCTCAAGCTTAACTAAAAATATTCTAATAATAACTACTGATACTCATGAAGTTAATTTGAAGAGAGGAGTGGTTAATGAATACACACCCACAGAAGAAGAGATAAATCTTTTGTTTAAAAAAGCCTCTGAGGCTTTAGAGAGTTTAAAGAATAGCAACTCAACAGCTGAGTTTTTGGAGAAAGAAGTGGAACTTAGAGTTTTAGGAAAGGATTTTTATGTTGAAGTTCTTTCAACCTTTAATAATAGCTATGAAATGGCTAGAGCTTTAATGCCTTTAGCAATAATCTTATTTTTGCTCCTCTCCCTTTACATAGTTTGGGTTTACGTGTGATTTAAGAGGGAGAATATGAAAAGTATTTCTTTGAAGAGCTTTGATTTTTTAATAATTGAAAAACCTTCAACCTTCCTAGAGCTTCTTTCAGTAAAAGAGCTTAGAGATTTTATTAATTCATTGGTTAGGGAAAATGCTTTAATCTCTGTGATTAGAGAAGTGACTATTGAAGAGGAATTCCTTTATTATAGGAAAAAGTACTCTGAACTAAAGAATGGAACACTTGTTATTATTTCTTCATTTTTTGAAAATAATTTGGTTGGAATATGTGAGCTTTCAATAAAGGATAGGATAAATTGTTTTATTAGCTTGGGAGTTAAAAAAGAGTTTAGAGGGCTTGGAGTTGGGGGAAAGCTTATTTCACTTTCAATAGAGGTTGCAAAAAGAAAAGGGTTGGAGAACATGTTTTTGGAAGTTGTTGAAGGAAATAGAGCAATAAACCTATATAAAAGGAAGGGCTTTGAAGTAGTTGGAAGGTTAAGAAATTATTATTTAGGAAGGGATGGAAAAAGAAGAGATCTTCTTTTAATGCAACTTAGCTTAATATAACAAATGATCAAATAAACCTAACAATTCCCCTTCCTATCTCTTCTATCCTTCCTCCAAGCATTGTTGTTCCTATATTAGCAGAAGTTGAGGCCAGGGCAAAAGCTATTAATGGGAAAAAGCAGAACAACAAAAATAAATCCCTCAAATAACTGTTTATTTGTGCTGTTATTAGGTTTTCACCCATTTCAAACAACAAAGCCCTTCCTGTAATTTCTCTTTGAGAAGGGGTTAGGGGGCTAAAAGGTTGGCAAGGATTTGTGTAAAAATTTATTTGCTCTCTAAAGCAAACTAGGTTGGAAGGGTAAAATAAAAGGCTTGTTAGATAAACAAAAGGAAATACTATATAAAAGGCAAGAGAAATAGCCATAAAGAAAGCCCCTATTGTTCTAGTTGGTTTTAATGACCTTAATGCAACCCCTAGAGGAAATAAGATAGGGAATACAAAGTATTTGAAGAGCTGCAACAACTTAAATAAAAGAAAATATAGTATTTCTAAATTTATTATATTTGATATAATGTTTTGTAAAAACAACCCATAAATTCCTGGGTTTGTAGAAGTTCCAGAAACTCCACTATAATTAACTTCTCCTTGTACAAAATAGACAGCAGTATAAAATTGGTAAACAATGTCTCTAAATACTAGGAGGCAGTAGAATATAACATCTCTTAATATTGCTAGATTTATCTCTATTAAATCATTTCCTTGGATATTTAGTTGTGGATTAGGGATGGAGGTTAAAAAGGAAGTTGCAGCAATCCTAGAAAAATCTGTTATCAATCCAACAAACCCTTCTAAAATAACAAAAACAAGGAGTGTTGTTATAACCACATTTATCAAAAACTCTCTAGTTAGTTTTTCAATTACTTCACTCCTTATTATTTTACTTGCCATATAGAGTAGGGCTCCCACAACAATCTCTATTGCAAGTAAAGTTAATGAAAGCTCTAAAGCGCTATCAAATCCCATGCTATCCCTAAACTACTTTTGTAAGATTTGATATATCTAGCTCTAATCCAAAGAACGCTGAGAAAAACCTAATTCCTCCTATCATCAATAGTGTTGTAATTATTGGGAGTATTATTAATATTATCGCAAAAGCCCCAAGAGAAAAGAACACCCATCTAAATACACTTTTAACTAAGTTACTAATATTTCTCTCATTTTCCTCTGCAAATCTCTCTTTTATTTGAATAAACTCATACGTCTCCTCTCCTGTACAAATGTAGCTTCCTGTAGGAGCATCAACATAGCACTCTACTTTATTTTTAACTTCCTCTGCTTCTTGCTCTAACTTATCAGCTAAATCAGAAATAAACCTAACCTCTAAGAATTCTCTCCCAGTTCTTAAGTCCATTTCAACTTCAAAACCTGTGGTTGTTTCTCCTTTAACAACAACCTCTAAGTTATTTCCTATTATTGGTTGGATTGAGGCATAAGCTACTCCCCAAACAACACTTAAAACTATGCTAGCCCCTAGAGAAAATCCTATTAATATAGCACCTACCTTTTTTAATGGAGAAAAAGCTCTCATTATTATTCCTAAAGGAAGGAGGTACTTAATTCCTCCATAAGTAAAGAACTCATAAGCAAATATTTGAAGTGTATAAAACATATAAGCCAAGGTTCCAGCTATTAGGGAGGTGGAAATAGCAGGCCTTAGTAAGAAGGAAAGTCCTGAAAAAACAGGAAGAGCAATTCCTCCAAAAAGATTGTTTGCAACACTTATCTTCATTAAAAACAATCCAGCTATAGCTAAAACTGAGTTTACTCCTAATAAGTTGAATGAGTATTTCTTTATAGCTTGAAGAGAGGCAAAAGCATACTCATAAACATTTAGCTCCACACCATTTGAGCTTGCGCCAAAAGCATCCACGTTTATAAAACACAAAAGCTTTAATGTCCCTATCCCTGCTAGCACGAAGAGATAAACAAAAACTAAATCTATTAGCTCTGTTTTTAGAAATGCTATGTATCTTTTATTCTCAAGCAAATATCCTAAGAGGTATTTTATTACAGCTATTCCAACACTAACAAAAAATGCAAGAGCAACTAGCCCAATTATTCCTCCTAACCCAAATTCTCCCTCTAACAGTCCTAATCCATAATCATCACAAATGGAGAGAGATATTAATGGTTTTGAGAAGTCCTTTTGCAATGTTTCTTCAATAAGCTTTTGGAAGGAATAGATCACTATAAATATTGTTGGGATATCTATTAGGGCTCCTGCAACCCTTCCTATGAATTGGAGTATAGCGCTCATTTTTCCCCTCAAATTAGCCTTAGGAATGCTGAAAAGTCCATCTCTGCCCCAAGGGCCTTGGAAAGGTCTTTAGCTAATAGCAGAGTTATGTAAAAATTAACTATAGGCAGTATTAAACCATAAATCAATAGAAGATTTATTAATCCAATGTAAATCTCTATCATTATTCCTGTTATAGCTATTGAGAGTAGCCCCATAATAGTTAAAAATGGAGTGTAAAGAGCAGAGAAAAACGCTTGCGTTATCCCTAAAGAATTTAATTGAGAGAAAATTGCTGCATAAGCCTTTCCAACAGCTACAGCTATTGTTCCAACTGTAATTCCTCCTCCAATAATTCCAAGCAAAGCATTTAAGTTTCCAAAAGCTTCGGTTTTAGCTAACCCCAAGTCATATGTCCCTAAACTCTCAAAAATAGCATAGTTAAAGGAAAGGAGAAGGGGATAAATTATGGAGAAGGCTAAGGAAAGAGCCATGAGAGTTGCTCCAATTCCTTTTGTTACGTTAAAAGCTCTAAAGAAAACACCTATAGGAAATAGTATTGTAATAAAGCTAGAAGTTATTAAGCAAAGGAAGTATTGCCTTCCTATAAAAACACCCATAACTGTTGTTAAATAGCTGGAAAGTGTTGTGGCAATATCTATTAGAGGTTTGAACAAAGGTCCAATACTTAATTGAAATCCTATTACATTATTTCTTCCAGTTGTTAAAGGAAGTTGGAAATTATAGATTGCAAAATAAAAGTAATTTGCTATAATTACTGGAAAGCTATAGGTTGCTGCTGTTAGGATTAATTTAGTGTTGTATTCAAAAGCATTCCTTTGGTATTTTTGCCATATTCCATTATTTTCATATAAAGTGGAGTAGGCTATGGTTGTTATTAAAATAAAGAATATGAGCGTTCCTAGTGTTGAGAGCTTTGTTGTTAAAATAACTCCTGCATTCTCATTTCCTGCTATTTTAGCTGTTAGGTAGAAGAAGACATAAATTAGAAAAGATATCATTATAGCTATGAATGAGTTTGTGAATAGGGTTTGGGCTATTCCTCCTTTAACTGCTCTGGAGTAGCAGGAATCAAAGCTTAAATCTCCAATTATGCTTGAGGCAGGATCTGTTATCCATTCTCCAAAATAATTTTGGTTTCCGGGGCTTTGTTGTGCAAACCCAATCCCCATTATTAGAATCAAAGCTATGAGTGTTATAACTACTTTTGTTCTCATAACCTTTCCCTCATATAAACCTAGTCAAACCCGCTATCTCAATATCCCCTCCTAATAAAGGAGAAACTTCTTTTATAAAAGCTATTGTGCTTATTGCAACAACAAAAGTCATTAGATAGGAGAAAAGCATTATATTTGCTGTGTCTTCAATAACTATATCAAAATTATTTATAGGCAAATTATCTGTCCAGAATAGGTATAGATTCTTAATAATTATATTTGTGTTAATAAAGAACATTCCCTCCACAAAGATAACAAACTTTATTAGTTTGAATATAAATCTAAAACCTTCCACAATCATATCCAACACTTTTCCAAACAAATCAACCGTAACTTCAAACGCCTCTATTACATTATTTATAACGTTTTTTATAATAACTTTTAGCCCTCTATTGCTTACTTCTCTCCTTACTCCCTCTATTTCAGTAATATTTCCTTTCACAATTTCTTCATAATTACCTTCAACTATTTCCTTTCTAAGTTTTTCTTCTTCTTCAAAGATATTTTTTTCATCAAAAAGATCCCTCATAAGATCTTCTTCCACAAGGTTTATGTGAACTCTAACAAGCCTTATTCCTTCTTTAAATGCATTTGGTGTTTCAGGAAAAGCTAAATAAAGGGAGTTGAAGAGAGTATAAACTAAAGGAACAACGACAATAAAGGAGAGGGCAATGGCCATTAAGAGCCCTCCCACTCTCCTTAAAACTGGGAAAAGCCTTAAAACCAGCCCTAAGCTAAATATTGCAGGCCCTGAAAATATCATGAATAGAATTATCTCTCTTTGCACAAAGAGTATTATTACAGCATTAAACAAATAATTTAGAATTGTCTTTATGTTTATACTTATTAGAGTGGCACTAGCAGCAATACCAGGAATTTTTCCTTTTATTGCTACTCCTCCTGAAGGTGGCTTTTCATAGCCTAAAGATTCAATAACTCCATTTCCAGCTTGTATTGTAGCCAATTGGAGAATTAAGTACTTTGCCTCTACAAATAAATTTCCAACTAAAACTAAGGAGCTTCCAATACCACAATCTACATTTTTAGGAACATAAATATCCAATGTTGGGTTTTGCTTTAATTCTTCACATTGTTGATAGGATAGAGGAGTTGTTGATTTAACTATCTCTTCAACAAATATGTTAAACGCACTATAGGAAAAGAACAGGATTGCTACAAAAACTATTTCTGCCAACTGATTTTTTGCAAATGCGATGTATTTTCCTTCTCCTATTAATTTTCCAATTAAATATGATAGAGCAATTATAGCTATTGATATTCCAACTCCTATACCAACTATCTCTTGCATTCCTATCCCTTGCTTTTTCTTAATACATATTTTAACACAACTTTATTTATAGTTATCTTAATATATCTCTAAATTAAATTACCTCAACTCATAAAACTTATCCTAATATCGCTCTCAAGGAACTCAGCTATTCCTCTTGTTAATGACCCAGCTATTGTAACCACAAAGGTTGGAAGAGCTACTGCAAAAAATAGGAGAATTGTTAGGGGTTCAAGTAGTTTTATGAAGTTTATTGGAATTAATAGGTATAAGCTAGTTGTTATCAACGCCACTTTTTCAAGAGCTTTTATTCCTTTATTTATAATTGCTTTGAACCCTTCTTCTTCATTTTCTAACAAAGGATTTTCCCACTCTTCATTAGGATGGTTTTCATGTAATTTAAATATCTCTATTGAGTAGGTATAAAACCATGTATAAAGAAAAGGAATCAAAACCATAGCCACGATTCCTAAGCTTATCAGTTCATTTCCCACACTCCTTGTTTGTGGAAATAGCCTTAGTATAAATCCAGCAGGAAATAGGAAGTAGATGCTTATCTCTTTTATTATACTTATAGCAATTAGCTGTGCGTTGACACTTATTAACCCTATTATAGAAGCTGTTAGCACCAATCTCACCGCATCCTTAAATATATCAGCCCCTATAAAGAGAGGAGTTTCAATAGCCAAAGCCCCTCCAGCTCCAACTCTTGCTATAGCTTCTGAAAATAATTCCATTTGGTGGAGTATTTCACTTAAAAATACAACAATATCTTGTAGTTTATTTAGAGTTAGGAGTAAATAAAGCTTAGTAATCTCAATTAAATCCTTATTTTGTGTTAGCTGTCTTATTTCTTGAGGGATAAATCCTTCTATTGAATCATAATAAAACATCACAAAAGAGGTTGTTACTTGGTAGAAGCTAGCTAACAAAATTAGGATTAGGAGTGATTTTAACAACTCAGAAAGCTCTATCTTCAAATAAACAACATCTTCCTCCCTTTTCAGTATTTTTCCTCCAAGATACCTAAGTAACATTATTAGGAAGGATATGAAAACTAGGATGTAAAACACAGGAAGGAATTCTGTAATTACTATTTGAAGCATTTCTCTAACCTCCTAAACAAGCCTTGTTAATCCCAACAGTGATGAATCTCCTCCTAAAAAGCTGGAAAATGCTCTAAAGAAAGTAATGGTTATTATTATTTCTAAAACGAATGTTATTATAGTTATAACCAATACTTTTGCCAATAAAGAAATATAGATGAAAAGAGCTGATATGATTATTAGGTTCCATTTGAATGGGTTTAGTAAGCTAACTAATAAGGAAGAGGATATAACTTGAATGACAATTCCAGTAACATAAAGGCTTCTTAATTGTGGTGAAAAGGCCCCTCCAGCTCCAACCCAACTTATCAACGCCCCTATTCCATTAATACCAGAAATTAATAGAACTCCAATTAGCTCTCCTTCCAACTCTTTTAGGGCCCTTCCAGAGGCACTCTCAGCAAGCTGCTCAGGAGAGATTGCTTCTTTGGGAGGAGTTATCTTAGAAATTTCTTCTCCCTTTTCCCTTGTAGTAGGTAGAGAATTAAGGTCTTTTCCAGTTATTTCAAAATCCCCTAATGTAGGGTCTCCAATGCCAGGGGAATAAACTCCACCCACCTCATAAATCAAATAATCTGAGAATAATATGGAAAGAGGGAAGACATATATAAAGGACAGAACTAACGCTATTATGGCCCCTCCTGTCCTCTTTGTTGATGGAAGAAATCTAAGTATAATTCCAAGAGGAAGAAGGAACACCCCTATTGCTGGAGCCAACTCAACTATAGCCATTCTACCTAATGCTATTAGAGTTATGTCAAATGTATAATTTGTTAATATGTAGTAGAGCTCCATAATTACATCCAATCCTGCAAGAGGAAGGAACTCCATAGAGGCAGAGAATATGCCAATTTTTAGAGTAGGAGTTGTTAATGAGCTTTGTATAAAAGGCCCTACTATAACATCAAATAAATAAAGGGAAAAATAAACAGAAGTTATCAGGTCCATTACTCTCTCTAAAGCTAGTTTTGCCATTAAATAAGGAGAACAACTTTCACAAAGCAAAACTGTCATTACCTCCTTTATTATAAAATCTACTAACAAAAGCAAAACTATTATTCCTCCTCCCTCCAAGGTTGTCATTATGTATTCTTTTCCTTTTGCTTGTAGCTCTGGGTTTTCTAATATCTTAGAGATCAGATAAATAGCAACTCCAAAAAATAATGCAATCCCCATTCCATAACCTATTAATGCTGAATAAGAAGCCATTATCTCGCTTATGTACATTTAATACCATTCTTGGCTACGAAATTTTATAAAGTTATTCCACCAATATGGAAAAAATGGAAAAATCCTCAAACCTCAAAAACAAAAAATTATTCTCTAAACCTACTATTGAATTTTTAAAAGAACCAAAAAAAGATGAAGAAATCTATGAGATACTTGAGGAGGAGATAGCTTTTTGGTTTAAAAAGAAGTATAAATCTTTCACTCCTCCTCAAAGATATGCTATTTATGAAATTCATAAGGGAGAAAACGTTTTGATAAGCTCTCCTACAGGAAGTGGTAAAACCCTCTCTGCTTTTATGGCAATTCTTAATGAGCTAATTAAGCTTAAAAAATCCTCAAAGTTAGAGGATAAGATTTATGCAGTTTATGTCTCTCCTCTTAGGTCTTTAAACAATGACATAAGAAGAAATTTAGAAGATCCTATAAGGGAGTTAGAAAAGCTATTTGGAAAGTTGGGGATAAGGGTTTCAATAAGAACTAGTGACACTACTTCCTATCAAAAATCTAAGATGTTAAAAAAGCCCCCTCACATCCTAATAACCACTCCAGAAAGTCTTTCAATTTCTCTAAACTCTTCAAAGTTCTCCTTGCTTTATGAGGGAGTTAAATATCTCATAGTTGATGAGATACATGCTTTAGCAGATAATAAGAGAGGAGCCCACCTCTCCCTAACTTTGGAAAGAATTGAGGAGAAGCTTGAAAAACCAGCAATAAGGATAGGGCTTAGTGCTACTGTTTCCCCTTTGGAGGAAGTGGCCAAGTTTTTGGTTGGAACTAATAGGAGTTGTAAGATAGTTGATGTTAGTATGGTTAAGGAAATTGAGATAAAAGTTGAGAGCCCTGTAAATGATTTTATTTACACTCCTTTTGAGGAGCAACAAAAAAAGCTTTATGCTTTGTTGGAGGAGCTTATTGAAGAACATCAAACAACTTTGATATTTACAAATACTAGAAGTGCAACTGAGAGAGTTTCTTTTCAGTTAAAATCAAAGTTTGAAAACCTCGTAGCCGCTCATCATTCTAGTTTAAGTAGGGAGAAGAGAC
Organism: Microcaldota archaeon; assembly: GCA_015523325.1. Taxonomy (GTDB): domain Archaea; phylum Micrarchaeota; class Micrarchaeia; order Anstonellales; family J096; genus WAKO01. The sequence goes on along the minus strand of WAKO01000015.1, from coordinate 78,761 downwards.
TTGATGTTGAGGAAAAGTTAAAGAGAGGAGAATTAAAGGTTGTGGTAAGCTCCACCTCTTTAGAGTTAGGGATAGATATAGGTAGTATAGATTTGGTTATTTTGCTTGGTTCTCCAAAAAGTGTTTCAAGAGCTCTCCAAAGAATAGGGAGGAGTGGGCATCGCTTACATGAAAAATCTTATGGGGTTATGGTTGTGCTTGATAGGGATGATATGGTGGAGGATTTGATAATAGCCAGGAATGCTTTGGAAAAGAGATTTGATAAGATAAGGATTCCTAACAAGCCATTGGATGTGCTTAGCCAACACATTTTGGGAATGGCTTTGGAAAAGAAGAGAAAAGTTAAGGAAGCTTTTGAATTGGTTAGGAGAGCTTATCCTTATAGGAATTTAAGCTTAGAAGAGTTTGAAAGAGTGTTAAACTTTTTAGCTGGGGCTTATGAAGAGCTAGAAGCTAGGAATGTTTATGCAAAGATTTGGAGAGAAGGAGAGGAATTTGGGAAGAGAGGAAAGCTGGGAAGAGCAATTTACTTAATGAACATTGGGACAATTCCTGATGAGAGTTATGTAAAAGTTGTGAGTAGGGCTGGAAAATACATAGGAAAGGTTGAGGAGGAGTTTGCAGAAAGATTGGTTCAAGGGGACATATTTGTTTTAGGAGGAAAAACTTATGAGTTTGTTTATTCTAGAGGAAATACCGTTTATGTTGATGTGGTGGAGGGAAAAAGACCCACAATTCCTTCTTGGTTCTCTGAGATGTTACCTTTGAGTTATGAAGTTGCTTTAGACATTGAGGAGTTTAGAAAAGAGGTTGAAGAACTAATTTTGTTAAAAAAAGAAAAGAAAAAGGTTGTTGAGGAATTGCAAAAGATTTATGATATAAGCAAGAGAACGGCAGAGGCAATCTTTAATTATATAAGAGAGCAAATGCTTTATGCAGTAGTTCCAGGAAGGGATGTTTTTTTGGTAGAGCACTACATTGATGAGCAAAAAAACAATAACTATATTTTCCACACCCTTTGTGGAAGAAAAGCAAATGAAGCTTTGGCAAGAGCCTTTGCATATATTTTAGCTTCAAAAAAAGCTTGTTCAATAAGAGTTAGCTTTAATGATTATGGAGTTATGCTCACATTACCTCGCTTTAAAAGAATTTCAGAGAAGGAAATAAAATCACTTCTCTCTTTAAATGAGGAGCAAGAGTTTGAAAAAATATTAAAAAATTCATTAGAAGGAACAGAATTGCTTAGGAGGAAGTTTAGGCAAGTTGCTGTTAGGGGATTGGCAATACTCAGGAGATATCCGAAGAGGAAGGGGGAGTTAACTCTCTTCAAACAGCAGTTGAGTGCTGATGGGTTGTTAAAGCTTGTAAGGCATTACTATCCTGATTTTCCTATTCTAGAGGAAACATATAGGGAGATATTTGAAATAGCTATGCATATTGATGAGGCGTTGGATTATTTAAATAAAATTAAGAAGAGGAAGTTGGTTTTCTTAAGAGAGCTAAGTGTTCCAACTCCATTTTCATTTAATTTGGTTGTTTCTTCCTCAAGTGACGTGGTTTTGGGAGAGGATAAGAAAAGAATAATAATGGAGCTTCATAAAAAGTTAATGGAGAAGCTTGAAGGTTTGTAGCTAGAGTGTGATTGGATTGAAGAAAATCGCTAAAGAAATGGTTGAGCTTGATAATGGATTAATCTTAGATTGGAGGAGAGCTGTTTTTATAAAAAATGAGAAAGTCCTTATTTTTAGCGATCTTCATATAGGAATAGAGGAAACAAGTTTAGTTGGAATTAGAGTGCAAACAAAGGAGATGATTGATAGAGCACTTTCCTTAATAAATGATTATGAGCCAAAAATGCTTGTACTTAATGGAGACCTAAAGCATAGCTTCTCCAAAGAAATAACTCAAGAATGGCATGAGTTGGTTTTGTTTGTAGAGGAAATAACTAGATCCTCAGCTTTAGAAAAGATAATAGCCATAAAAGGAAACCATGATTTTTATCTAAAAAACATATTTAGAAAAACTGAAGTAGAGGTTTGTGAGTATTTTAAGCTCTCTGACTTCTTAATTCTTCATGGAGATAAGAGGTTTGAATTAGAAACAAAAAAGCATTTCTTAATAATTGGTGATGAGCATCCTTCCCTAACCTTAAGGGATGAAGTAGGGGCTAGGTTTAAATTACCTCTTTTCCTTTGCTTTGAAAACCTATTAGTAATGCCTGCGTTTAACAAGCTTTCTAGGGGAAATGATATAAGGAATGGATTTAAGAGTCCTTACTTAAAATCTCTTGAAAAAAAAGATTTGGAGAGAGCGTTTGCTTATGCTATAGAAGAGGAGGGAAAAAACCTCCTCTTTTTCCCAAACCTCTCAAAGCTTCTGTTGGCTTTAGATTAGCTTTTCAGCGCTTTAGAGAGGCTCAACATGAAGTAGGTTTATTCTTCTTTCCTTTCCATTCTCCAGCTTTATTTTTAGCATAACTCCTTTTCCTTTTTCCTTCTTTACTTCAATTACTTCTCCTTTTTTTCCAGCATCAGCCCCTCTTATTATTAAAACCTTTGAACCTTCTTTTATTATCGCCATGCCCTCACCTCTTTTTCCTTATTCTTCAAAAGCATTGCAAAAGCACTACTTAGCATATTATTTTCAAAATGTTTTTAATTACCAACTGTGCAAATAATTAATAGGTGTGGAGGGAGCGGTTAACCCTCTTTTGAGGGAGGAAGTTCTCCCCCTTGGAGCTTAGACCTCCTTAAGGGAGTTCCTGCAGAACAGAAACGTAAGTAGTGAAACGGCTGCAGGATAAGCAATGAAAAGGAGTATAGATAAATGCCGCAAAACAGAAGGGAGGCTATTCCCTCCACACCTTTCCCCACAAAAACACAATAAACAAGCACTAAGGTTTAAAAAGATTTCTAATAAAAAGATTAAACAAGAGAAGATGTTAGAGCAAAAAAGATTTTATAAGAATAAATCTTCGTTGAGCTATTTTTCTCCTATGGTTGAGTATGCTTGTGGTGTTTACCCCTTAAAGAAGAAGCTTAAGCATAAGGCGCCTTTGGAAGAAGGTCCCATTAAGTTTCCTCCCCTCCCCGAAGAAACCATTGTTTCTGGAAAAAAAACCTCTGAATTTTTCTCTAAATCCTTTGGACCTCTTTCTAAGAAAATCCTAAAAGTTTTAGAAAAAGTAAAAGATAGCTTCAGGGAAATAGGAGAATTCCTCTTTTCTCCAATTGGTAAAAACATAAAAGATAGGAACATGACAGGAAAAGGAAAAGTGAAGCATAAGAAATTAGAAGAAGCCCAATAAAGTTAAGCTTATATTTAAGCTAATTATTGTTGTGAGCTTGAGGCTAAATCCTTAACAAGCTGTTCAAATTTTAAGAATTGCTCTCTTCCTAGGTTTTCTTTTTGTACTTCCTTCTCAAGTTTTTGTGAATAAGAGTAGGTTGTAATAATTGCATTTAATCTGTTTTTACTCTCATTAGTGCTTCTTCTTTTCCCTTCAAACTCTTCAAAAACCTTATCCAAAACTTTGCTTTCTACCTCTCTTTCAATCTTTTCCTCTATCTCTTTTGCCTTTTCTTTAGCCTTTTCTTGCCCCTCTCTTAAAATTTCCATAAATCATATTTTCTTGAAACATTATTTAAATTTAAGTGGGCCCGCCAGGAATTGAACCTGGGATCTCCACCTTGTAAGGGTGGCGTCTTAACCACTCGACTACGGGCCCAAACAACTATTAAGGTTTTTCTTAAGCTAATTAAAATACTCCTCAAAAACCTTTAAAAACCAAAATGTTGAACTAGCTTGCTAGCTTGTAAAATTTGCTTATAGGGGTTTGGGAGGAAGAGGGCCTTTTAATCCCACATATCTCCCAACTTCATCATAAAGCACTTCTGATGGTTTGCTGAGTTTTATGAAAACTAATTGAGCTATCTTCATTCCATAATAAAGCTTTACAGGGTTTGGATTTACAGAGTAAATTTCCAAGGTTATTCTAGAAGGCTTTATTTTTCCAAAACCTGCATGAATGACTCCAGCTGTTACATGAACCATTATCCCCAACCTTCCTATAGAGCTTCTTCCCTCTATAAAAGCAGCCACTTTATTTCCTATTGATATTTTTTCAAGCGTTGAGGCTAGAATAAAGTCTCCTCTTCCTATCTCAATACTGTCTTTTAACTCAACCTTTTCCCAATAGTTTTCAGGTTTTTTTGGGTCAATTGTTTTTCCTATTGCTTTTGCAATTAAAATTTCCTTTCCCAGCCTTAAATCTATTGAATCAACCCCAACATTACTTTTTTCAAAAGGCTCTATTTTTATTTCTCCATTCTTAATGTACTCCAGGATTTCCTCTCTATTAAGTATCATTTTCCTCAAACTTTAATAGAAGAGAACATTTAAAAATTAAGCTTAAAGCGGGCCCGGTGGGATTTGAAATAAGGGGCCAAGCCCCCCTTATCAACCCTCCTGAAAGGCTCCTAGAAGGTTCCTAAGGCTAAGGCCTTTCTGGGCTTTTTTACTATTATAAGGCTTTTAGAAAGACGGGCCCGGTGGGATTTGAACCCACGACCTTTGGCTTAGAAGGCCACCGCTCTATCCAGGCTGAGCTACGGGCCCCCAGGAGCCTTGCCCTCCTGGAACCTTCCTGAAAGGCCATTAGGAGGTTCCCAAGGCTAAGGCCCTCAGATGCTTTTTTGGGCCTTGCCCTCACGGGGCCTTGCCCCCCGTGAACCCTCCAGAAAGGCCTTTCTTAGGTTTTCAAGGCTAAGGCTTCTCTACAGTATTTTTGCTCCTAAAAAATCTTTTTAAACCTAGCTTTTTTTGGGTTTGTTTAATCCAAATTCTCTATCTTTATTTTTCCCCTCTCGTTATAAAGAAGGACTCTGCCTTTAACTAATTTCTCTTCAATCTCACAACCTAATTCAAATCTCATCTCATTTTGTGAGAGGTTTAGAGTTACTTCTCCTTGGGAGGAAACATCAAATCCATAAGAGAAAAACACCTCTCTACTATTCCCATCCCCTGTAATGCAGAGTTCTTTAACCAACTCATAAAAGAATTGGCTTTCTCTTAGAAATGAAGCTCTTTCCCCTAATAAGGAGGCACTCTCTCCTACTGCTTGAAAAGAATAAACAGTTATTCCTAAAACTATTGTTGAAACTGCTAGGAGAAGGATAAACTCTATAGAGAGTTGTAGCTTTATGTTTTCCCTCCAAAAATAAAAAATAAAAGCTCTATAAAAGCTTTTTGAGGGAATTAGCCCTCTTGGCAAAGCCCATTAATACAGTATTGCCCTTCGGGACATTGATTATCTGTTATACAAGTGTTTGAAGCCCCTTCAATTATTTTTTCTGAAGAATTTGTGAATGCCTCTCCAGCCTGTTGGCTTGTACTCATTAAATTTTGGGCTACAAGAGCGACTATAGCAAGTATAACAACTAATAACAATATCATTTCAGCAGAAATTTGCAACCTCATGATTTAACTTTATATGAAAAAAATTTTAAAAATGAGCTTTTTCTATTCTGTTTTTTGCTTTTAGGATTTTCTAAGTGATTTCTTATGAGATCTTTTTTCTAATTTTAGGTTTTTGTTAGCCCTTTACCACCTTACCTTTACTACCTTATATAGCTTAAATCCTTTGGAGGTGTTTTTGTTGCCTTCTCAATTTCCTTCTCAATCTTCTTTATAACAGCTTCCCCTGCTTTTGCAGCTTCATTCAACTCTTTTAAGCTTATCTTAAATCCAAAATAGGAGGAAAGGAGTTGGACAATCTTCTTTGCAGCACTGGCATCAACAAAAGCCCCATGTGTTTCCCCCATCAAGCATATTGAGTTTATTCCTTTTACTTTAGCATAAGCAGGAATAACTCCAGCCATTCCAACTATAGAGCCTTTTGCCTCTCCAAATATAACCCCTAGCTCTTTAAACCTCTCTTGATATTCTAGGCTATTTGAGGCTCCAAAAACCCTCTTTTTTTCTTTAAACACTCCTGTACTATAACCTCCAACAGTTATTATTTCCCTTACTTTATGTTTTGAGAATAGGTTAACTATTTTTTTAGAGAGCATAAATTGCCCTTCAGGAGTTAGAGGTTGTACATCCCCAGTAAGGAAGCTTAGCTTTAGTTTTCCTTCTTTGTAAAAATAAATGGATTGCTTTAGCAACCTTAAAGTTCCTTTTTTTGTCATTAAAGCTTGAGAAGGAAAATGAGGGGAGTAGATGTTTGCTACTCTTTTTGCCCCCAACTTATCTATTATATACCTAACCGTTATCCTCCCAACTAACCCTATTCCTGGCAATCCAACGATGAGAGAAGAGCCATTTAGCTCTCTTTTTTTGAATCCTTTTCTCCATGCAATTGTATCCATGGATAAATCACCTTTATCCTTTGATTAATATACTTAAAAAAAGGTTTAAAATCAATAGGATGAGCACTAACTGTTTTTTTCCCACAATGATTTTCTTTTAGTGTGTAAATATTACAAATTAAGCATTTTCTTATTAGCTTTCTCATCATTTTATCCTTATTCTTTATTTCCTCTTTTTACTTCAAACTCAACCAAACTTTTCCCAAGCTCTTTGGAGAGTTGATTCTCTATTTTCTTAATCTTTTTGCTTATTTCCTTGAACTCCTCTCCTTCCACTCTTATTAAGTATTTAGGAGCTCCCAAATAGCTAACTTCTCCTTCCTTTATCTTTTTTAATGCATTCCTTATTATTTCTATTCCATTCTCTTCTGTTGTTGTTATGTGGGCAATTGCTTTTAGCTCAAGCTTCCTCCTCTTTATTAAGCTCTCCACTATTTCCTCAATTATTTTTGCAACCTTTTTTGGAAAATAATGCTCTGGAGAAACCTCCTTTTCCTTAATGTCTTCAAGCAAATCATAAACCATCTCATAATCCTTCTTTATTTTCTCAGCCATTGATTTTGTAGGTTTAGCTTTTGCTTTTTTATAGGCAATTTCAATTATCTTTAGGGCTTTTTTCTCATTTTGGTATTCTTCCATCCTCTTTCTTTTTGTATCCTCTCCAACAGCTCTTAAGGAAATTTCAGCTATTTTCTTGTCTTCCTCAACATTAAGAACTTTTCCAACAGTGGTCATGTTAACCTTAATATAATCTCCTATATTCTTTATCCATTTGCTTGCAACCTCCCTTATATGAAGAAATCCTTCATAATTAGGATATTCTTCAAGGGAAACAAAAGCCCCATAAGGCATTATTTTGTTTACTTTTATTATTACTAACTCTCCTTTTTTCGGAGTTCCAGAATCAGTATAGAACAACTCCTTTATTGTTTCTGCTCTCTTTTTTTTGCTTTTTCTATCTTTTTTCTCTTTTTCTTTAACCTTAACCATAGCTTTCCACTACCTCTGCCTTTCCTAGCTTTGCTTTTCCACCCATTGGGTAAAGTAATACATTTCCACACTCGCACTTAACTTCTCTTGTAGCATGGGAAAAGCTTATTTTTTCTTTTCCACATTCCTTACATTTAATCTTTATGAATTCGCTCATTTCTTCACCTCAAGCCTTTTTCTTGTTCTACTACCTATTGTTTTTTGTTGCTTTTTTTTGCATTGCTCACAGGTTAAAACTGCAACAACTCTTTTTCCTTGTTTTTTTACAGGTACTTTTCCAGCTCTTTTACCTCCATGTCCCTTTAACTTTTCATTGTGCTTTCTGTTTCCTTTTGCGAGTGTCCTAGGTTTTCCTTTACTTTGTTGCTTTACTTTGTGCATTGTGTAGCTATTACAGTATTTGCAATAAGCCTTTATTTCCAATGGAATCTTCATTCCAATACCTCCTTTTTCTTAACTCTCTTTTTTATTAAGAAAATGTTATTTAAAGCTTACCTTTTTTACCTTTCTTTAGCCTTCTCTTCCCTAAACACCTAAACAAACTCAGCATACCCATTCTCAACCAACCATTTGGCTTCTTCCTTATTAATTTTAATAATCTCTCCAGGAGAGTAAGGACCATAAATTATTCCATCTATCCCTCTATAAGCCTCAACATAGCTCCTTATTTTTATCCTTCTCTCCTGCCCATCTTTAGCTTCTTCCTCTATTTTTTCTTTTATCTCTTCAATTTCTTCTCTTTCTTCCTCCTTCTTTTGCTCTTCCCCCCTAATTTCTCCCCTTCTCTCTATATCCTCCTTTAAATTATTTAGATCAGCTTCCTCTTTACCCTCTTCCTTATTTTTTTCTTCTCTCTCTCTTTTTTCTCCAACTCCTCTCCATACCTTTTCCTCAAACTTTTTGAGAGCTCTTCTAATCTCTTCATAAAACTCTTTCTCAACATTTATGGAGTTTGGAGCTTCTATTTCATTAAGAGCTAAAAACATTATCTTTTTTGTCCTAATCTCAACAACCTTTCTAGCCAATCTCCTTATATTCTCATACTCAATCATAAAGAGAGGACTCTTCTCTTTCTCTTTTTCCTTTTTTTCAACCAACTCCCTTAACTTTATATAGAAATCCTCCTCCACTTTAGAGAGAGTGGTAGCTTCTTTTTCCTTTTTTATAATTTCCACTAACCTTTCGTAATCCACACTTATTTTTTATAGGATAAAAATTAAAGAGCTTTTTCTCCTTTTTCCTCTTTTTAAAAACCCTAACCTCCAACAGCTTCAAACCTTTTCATTGCAAATCTGTAGGAGAGGCTAAACATAATTAACATAACAACTGTCATTATAAATGAGAACAAAGCTAATTCTCTTCCTTCATAAAGTATTTTTGATGGTATTAGTGCTGCAAAGGTTAGTGGAACAAAGAATGTTAAAACAACTCCTAGAACGCTAGATAAATCAATTGGCTTATCGGCTATTTTGAAGATGTCAATTATTGTGTAAAAGAGAGGGATTGCTGCTTTGTCAAAAGCTATTATTATGCACTCTATGATTCCTAAAAACAAAAAGAAAACAATATAGCTAAAAACAACCCCTACAACGCTTAGAATAGAAATGCTTATGTTGTTTTGAATTATAAATGTGATGAGAAGCATAAGGTAAAAAATTAACTTTGGAATAGAGCCTGGAAAAAAGTTGATTCCATGGAGATAAATTAATGGGTTTATTGGCTTTGTAATCATTAGAGCTAAGTTTCCTCTATCATTTCTATCAAACCAAAGCATAACCCCCCAAAACCCTCCTAGCTCAATTAATGTTGAGAGTATTGCCCCCATTAGAGTGAGTAAAGCCAAATCATTAAAGCTCCATCCCTCAATACTATCTTCCAATATCTTCCAAAAGAATAGGGTTATTAAAAAAGGAATAATTGTAGAGAGTGAGTATATGTATTCTATTTTATAGTTGTTATATCTAATTATAGAGGCTCTAAAAAAGCTTGCTAAAACCTTTACATACTTTTTTATCTTTTTAAAGCTCTTCCTTATTATTTCAAGCCCTTTCAATTTCATCCCCCTTGAGCCTCAAATTTTTTCCATCCTAGTTTATGAAATGGAAGAGCAATTAAAACTAAAAATAAAGAGTAAGCTAAAAGGATTAAGTATGAGTCAACTGGAAGAACGCCTTTTATAGAGGCTTCAAATATATAATAAACCTTGTGAGCAAAAGGAAGGTAATAAATTCCGGTTTCCTTTAGGTTTATTAAATTAAATGGAAAAGCCAACCCACTAAGCAAAACATCAATAAGCTTTATTATAACTCTAACTCCCCAAATTGAATAAAAGTAGTGTGCAAATAAAGATATGAAGTATGCCATAGAAGTATCAAACAGAACTATGAATGGAAGGGAAAAGCCTAAAACAGCTAAGTTTATTTCTACTCCGTTAAGTAATAAGTAGGAGAAAGCAATGGTTAAGTTTATTAAATAAGGGATAAAGTGTCTCCCTAAATTATAGCTTGAAATGAATAGGAATAGGTTTATTGGCTTTGCAAATGAAACTTCCCAACCATTTCTTATTGCTAGCATAAACTTTGTTGAGCTTGAGGAGTAGAAGGTAAAGGAAGGAAGCAATAAGCTTACCCCTACGAAATAAGTTAGGAAATCTTTATCATAAATATTTCCCCAAATAAAGGAGAGAAGACTAACCATTATTAATGGAGAAACTACATGAAGGGCTAGGGTTAGCTTAAAGTTTAATGTTTCTTTTACCCCAATTAAGAATGATTCAAAATATTTCATTCAAATACCTCCTCTATTAACTCCTCTAAGCTTTGATCTTCTAGGGAGAATGCCTTAACATCATAAGCCTTGAAGATAAGTTCTGTAAATTTTACTTGCTCTTTATAAGGAATTCTCCCAACTAAAGAGTTATTGCATTTCTCAACCTCATAACTCTCAAGTATTTTTTTCTCATAGCTTTTGTTTCTTATTGAATTGAACTCAACCTTTGCATACTTGTATTTTATTAGCTTTTTTATTAGCTTATTTGTGCTTCCATCAAATATTATTTTTCCATCCTTTATTAGGAGAGTTCTCTTACAAAGCCTTTCCACATCCCTCATGTTGTGAGTTGTTAGTATTATAGTTGTTTTCTCATTTCTGTTTATTTTCTTTAGAAACTCTCTAACCTTTTTACTAGCTATAACATCCAATCCAATTGTTGGTTCATCCAAAAATACCACTTTTGGCTTATGAAGAAAGCAAGCTAAGATCTCAGCCCTCATTCTCTGCCCAAAGCTTAGTTTCCTAACAGGGGTTTGAAGGATATCTTTTATTTCAAGCATCCTAGCTAGTTCTTCAACCCTTTTATCAAAAAACTCTTTATCAAGCTCATATATCTCTTTAAATAAAAGAAGAGAATCAATAACAGGCACATCAAACATTAAGTTACTTCTATTTCCAAACAAAACTCCAATCTTCTTCAAGTATTCTTCTTCCTTTTTCCAAGGAACATAGCCCAAAACATCTACTTTTCCTTTTTCAGGAACAAGTATTCCTGCCATTATCTTTATTGTTGTTGTTTTTCCACTTCCGTTTGGTCCTAGCAAACCAACAAATTCTCCTTCCTTAATTTTAAATGAGATTCCTTTTAGAACTTCCCTCTTTTCCCATAGAGGAAACATTAAGAATTTTCCTTTAGGTACATTAAAGTATTTGGAGACATTCTCAACTCTTATCAACTCTTCCTTTTCCATAACACCTTTAATTCACTTAATATGTTTTAAATGTTGTTTAATTCCTAGTTTTTGTCTCTTTATCTAAAGCCTTTTCAAATACTCAATTCTTTCTTTTAGAGGAGGATGGGTTCTGAACAAACCAAAAAAAGCAGTGCTTAGTTGTGGGGAGAGAGGATTTGCAAAAAATAAGCTTGCTGCACTTTCAGGAACTTCCATCTTCTCATTTTCAGCTATCTTTTCTAAAGCTTTTATGAGAGCGTACTTATTTCTTGTTAACCTAACTGCATCCACATCCGCCAACGTTTCTCTCCTCCTACTTATTGCAAAGAACATGAGTATGGAGAGGGCATAAAAGATTAGAGCAATTATTAGTAGGAGTATGTTAGACCCCTTTTTTCTAGAATTTCCTCCAATTCTGCTTATATATTCTAGATAAGTTCCTAAAACTCCAACTGCAATGAATGCACTTAACTTAACATCGCTGTCAGCATTAATTATGTGTGCTATTTCGTGTGCAACCACCCCACTAAGCTCTTCTCTATTCAATTTCTTTAAGGCTCCTGTAGTTATTGCAACAGCAGCCTTATTTTTTCTTGAGATTGCCATCGCATTTATACTGTCATGTTTTATTAAATAAGGAGTTATCTCTCCTTTATAATTTGCAGCTATTTTTAGCTCTTCCAAAAGATTTAGGAATTGCCTTATCTTAATATTTTTCTTCATTTTATTTGTTATCTTTTCAGCCCCTACTGAGGAGAAAGTTATGTCTATACTGTTGTTTAATGATAAAAGGTAAAGAGCCGCCATTCCTGCTAAAAATAGGGTTAATAGAATATTATCTGTTAGGTTTAGAACTATAAAAGGAAAGATTAGTGCAAGTGTTATCATTCCATAGAGTATTAAATCTGATTTAATGAGGTTCTTCCTCCTCTCTGTAAAAAGGGAAGACATGAGGATCCCTTTGTTCTTTGCTTTCCTTTAGGTTATCTCACACCAATGTCACACTAATAAAACTTAAGTGCTTTTAGTGCTTTTAAGGCTTAGAACTCAATCTTTGGAGGAGCTTTTGCACTCTCCTCTACTTCCAAATACTCCATCTCTTTAAATCCTGCCAGAGATGCGATAAGCCTAGAGGGAAAGTATTTTACTTTAACATTATAGCTATAAATTGCATCATTGTAAGCTTGTCTTGCATAAGCTACTTTATTCTCTGTATTTACAAGTTCTTCCTGTAATGCTAAGAAGTTTTGGTTTGCTTTTAAATCAGGATAATTCTCAACAACAGCAAACAAACTCTTTAAAGTATCGCTTAGTATGTTATTTGCCTTAACTCTTTCTTGAGGAGTCCCACTAATTATTTTGGACCTCAATTCAGTAATCTTTGTTAGAAGATTTTTCTCATGCTTTACATAACCTTTAACAGTATTAACTAAGCTTGGAATTAAATCAGCTCTCCTCTTTAATTGAACATCTATTTGAGCCCAAGCATTTTTTGCTTCTTCTTTAAGCCTAACTAAGTTGTTGTATTCCCAAATTCCATATACAACTAGCACTAGAATTATTCCTATTATAATTAATACTACCATAATTAATTTTCTCCAAAATTGTTTTAAAAATTGTTTTAAATTTTTTAAGGTTTTTAAGGCCTCTTATGGTCCTAACTCTTTTTTTGGCTTTTATGGCTTTGGCAAATAACGGGATATTGCTGAAGCAAGCCCTCTTGGACTTTTTGTTGAGTAATATAGCTTTCCAGGCCCTGAAATTTTAAAGAACACCCCTTCTCCACTAAACAACTTTCCAATTATCCCCTTTCCTATCAACACCTTTTCAATCTCCATTCCATCTTCACAAGCTATAAAAGAGGAGTTGTCAACATAAATGACTTCTCCTTCTGAGAGCTCTCTCTCAATTAAGCTCTCTGGAGCGTTTAAATAGAGCTTTCCCTCTCCTTGTGCATGTAAAAATATAACTCCACTACCTGCTGATAAAGCAGTTATCCCTCCAAACTTTCCACTAACCTCTATATCTCCAGAATGGGCTAGGTAGGAGCCATCTCCTATAATAAGCCCTCCATTTAGGTTTATCTCTACTATTTCTGAGGGAATTGAGGGAGAAATTTTAACTAATGAATCTCCTAGTGCTTTTAGAGTTGTTATGAATATGCTCTCTCCTCCAAAGCTTCTTAAAACCCCTCCTATAAGACCTCCTTGTATATTAGCTTCTATTTCAAGGTTTCCTTCATAAGATATTATAGAGCCTGGTTGTGTGTGAAATTCTTCCCCTTCTTTTAAAAAAACCTCCATAAACTTTCCACAAGAAGTTTCCTTTATTTCTACTTTCATTTTTCCCCTCCTTTTCCATTTTCCTTTTTTCCTTTTTAAGGGAATTGGTTTTAAGAAGGTTGAATTTGCTCTACTCTTAATCATAAAGCTTTAAAAAACCTAGGGGTATTCTATTTAAGTCAGTTTCATATTTTGCTATTGAGGGATATTCATGGCTAGATTGCATTCAAAGAAGAAAGGAAAAAGCAAGAGAAAAAGAGCAAAGAGGAAGGAAAAAGCAGAGTTTGTTGAATTAGGGGAGGAAAAAATTAAGGAAATAGTTAGAAACCTCTATCAAAAAGGTGTTCCTCCTTCTCAAATAGGGCTTATTTTAAGAGATGAGTATGGGGTTCCTAGCTTTAAAGCACAAACAGGAAAAAAGCTTGTTCAGTACTTGGAGGAGGAGAACCTCTATAAAACATTTCCTGAGGATTTGTTAAACCTCTTTTCAAAAGCTGTTAGGATGTATGAGCACTTAAAGCAACACAAAAAAGATATTCATAATAGGGTTAAGTTTTCCCACATTGAGAGCAAAATACATAGGCTTTTAAGGTATTATAAGAGGGTTGGAAAGGTTCCAAAGGATTGGAACTACAGTATTGAAAGAGTTATGCTTTTAGTAAGATAAATTTTAGTTAAGTTTTAGGAGGTTTTAGGAGAGTGGTTTAATGGTTAAGAAAAGAAGGAAAGTGGTGGATAAATGGAAGTTAAAGAAATGGTATTCAGTTTTAGCTCCTGAAGCTTTTGAAAGAAAAGAGCTAGCTCAAATAATTTCTTCAAATCCATCTAATTTAATAAATAGAGTTGTAAACATCCCTCTTTCGGATTTAACAGGCAAAATGAATAGGTATGCTCTTTACACAAATGTTAGGCTTAGAGTTGTGGATGTTAAGGGAGAGAAAGCTTACTCTGAGATGATAGGGCATTATATGAGCTTTGCATACTTAAAGTCCTTAGCAAGAAGGAGGAGAAGCGTTATCCATGAGGTTGTGGATGTAACAACAAAAGATGGAAGGCAAGTTAGGCTTAAGCTTTTGCTAGTAACAAAAGCAAAGGTTAGTGCTGTTGTTAAGAAAAACCTTAGAAAAGCTTTGGTTGAACAAGTAATAAAATCAGCTTCTTCCAGAAATTATTATGATTTGTTGAAAGCTATATTTGATAGGAGAGTTGCAAATGAAATCTTTAAGGCAACAAACATAATAAACCCTGTTGAGAGCATAGAAGTTAAGAAAAGTGAGTTAAAGGAGGTTTTTAATAATGCTAAATCCTAAGCAAATGCAAGAGCTAATGAAAAAGATGAACATAAAGCAAGAAGAGCTCAATGCAAAAAAAGTGGTTATTGAGCTTGAGGAAGGGAAAATAGTTATTGAAAAGCCAGTTGTTGTGGCATTAAAGGTTAAGGGAAAAACCTCCTACCAAATTGTTGGGGAGGAGAGGTTTGAAGAAAGCCTTAATGAGGAGGACATCTCCTTAATAATGAAAGAAACCAATGTGAGTAGAGAAAAGGCTGTAGAAGCCTTAAAGAAGGCTGAAGGAAGAGTAGCAGATGCTATTTTAAGCATTATGGAGGAAAAAGAAGGAGAAAGCTAAAAGCTAAGGAGGGATTTTATGGGAGCTTATAAATATATTAGAGAGACTCTTCAACAAGAATATAAAGAGAGAAGCCCTGAGTATAGGGCAAGACTAATAAAATGGAGAAAAGAAGGAAGTATTGTGAGAGTTGAAAGACCTACAAATTTAGCAAGAGCACGCTCTTTAGGATGGAAACCAAAAAAAGGAGTTTTCATAGTTAGGGTTAGGATTGGAAAGGGTTTGAGAAAAAGGAAAAAACCAAGAGGGGGAAGAAAAGCAAGGCACGCTTATCTCTACACTCAACAAAAACTCTCTCTTCAAGCAATTGCTGAGCAAAGAGCAGCAAGAAAGCATAGAAATGCTGAAGTAATAAATAGCTATTGGGTTGGAGAGGATGGCCAATACAAATACTTTGAAGTTATTCTAGCAGATAGAAAGAGCCCTGATTTGGGAGAGTACTTAAAGAAGATTGTTTCAAGAGTAGGAAGGGCTTTTAGGGGCTTAACCTCTGCAGGAAGAAAAGCTAGAGGATTGCTTGCAAAAGGAAGAAGAAAGCAAAGAAAAGGAAGCAAAAAGAAGGAAAAGAAGTTAATGCATAAAAAGAAGTAAGCCTCCTAAAGAATAAAAGCTTAAATCTTATTCAAGCTTTCTTTTTTAACTTTTTATTTGCTTATTAGCTATATGATAAAGGATATTGTGAGGTTTGAGAGCTCTAGCCCGTACTTTTTATCTCTAGAGGAGTTAAAGAAGAAGAAAAAGGTTATTGAAACAAAAACGAAAGATTTTTTGAGGTTTTCCTCTAGGAGAGCTTTTCTTTATGATCCCTCTTACTCCTTAGATAGAGGAATTCTAAAAAAAGTCGCTGAAAGGAGGAGAGCTCTAATTTTAATTGGTTTGGATTTTATTTATTATAAAAGAGGAATAGAGAAAAGCAAAGCTATTGAAAGGTTAAGAATTTACATTTCTTTGCTGCTTAAATATGGACTTCCTTTCTTTCCAGCAAGCTTATCAAGGTCTGTTGATGAGGTTAGGAGTTATAGAGAGAAAGTTTATTCATTAATATTTTTAGGAGTTCCCTTTAATTTAGCTAAGAGATATTCAAAGCTCTTAGAGGAGGTATTGGAATGAAGATTGAGGAAATAGCTAAGAAGTATGCTCTAAAGAACTGCTATGATTATGGAGAAGCAAATCCAAAGTTTGTTGTTCCAAAAGTTATTGGGGAGTTAAAGGAGAAATCCCTCCCCTTCTCTCCAAAGGAAGTTGTTGAAATTGTTAGGGGAGTTGTTGAAGAAGTTAATACCATTGCAAAAGAGCAAGGAAAAGAAAAAATAGGGGAGCTTCTCTCCTCCTATGAGTTTAGAAAAAGAAAGGAAAAGGAAAAAATACTTGAGTTTGAGAATGCAATAACAAGGTTTGCTCCTGAACCTTCTGGGTATTTGCATATTGGCCATGCTAAAGCAGCTTTTTTAAGCTATGAGATTGCAAAGCAAAATAATGGGAAGTTTTTGCTTAGGTTTGATGACACAAACCCTAAAAATGAGAAAGAGGAATTTGTAAAAGCAATAAGAGAGGATTTAGAGTGGTTGGAAATTAGGTGGGATAAGGAGTATTTCACTTCAGATTTTATGGAGTTCTTTTATGAAAGGGCAAGGTATTTGATTGAAAAAGGGTTTATGTATGTTTCAACCTCTCCTTTGGAAAAAATAAGGGAGAGTAGAGCTAAAAGCATTCCTCTCCCTGAAAGAAGCTCCCCTCCTGAAAAAAACCTTGAGTTATTTGATAAAATGTTGGAAGGTTATTTTGAGGAAGGAGAGGCTGTTGTGCTTTGGAAGGGAGAGTTAAGCAGTGAAAACACAGCTTTAAGAGATCCAACAATGTTTAGGGTTATAACAACCCCCCACTACAGACAATCAACAAAGTATTTGGTTTGGCCTAGCTATGATTTTGTAACTCCAATTTTAGACAGCCTCCATGTCACTTTAGCGATGAGGAGCAAAGAGTATGAGCTTAGAGAAAAGCTTTATTATGATATATTGGAGAAGTTGGGGATGAAGAAGCCAAAGCTAATTCATTTTTCTAGGCTTAAAGTTAAAGGAGCTGTTGTTAGTAAGAGATTGCTAAAACCTTTGGTTGAGTCCTCCAAAGTTAGTGGTTGGGATGACCCTAGGCTTTTAACTATAAGAGGGCTTAGGAGGAGAGGAATTCATAAGCTAGCAATTAAGAACTTTGCTTTAAGGTTTGGAATTGGAAAGCAAGAAAAGGTTGTGGACCTCTCCTTTCTATTAAAAGAGAATAGAAAGGTTCTAGATCCAATAGCTAAGAGGATAATGTTCATAAGAAACCCTGTCAAAGTTGAGATTGATTTTAATGGGGAAGTAACCCTTCCATTCCACCCTTCCTCCCATTTAGGGAATAAAACTTTGAGAGTTAAGGGCTTTGTTTTTATTGAAAAAGAAGATTTGAATCTAGGAAAAGTAAATCTAAAAGGAATTGGTTGCTTTGATTTAAGCTCTGGAAAGAGGTGTAGGGAAAGCTCTAGCTCTCTAAAAACAATCCCATGGGTTTCCTCTCTAAATGAGGCAACTCTATTTATTGTGGAAGAGCTTTTGAATGAAAAAGGAGAGCTAAATCCTTTAAAGCAAGAGAAAGGGTTTGTTGAGGAATCAATTAAGGAAATAAGAGAGGGAGAGATAGTTCACTTGGAAAGAATAGGGTTTGCTAGGTTAGATAATAAGAAAGAAAAAATATTCATCCTCAGCTCTTAGGTTGGAGGAAAATTATGGCAATAGTATTTTCTCTATTTGAGGTTTTTCTCTTAATTTTATTTTTTTCCTTATTTTCAGCTTTCCTCACTTATTTTTTTCTTTTGAGAAGGTTTAACAAAAAGCTAAAGGAGTCTTTGAAGTTAAGTAGGGCGGTTTTAAAGGGAAGTATTTATGAGCAACTCTCTCCTTTTTTCAAAGACTTTCCTTTTAAACCAGGGGAGCTAAAATTTCTTGGGAAACCTGTTGATTTTATTGCTTTTGTGGGATTGGATGAAAACAAGGTTAGAGAAGTTGTATTTATAGAGGTAAAAACCTCTTCCTCCAAGCTAAATCCAAATCAAAGTTCTCTTAAACAAGCAATTAAAAACAAGAAAGTTAGATGGTTTGAGTTTAGAATAGACTGAATTCCCTTTCTCCACTCCTCCTTTTTAGACATTTATCCAAAAAAAGCGAAAGCATTTTAATACCTTTTATCTAGCTTTCTTAAGCTATGAGAAAAACTAAGATTTTGGCAACGTTTGGGCCTAGTATTGAGGACTTTGAAAAATTCTTAGGAATTTGTGAATATGCTAATGGAATAAGGATAAATTTCTCTCATGCTGATGAGAGAATAGCAAGAAAAGTAAGGAAGATGATTGATGAGGTGGAGGAGGAATTAAAGAAAACGATATCCCTTCTTGGAGATACTAGAGGGCCTGAAATAAGGACAACAAATAAGGAGGATGTTGTGTTTAAGAAAGGAGAGAGGCTTAACTTAATTGAGGATATAGGAGTAACAAATCCTGAAGCTCTAAATTCTCTTCAATTGGGAGATAAAGTATTAATAAATGATGGAAAATTGGAGTTTGTTGTAGTTGAAAACACTAAAGGAATAGTTATTGAAGCCTTAGAGGATGGAGTTATAACT
The DNA here is from genome assembly GCA_015523325.1 of Microcaldota archaeon. GTDB lineage: Archaea > Micrarchaeota > Micrarchaeia > Anstonellales > J096 > WAKO01. The sequence goes on along the minus strand of WAKO01000015.1, from coordinate 60,110 downwards.
CCTAGGAGAAAAGTAAATGTTCCTGGAAGGGAGTTGGAAATCTCATTCATGAGCAAAAAGGATATTGAGGATATTGAGGTTATGAAAAAGTATGATTTTGATTTTATAGCTGTTTCTTTTGTTAGCTCTAGAGAAGATATTGAAGAAGTAAAGAGAATAATTGATGGTTATCCTCTCAAAGTAATTTCAAAGGTTGAAAATCAATTGAGTGTGGATAAGCTTAAGGAAATTGTTGAAAATAGCTTTGGAGTTATGGTGGCTAGAGGAGATTTGGGAGTGGAGATTCCTTTTGAAAAAGTCCCTAACATTCAAAGAAACATAATAAGGCTTACTAATTCTTATGGAAAAATAAGTATTGTTGCAACTCACATGTTAAAGAGCATGGTTGATTCTCCTTTTCCAACAAGGGCTGAGGTTAGTGATGTTGCTAATGCAGTATTCCATGGAGCTGATGCTTTAATGCTTAGTGAAGAAACCTCAGTTGGAAAGTTTCCAATAGAGAGTGTTAAAGTTATGGCAAGGATTATAGAGGAGAACGAGCAACACTTTGAAAGCTTTTCTCCAAAAACTTTTGATTATAAGGATGTGTTTGCTTTACATGCCTCCAACATCTCAAATGATTTAGGAGTAAACATAATAGCTCCAACAATGCATGGAACGACCCCTCTAAAGCTAGCAAAATACAGGCCAAAAAATCCTATAATGGTTGTTACTCCTAACAAAAAGACAGCAAAACACCTCTCCCTAACCTTTGGTTGTGAGGCTGTTGTTAGGGAATATGAACCAGTGCTTGAGAGGGCAGAGGAAATAAAAAAAGCTGTTGGGCTGAAGAAGGCTTTATTTGTGTTTGGTTATCCAGCTGGAAATAAGGAAACTAACTCCATAATGTATCTCTAATGTTTTCTTTTTTGAGAAGAGAAAAAACAAAGCTAAAACATAGAGCTTTTAAACAATAACTTAGAAATTAAATTAATGTCTCATTTGACAAATCTCTCTCCTTTTGATATGCTCCAATATTCAGATTTAATCTTAGTTGCTTCAGTAGCCTCTCTCTCCTTTGCAACAGCTCTCTATTACTTTAATTTAGTCTCAAGAAATGAAAGGGGGATAATAACTTATAGAGAGGAAGTTAAGACCATAATCCTAAACTTGGTTTTACTACTAGTTATTGCAGTTGGTTGGGACTATTTTGATAGCTTAGCTTCAAACTTTTTACAAAAGCCTAAGAGTTCTTTTGTGGATCTAGCAATCTCTAAAATAGATGATAATATAATAAACCCTTTTTTATTTAGAATGTATGATTTGGTTTCCCAATACATTCCTCCTGCAGCTACTGTTTCTAGCATCTCAGTTTCAAACTCTGTAAGCTTTGTTTTTAGAGCTATTGGGTTTAAGGTAGGAGGGAGCTTTCAGACCTCTTCTTTCTCTATCCTTTTGGATAAATTATTAATATTTTATTCAAGCATTTTTGACCACTTAACTTATTTGTCTGGCCTTAAGCAGTTAATGCTAATTTTTGAGTTTTTTTCAATAAAGTTCTTTATTCCTTTGGGAATATTTTTTAGGACATTTTCTTTAACCAGAAAGCTTGGCTCTACAATGGTTGCTATTGGAATAGGGGCGGGTTTAGTTTTACCTATGACAGTTGTTTTGGCTTCAGACATAACGAACTCATTACTTGATGACAACTCTTTGCTTGGAATAACTGCTCTAATTGATAATGCTAAGGCTGAGGCAGGAGCTTTAAATTCCCTCCTCTCCTACGGAAATTTCATAAATGGATTTTTTAGAACTTTTGCTTATTTCTCAAGGGCTTTAACCTTAACAGCTTACACTTTAAACATAACAGCTTTAATTGGGATTCCAATAATTTCTGATGTTGCTTCAATAGCTCTAACATCTTTAATTAATGGGGTAAAAGCAGTTTCATATGGGGGGTTAATGTCTTATATTACAGGAAACCAAATCTTTTTGGTTGATAGCGCTTTTTCAAGCAGGTTTTTCCCTCTTTTTTCACAAGCTCTTATTGGTTTTACAGTAGGCATCTTTATGTTTTATTTTGTGGTTGCTTTAGTAGTGATTTCCTTTATAAGATCTTTATCAATAATTCTAGGAGGAGAGTTCTTCCTATATGGGGTGGAAAGATTAATTTAGGGATAGCATGAAGTGCCTTGACATTTCAACAGCTTTGGTTAATGAATTGCTAAAAAATCAAGGAACTATTGCAGTTTTAATCTTAATCCTAGCTTTTTCCTCAATAGCTCTCTTTGTTTATACAAGAGCTAATCCAAACGATAGAAGAGCAGTTTTGCTTTTTCAAGATCTCATGAGAAACTTTGCAATTTCTGCCTTATTTTTTGCAATAACAGGACCTTTGCTCTCTTTATTTTGCTTTACTTTCTCCTATTTACTTCCAGCAGGAGATGATTATGAGTTTTTGGTTACAGCTGGAGGAGAGTCAATAAAAATAATGCAACTTCAAATAATAAGAAAGATAAAGTATTATAGAGACCAAATAATTACTGAGTTTGGCCCTAATTCAATAGTTTATAGGCAAATAAGTAGCTTTGGCTCTGGGATTGCTTTTTTCCCTTCTAGATCAGCTCCAAAAAATATTATATTTGTGGAAAATGCTAATATGGGAATAGGAGCTTTAAACGCAATCCTGGCTACTCTCTCCATTCAAAGATTTATTTTAGAATTATTAGTAAGTAGCAATGCTATTTTTATCCTCCTTCTCTTAGCTTTAATAATAAGGATTATTCCAGGCTTTACTTCTGTAGGAGATTTCATGTATTCCTTATTCATAGGAATATTTTTCCTACTTCCTTCTCTTTATTCAGTTTTTCTCTATCCTTTTATTGACTTCTCCAATCCAATAGCAAGCCTTTATTTAGACCTTTGTGATGAGTTGGAGGGAAAGCTTCCTTCTGGTTTTTCTTTTTATTTTCTAACTCCAATAACTTGTGAGGATTTAGCGTTTTTGCAAATCTATACTTTAACCTCTGTATTTATTCCAAATCTAATACTTGGATTGGTTTTCAGCTTTATCTCAAACTTTAAGAAAATTTTTGATGTATTCTCATTAGGAAGTGAATAGTATGAAAGAAGAGAGATCCAGATATTTTCTTTTTATTTTCTTCCTTGCCTTTATTTTAGCTATAACTTTTTCCACTTCTCTAGAACAAAGGTTTCAAGACCTCCAAAATGCTCCTTCTGGCATATTGTTTGATATTTTGAAGAATTGGCAGGCTTTAGCAATCCTTTCTTTAGCTATTGCTGTTTTTATAACAGCTTTGCTTTATATGCTTGGAGATCTCTTTAATTTACAAATCCTTAAGTATTATTTCAGAATAGAAGTAAAGGAACTCCTAGCAAATACAGCTATAGTGATGTTCCTAATAATTGCTCTAGCATTTGTTGATTTTTTGGTTGGCTTAGTTAGCCTTGAAAAAGATTATGCTATTGCTTGTGATCCTCAAAACAGTTATGGATTTTGTTTGGATAACTTTGTGTTTAACTACTTAAAGAACTCCTATTTAGAACCAATGGAAAATAAAGTTATTGAGATAAACAAGGAAATAGCCAAATCCCAAGTAACTTTGGGTTTTCATATTGGAATAGAAAACCTAATTGCAGCTTATTCTAGTTTTGGATATGAGTATGATAAAGGAGCTTCTTCTTATCCAAAGTTAATACTAAGAGATTTCTTTGAGTTTGCTTATATTGGAGTTGTAGTATCCTTCTTTACTCTTAAGCTTTCCACCTCCTTATTTGGCCCGGCTATATTGGCTGTAGGAATTCTATTAAGAATTTTTATATTTAGTAGGAGAATAGGTTCTACTCTAATTGCTGTTGGTTTAGGGATAATGCTATTTTACCCCACATTTATGTTTCTCTTCTACTTTCCTTTCTTCCAACCAATCTCTCAATTGCAAGAATCTTCTTATGAAGTTTGCCCTTCAGTTTGCTTTAACAATGTAATAGCTTTTTATGATAAAACAAATCCAAAGCAAGTTTTTAGTAATGAAATAGCCCTCTACCAATTTGCTCCTGAATTTATTAGAGGGGAAACAGAAACATTTGTTGATCCTCAAACTTCTACAACATTCTACTCTTGTGAGTATTATGCAAGAGAGCTAGGTGCTTTAGATTATGCTAATGATGTTGTTTCCTTAGCAACATTGAAAGGATATTCTGAAGAAGCAGGTTTTGAGCAACTTTACGAGATAAGGAGAGGGAGTAGATTAACCTTAACCCCTCTTTCCCCTAACGCTACTCCTCAAGACACAACAGGGCTTTATTGTTTTGAGGAGTGTAGAACCCTCCCATACCCAGATGATTCAATTCAATGTAGAGATGCAGAGAGAGCTTGCAAAGTTTTGTATGATAATTATCCTCAATGTTTTAAGAAGATGTATGCATATGAGAATGAGCAACTTTATAATGAGATATTTGAGCTCTCTTCTCCTTCTGATGACATTCAAAAGTATGAGATTGAGTGCCCAACTGATTGTAGGAGCCTTCCAAATATAGTTCCTGGAACAAAAGATAGCTTTAATGTTTTTTGCCCTACTCAATGTAGGAGTATTGATGCTTATTACACAGGCAGCAACTACATTTTAAAATTTGATAATTATACAGAGGACGTTTGCTTTGCTGAATACAATTGTTTTGGAGGAAATGGATGGTATGAGCAATCAAAAGGAATATTTAATTATGAGGATTGGTCAACCCTCCTCATTAATAGACAAAATCTTAAAAATTATTTTGAGGTTGTTGTGGAACCTTTGCCAAGCGCTTATGGAACTTGTTCTGGATGTGAAAACTACCCAACCAACCTAAGATATTATCCAACTTATGTGGATTGTAGTCTTTGTGCTAATAGGGCCCCTCTTGTAACTGTTTTGTTTGCAAATGAACAATCTCAGCTATTGGATTTAGGAAAGGTAATATTTGCTACTTATGGAATTCCTTTACTAGCTCTAATTGCAACAATTTATAGTGTTGCGGGATTCTCTTCATTTATGGAGGGAGATATGTTCCTTCCAGCAATAAACAAGCTCTTTAGGTAAGAATCTTGGGATTAAGGGAAAAAAATAAATTTGAAAAAATAGAAAAGAAATAGAAAAGATTGTTAAAGAATGTAGGTTGAGTTATATGGTTGAGCTCTCCCCTTTAGCCCCTATCATCGTTTTTCCAGTCCTCTTCTATAGTTTAATGTTTATGATAGGCAAGGCTCTCCAAAACTCCTCCCTAATAATAATTTCAAGAAACGAGTTCTTTGAATATGTTCTTTTCCTAGCTTTGTTTGTTGCTTTAACGTCTTTCCTATTTTCTGATGTAGCCAATAATTTATTTGGTTTGTTGGCAGATTATATAAATAAGAAGATAGGAGGAGCAACAATATACTCCTACACTACAGGGGCAAATGCTTCTAGAAATGCATTGATTAGCTCTTCCCTTTTAGTTCTTGATTATAATGCAGGAGTTTTGAGCGATATTCTAAATGCTCATTCTTCCTTTTTAAGAGATGCTAGTGCTATGGCCTCTCTAACTTCTCAGGTTTCTTTCCTTTCCTCCACTTCCATAGAATTTCCAAGAAGTAGTGATCCTGAAAGTAGTGGAATTAGAGGTTTTTTATCAAACCCTGCTGCAGATGCTGGAGCCTCTCTAAGTCCATGCACTGCTTATAATGCGGTGATAAGACCAATGTCTGGATTTTCTTATTTTTTGGGAATTGCTTATATGGCTTTAGAGTTTCAGAGGTTTTTAATAGAACAACTCTCTTCCCAAGAAGCAATAACTGTTTTGCTTGCAATTGGAATAATACTTAGAGCTAATCCAATAACTAGAGGTGGAGGAGCATTTTTCTTAGCATTAGCAATAGGTTTGTATTCAATAATGCCCTTCTCCATCTTAGTTTCAAATGCTGTTGTTAACACTTACTTTACTGGCCAAGCAGCAATACAAAACCAAATAAATTCCTTCTATAACTCTATAAAAGTTGAGCTTTCAGGAGTAGAAGCTTTAGTCTTTCCTTGCCCTAACTCAAAACTAACTTCTTACTTATCTAAGGTTAAGAATGCAATAACCTCTTCAGGTAGTGTTATTTCTTCCTTTGTGTTTTTTGTAATATTGGCGCAGGGAATAACATTACTAACTTTTGTTTCTATTGTTGGAGGAATAGCGAAGATACTTGGAGCTGAGATAAGCCCATTCATAATAGGAAGGTTAACCTACTACATTTCAGGAGGATGAGGATAAGATGGCAGATTTATGTTCCACAGCATTTTCAATTGATGTTTCTTTACTCTCTTTAAGTGTTCTTGTTTCATTCGGAATAATAGCAATAGCTTTCATAGCCTCACGCATAATAGGGGATGAAAAAGTATCCTTTTGGGCAAGAGAAGAAATATGGAATGTTATTGCAGATGGTTTCATAATAGTTTTTCTAATAATAATAGTTTCTTTTTTCAAAGACACCTCCTCATCTTTGCTGAATGATTTTATGGAGAGCATTACAGGAAAGCAAGGAATACTCCAAGGAGATTGTTTTTATGAGGCTGCTTATGATTATTCACTTTCCCTCACTGCTTCCTCCTTAGAACTCTCAGCAGCAAATAATTGGGCTTTAATGCACTTGCTTTATTTAACAAGAATAAGCATCTCAAAATGTGCTTCAAATAGTTTTTTAATTTGTTTGCTAGGAGCTCCCCAAACCTTTATTTATCCTTTTTCTGATTTAGAGTGGGCTACTCGCTTTTTATTCCAAATCTCCTCTTTGCTTTTCACAACTGTTTTTCTTTTTGCATTTTCCCAGCTAGTTCTTATAAAGTTCTTTCTCTCTCAAAACATTGTAGCTGTTCTCTCAATAATGATAGTTATGAGATTAATTCCATTCACTAGAACCTTTGCTAATGTGCTATTTGCCTTAATCCTCTCTTTTTATGTTTTTTACCCTCTTTTAATAGTTTTAGAAGCGTATGTTCTTGGCTTACCAAATTTGAATTCAAATGATTTGATTGCAACCGATTTCTCCTCAGCTTCTAAGCTAACTAATGATAGAATTCCTTCCATAAGCCAATCTTTTCTTCAACTCTCTTTGGGAACTTTAACTGATGAATGGAAGATTAAGGGAAGTGGAACAAATGTTATTATTGAAGATAAATCAGGAGTTGTTATAAATGTTTCAAATATAATTGAGGCCTATGCGGGATTAATATTTAGGGTAGTTTTGTTTGGCTCTATAAATTTGATAATAATGGCTGTTGTTGTTAGATCTTTACTAAGGCTTTTAGGGGAAAGCAATAATCTTATGGAGATGTTTATAAGAATGAGCGGAATAATTACTTGGTAATTTTTCCATTAAAATTTTATATTTGCTCTGAGAAAGGGGTAATATGCTTGAGTTAGTTCTTTTAAATTCCCATCTTCCTTATCTCTCCCAAGAGCCAACAATAACAGCTTTTCTCTCTCCTAATGAAATAGCATCCTTTGAAAAGCTATTCTTGATTGGAGTAATAATATTTTTTGCAGTAGCAGTTTTGAGGTATATGTTTGCTAAAATATTTAGTGATGAACAAGGAGTTGTTAAAGCAAAGGCTGAGATATTGGATAGTATTGCAGTTGCCCTTCTCTGGGCAGGACTTTTTCTCCTCTTTAAAATAATTGAATGGCTTGCTACAATCTTCTATCCTTTCATCTTCACTCCAACAGAAGGAACAATAGGGTTTATTGAGTCCTATTTGAGACCACTTGTATTTGACAATATGAACTCTGCCTTTTTATTAGCTATGAAAAATGCTAGGTTAGCCTCTAATTATTTGAAAGAAGGAGGTACCACCTTCTCTATCTTTTCCTACCCAATCCTTGGAGATCCTTCTTTCTCTTCAATAAAGAGAGGAAATGAATTAATAATTAGGGCTAGTATTGATACCTCAATAGCTGTTGGATTATCAGTTGCTTACTCAGCTTTAGGATATATAAAGGATAGCATGGGCTATTTCCTGATCTTTGGTTTAATTTTAAGAGTAATTCCTTTCTTTAGAGCAGCAGGAAGCTTCCTTATAGCTCTTTCCATAGGGTTTTATTATGTTTATCCAATAACAACTGCAATGTTCTTTTTTGGAGTTCCAAAATTAATATTAGAAGATAAGGAAGAGTTTTTTGTTGAAGCTGACCAAGCATTTTGTAAGTTAGTAGCCACTAGTGCCCTAATCCTCCCAGAACAACAATTGGTTAGAGGATTCAACCCAACGTTAGGAGAACCACAATCTATAGAGGAAGATTTAGGATTAATTCTTTCTACTGAGTTCTTAATTTCTCAAATTGTTTCGCTCTCGTTGACTGCAATATTTATAAACAACTTCTCTCTTATTTTAAGCAAAGGAATCTATACAGGAGCAGACATAGGGTCTTTATTAAACAGGCTTATTTAGGAGGAGATCATGAGAATAAAACTTGGCCTTAAGCCTTTCCTTATAATCCTTTTCCTCTCTCTATTATTTTTGCAAGGATGTTTAAGAGAGGTTGGAGAGCTTTGTATAACAAACATGGAGGATGTTTTGGAAAACAATGCACTTCCTCAAGTATTTTCAGATGATTATGTTGGACTTTCCCAAAAACAATGTCCTTCTGGAATTGATTGTGGAGGGTGTGGAGGAAACTGGTATGATTGTAGTGAATTTCAAGAAACAGGATTTTGTAAGATATGTGCTTTAAGGGATAAAGTTAATAATGAGATAGTTGAGTTTCCCTCTCCTTTAGAAGTTTCTCCTTGTCCTGGAACCTTTTTGGCAGGAGAGAAGTGTGAATTTGGTTGCACTTACCTAGTATGTTATCCTTCTATGTATTATTCTCCTCAAAAAGAATCCTTTTCCATAGCTGATGCTGAAGAGAATAGAAGAGTTTTTGGAGAAGGAGTTTCCTTAACCTATAGATTGCCTAATTATAACTTCCAATATTTAGTTTCAACTCAATCTAATTTCCTTTATGCGAGGTGTGAGTTTAGAGAACTAACTCCTTCCTCATTAGAAAAGCTTAAGTCACAAAGAGCTTTATTCGTAACCTATAGGATAGGGGCTGGAAGGAGTTTTGAGGACTTTGAGATAGCAAGAACTTTAGTTCCTTTCTCCTCCTACATGTTAGCCTTAAACCCTTCTGGGTTTGTGGATGATTATTATACTTATTTAACTGAGGAAATGATAAATAATCAGCAACTTTGTGTTAAGAAAGGAGATTATTGGGTGTTGAATGGTTATTCTCCTTCAAGTTCTGAGAGGATAAATAACTTCACTACTTTTGCGGAATGTATGTTAAATGCAAAGCAAGATTTTCTCTTCTCTCCTAATGAGAAAAAACCTTTCTCTTCTCTTTCTTTTTGCTATTCTCAAGAATACAAAAGTAAGCAAATACCTTTCTTAAATAATGGAGAGTTGTTTAATGAAAAGGGATATGAGGTTTATGTAACTCCTTATTTATTTGGCTTATCTTTTGATAAAGAAATTCTTCAAAGCTTGGTTAGCTCTTCTCAAGATTTAGGGAGTTTTGAATTTTCTTCTGAAAGAAAGGGAGATGAGTACTACCTTCCTACTTTTTCTAAAGCTAAATCAAGTTCTCTTGGAAAAATTAGAAACATAACCCAAGGCATTTATGAGAACTCAACAATAACAATTTTAGAAGGAGCCCCTCTCAACTCCTATCCAGAATTATTAAGGAGAGTTCCTACTTATTATGAACAGTTTAAATTTGGAAGTATGGATAAGGAGGGAAGGGAAAGGATTGGGGCTGAATATGAATGTAGGAGTGGGCAAGATTGCCTTTCCTCTTTTTGCAATAAAAAAGATTATTATAGGAGCTCTTGCACAGCAATTGAAAATGGAGAGCTTGTAGAAGTTCCTTGTGGCTGTACAGGAGGTGATTGCAACTATTTATATCCTGACTCCTATAATTTATTTGATGGAACTCCAATTAGCCAATCCTCCCCAAACAAACCCTATCTCTCAGAAAAAGATTTGGTTGAAAAACATCCAAAAGTTCTTGTAATGAAACCTTATTATTATGGAGAAGGAAGCGATAGGTTTATTTATCTTGCTCATTTGGGAGGAAGTATTTTTGTTTATGTTGACTATAATATAACTGCAAGAGAGAACCAAAACATTAATAGTACAGATCCTTACTACTGTAGCGCTCAAGATATAAGAAAAGAAATATCTGATAAATATGTTGGAATAATATTTGATGGAAGAAATTATATAAAGGATATTAATTTGGAAGATGTGTGTAGAAACATAGACCAAAGATATCCAAACAATGATGTAAATCTAACTCTTGATGCAGATCCTGGAGGGTTTTTGGAAGACGTGTGCGGAAACTTAAATATATTTGGAGGGTGTAAAGATCAAACAGGAAATTCATTAATACCTAGTATTTCTGATTCATATTACTCCTCTACATTTTCTATAGCTTTTGCATCTGTAGGTCCACAAACTGAAGTTATATTTGTAGGAACCAATCTGTTTGATAAATCTTATCCAATACTTAATGAAGATTTATCTCCAAGCGATTATAGGTGTTATACTAACTTAAGAGGAGACGATATATTCACTTTGGTTAATACATCTGGAGGAGGTTATAATATTAAGGAAAGGGAAGACGCTTGGCTTTTCCCAGAGGAGTTAGGAGAAAATGGTCCAATCTCAATAGTGGATGATAATGGAAGAATAACTGATTTTAACTCTCCATTATTTCCTTCAAACATAGGAAGCTTTAAAGGAGTTAAATACTTTGATGATGGAAGAGGACCGTTCCTTAGGGGAGTTATTTTGGAAAGAGAAGCTATTCCTGCTCCTTCAAAAACCTTTGTAAAAGAGAACACTCAAGAAATGTATATAATGAACTACTTTACTGGAAATCCAGAGTTCTTTGAGCAATTGGTAGAGCAATATGAGAAGGAAAGACTTTTCCTAGCCTCTTATGGAGAGGTTGGCCCTTGGGTTGATGTAAACTACTCTCTTTTATTCTTTGATTTAGCAAGTGATGTTTCTCCTATGCTTCCTATAGGTTTTGAAAAGCAAACAGATCTTGGTTTTCAAGATGGAAAGAGATGTGCTGTTATAGAGAGTGGGATCCCTGTAATATCTTATGGGGCAAAGGGCCAAGATCTATCTCTAGCCAGACTATCAGATTTGAGGGACTACTTATTTTTAGCTCCAAAGGCTTGGCCTTCCTCAACCTCTCCTTCAAATTATGAAACAGATTCAACCTACTTAAACTATCTCTCTTATTCAGGAACATCCCAAAATGATTTTCCAGTTTATGATAATTGCAATGAAAACCAAGAAATAGAGTATGCGTTTTGCTTTAATCCTTATATAACAAAATACCCTAACTCTCTTTATCAAGGAGATTCTTTAATGCTTAATCTTAGTAATTCTCCTTATTCAATAAATCCAGAGTTATGCGCTGAGTTGCCTCCTAAATACTTTTGCTTAGGAAGCTGGGTTGGAGATGAGTATGAAGGAACTTGCTTTGGAGATATGGCTGTTTCTGCTTTTGTGTTTAAAGATGAAATCTCTGATGGAAAGTTTGGAAAATGTATTGCTAATGACACTCTAACAGGTTTGAGGGTTAATGAGTTTGGATATTGTGAAGGCTCTTCCCCTCTAAACCTTGCTTTTGAGGAAATAGAGAGCTCAATAGAAATTTCTTCAAAAACCTCCCAATACATCCCAGATGTTATTAATTTCACTTCCTTTTTTGATGAAAAGAGCTCTTTTAGAGGAACACTAAACCTAATTGCCCTCTCAAAGAATATAGATGGGACTGAGTTAATAAAGGAGGTTGGAAGAATACTCTCTCCAACTCCTCCTTTCATTGAAACCATAATTTTAAATTACCCTGAAGAAAGTAGTTTGCGTAGTTTATGGTATGATGTTCTATACACTTGCATGATAGATAAGGATTGTGATAAATTGGAGCCTCCTTCTAGATTTATTGATTATTGGGAATGGAACCCTGTAGATTGGGAACTTCATAGAAAATATTTGGGAAAGGAAGGATGTTTAGCATATGGAATAGGTTGTGATAAGAGGTATGCTGGAGCTGTTGAGACTAGGTATATAAGAGTGGAGAGGCTTTGGGAGTATGAGTTTCTTGACCCAATAGCAAATACATTCCTTTATTCCTATACTCTCCCTTCTAAAGCTTATTTATATTTCCTTTCTTTAGTTGATGCTGATCCTCCTTTAGAGAAGTTTTCAATTAATTATGAAAAAGTAAGTGGAGGAAGTGAGGAAGATTATGAAGAAGGAAGGTATAGGTTTGACTTACAAGACCTTCCTGATGAAGCCAATTTTTCTTTTTATGGAGTATTTACAAAAGCCCCAAAATCAGAGGAGTTTGTGGTTGCTCCTAGAGTAACGTTTTATTCAAATGAATCTTTTAACCCTCCAAACTTCTATCCTTCCAACTATTATCTTAAAGATAGGCTTATAAGCTATATGGGGAGAGGAATTCTTCCTGTTTTGATTGTTGATGATCCTAGCCTTTATGAGGTTAAATACACAAACCTTGATAAAGGATATGATCCTTTCTTTAAGCCTAGTGTTGAAGAACTTTCTCTTTCCCTCCCTCTCCTAAAGCTTCTCCAAGATGTGCAATTAGCTATAAGAGATCCTTACAATGAAAGAGGTTTCTCCTTCTTTTCAAAAGCAGATACTGGAACAGCAATAATAGTAACTAATAAATTAATCCTTGATTCTGATAATAAAGCCCTTTATTCTGAAAGAGGTTATTCAGTAAATAATCAAAACACTATCTCTAGAATAAAAGCTGTAAAAGCTAGCTGTAAAGATTGCTTGGTAGGAATTTCAATTGCTTTTGATAAACCTCTTTCCTCTTTGGAAACTTCTGATTTACAAGAAATCTTTGAGGATAATGCTAGGGGATTAAGCAAGTTATCTCCATTTAAAGACCAAAGAGAGGATAAATATGATGTAGTTATTTTTAGAGTAGGATTTAATATTATTGGGCTTGATGAGCTAAGAGCTAGGAGTGAAGTTGACAAGCTTGTAGAGATATCGAGGCTAAGCCTTTCTACTCTTGGGCTTCCTACAATCTTCTACATAAATGATATTGTTTATGCTAATGAGAGTGAATTAGAGCTCTTCTTCTCTTACTTAAATTATAGAAAATCCGCATTAATAAGCAATGGAAATATTGGAATTCAATTTGAGGATGTTTTAAACAAAAATAATATTCCTGGAAAGAGGTTTTACCTCCTCCCTTCTCCAGAAGGAATTTGTCAATTTAGCAGGAACCTTATGAGTTTAGGAGGATTTGTTAACTTAAAGTCTTCTCAGCCTTATGATGTTGCTGATGATTGTGAAACTCCAGATTGCATTCCTAAAAAACAATGTGTAAGCAAAATAAGGTGTGAGATAAAGAAGGATGAAATAGCTGAGTTTGAAATATCTGAGTATAGTGAAGAACTATCAGATTTCATAGGCCTCTCTCTTTCCCAAACTGGATTTTCTTTGTGTGATAATGAAACCTCAAAAACAGTAGCTATTGCCTCTCAATATGTAGCTCCTATAACCTTTAACATTCCTCCACCAGGGTTTAATGAGGAAAACTACTGCTATCCAACAGCTTTATCCCCTCAAGAGCTCTCTGAAATATTTACTCAAGGAATAAAGTATGCAACCTGCTATCCAGTTGAATAACAACAAAAACCCATTAAAACTCTAAAATTTTTAAATAATCCTTTCCTATTAGATTTGATGAGAGCTTTTCCCTTTTTGATTTTTCTTTTCCTAATAACTTTCTCTTTTTCCTCCCAACATTCCATTGTTATAACTTGTCCTACTAATTGTATAGAAGCCCCTATATTTATAAGCTCTCCTCAAAATGATCCTGGTGCTCCTGATGTTAATGCGATAGCAGGTTGTATTTGTGATGTTTCTTTTCAATATCCGAATTCATGTTTAAATGATGAGCTTGTAATAACGGGCAAGGTTTACTCTATAAATGCTGTTATTAATCAAGGGCAAGGAAATGGAGGAGGTAATGGAGGTAATGGAGGCGATGGAGGAAATGGAGGAGGCGATGGAGGGGGTGGAGGAGTTGGCCCTTTGATGCTTGGTTTACAACAAGATGGTAATGGTATAGTAGACAATACTTTTTCCCTAGATTCTGATATAACAGATGTATTTTTGAATTTCACTTTAATTGATATGAACACAGGAGATACAATTAAGGTTGGATGTGAATTTGAAAAAAATAATGGAGGCTTTGACCTAAACACAATAACTTCTTCCTATTTTAATGTTTTAGGAAGCAGCTCTCCTATAAGCAAACCTCCAGGTTATGAATATTTGGAGGAGGGTTTTGAATTTGTTTGTAACTCTGAAATTGCTACTCCTTTACTTTCAAGCTATGCTATTATTTCAGATTTTATTGCAAACTTTTCCTATGAATATAATTTCGGTCAAGCAATTGATATTGAAGACTCTTCTACTGGAGTAAGACAATCTTCTCAATTTTCCCTTAACTGCATAACCTCTCCTGGAAAAGGACCATGCATAAACCCTTATCAACCATCAACAATTCCAACCTGTACTGTTAGCTCCCCTTATTTATTTGGAGAATTTAGATACCAAGACCTGAAAGACCTTTCTTATGGAAGGGTTTCTGTTATTGAAAAAAATGAGAAGAACAACATAATTGTTAATGCAACTCCTCTAGTTTTTAATTATGAAAACCCTGGTTTTTATCCTTTAAGAAATGCTTCCCTCCTCTTCATAGTTGAATATAAGCAAAAGGTTAACAAAGACTTTGTTGATAAAAAATATGCTTGCAGGGTAAACACAAAAGAGCTTGGAAGAGCAACAATAAATGTGAGTAAGTTGTTAGTTGATAATGGTATAGAGGAAAAATACTATACAAGAACAAATGCTGTTGTTTGCTTTTCAAAGCTTGGGAATGCGTGTGCTTTAAAAAAATGTATTGATGAGTTTGGAATAGATAATTATGAAAACTATTTTGATATCCCTACTTGTGGGGAAGCTATAATTGAACCTCTCCCACAACCTCAATGTATTTCAAGAGATGCCTACATAAATTACACTCTCCCTTACAGTACTGAAGAGCAAGTAGATTACCCAACCATAATTAGTATTTCCCGCTATTCTGTTTTCACCCCCATCTCTCCAGAGAGGGTTGATAATTTACTCTACAATATAGCTATTTGCCTTCCCATAGTTCTTTTGTTTGGCCTATTATTTGTTTCAATGTATGAGAGTGGAAACAATCCCTTCTTCTTCTTTGATATGAGTAGAGTAGGAACAGCCAGAGCTTTGAGAGTTAATTATTCAGGAGGGCTTGCAAAAAGGTATGTTGATACAAAAACAGCAAAAGCCGCCACAACAGCAATGTCTTTAGCTAAAAAAGGAACAGAAAAGGTAACTACTTTAGCAAGCCAAAAAATAACAAAAAAATTATTAGGAGGGAACAAGGTTTCACCTCTTAAGAGAAGTTTAGTTACTTCTGGATTAAGAGTTCTCCAAACCACAGCGGTTAGGGTTGCTACAACCCTCACAGGAGCGCTAATGTATGGGTTAGGAAGTAAGAAAGGAGTGCTAAAACCTACTGTTAAACCTTCTCTAAAAACAGTAAAACAAGCGGCAAAAGCAGCAAAGAGATCCATAACCCACCCTCTAACCACAACCCAAGTTGCAATGGAATTATCTGTTCCTCTCCTAACCGTTGCGAGCTCAGCAGTTTCAAACATCCTCTCCAAAGCGATTCACTCTATAATTCCAAAAGAAGCTCTAAAAAAGGAGGAGGCATTTGAAGGAAGTGAAACTAAAACCAAAAAAGAAAAGGAACAATTAATAGCTGAGAGCTCAAAACTAATAGCAACAAAAGCAAAAGCCCTAGCAAACATAATAAATTTGTATGGAAAAGTTCTCAATTCCCTCCTTCTTTATTCTTTAAACAAAATTTTTGGAGTAAAGGCTAATGATTTCTCTTTAGGAGAGCTAAGAATGTTGCATGAACACTATTCCACTTCTACAGCTTTAAGTATTTTAGCTAGTGAATCTAAAAAAGCTGAAAAGAATTTGGTGGATATGAATGCATGGAATGGTAGTTTAAACCTTAATGTAAGATCTCCGAATGAACTAGAAAAGATTTCCTATAACCTTGCAGTTTTAGAGGCTTATGCGTTCCTTGGAGGAAGTCAAGCGATAAGAGATGTTCTAGGAGTTAATTCCAATTATCACACTTTACATGGATTTTTCTCTTCTATGCTCTATACTTTGCTGGGGGGAGAGTTTGTTATTGATGAGGAAAATAATTTGAGGACAATGATAAGTAAATTCTTTTCTAGTAATGGAGAAGAAAAGGCGTTTTTAGCTAGCCAAATTTCTTTATTTGGTTTACACCTTCATATTGCAGGAAAAACTGGAAACATTGAGAGGTTGGACCAAGTTAGAGAGTTTATAGTTAGGAGAGAAAAGGCTAGAGAATTCTATAAAGAAATTGTTGAAAACGAGAGAAAATCCTTTGGATTAGATTCCACCTTAGGAAACTATGGTGATGTTTATGAGTACTTTAAAGAAGCACAAAAGAGAGGAAAACCCCTTTCCGTTAATGAAGCCCAAATCTTTTCTTTAGCTTTTGTTGTAGCAAATATCCTTGAAAAATCAAGTAGAGAGGAGGCAAAAGCTAAACTTAGAGCTATTTTTAGAGATGAAGAAACAATTAATAACCTACTTTCATTTTATGATTTGGATGAAAATCAAAGAAGAGCTTTAATAACGTCATTAAAACAAGCAGCTATAGTAAAACCTCCTAAGCCTTCTAAGGATAAGGGTGTTGAGGCTGTTGGGACTTCTGGCACTGCTAAAGAGGAAAAGGAAGAAAAAGATAAGGAAAAACCTTCTCAAGTTTCTCTGAATAAAGAGTCAAAGCAAATATTTAATTTAATAAATGGAATGGAGAGAAGGATAAACGACTTTTATAAAGGACAACTAAGTATATGGGAATTCTCTAGAGATGTTTTGGATAAGTTTAATGTTGATTATGCTGATGAAAACCTCTCTTCTCTTCAGGCTGGAATTCTCTATAATATAAAAGAAGCAAACCTTGAGCAAGCTGCAACTTCCTTTATTAATTTAAGATCTTTGAAAGTTCTTTCAAAGCTTAGGGCTTCGTTAGAAACCCAAGAACAACAATCTACTCCTATTCCTCAACCTACTCTAAAGATTTCCCTAACTACTCCTTCTCCTCCAAGTCCAGAAAAACCAGCTTTGCTCTTAAGGAGAGAAAAAATAACAACTCCTATAGAAAGAGTTGAGGTTATTCTTGAAGATGAGAGAAGCCCTATTAAAGGTTATTTGGCTTCCCAAGTTTTGAGAGGACTATCCTTCTTATATGGTAACCAACCACGATTTATTAAAGAAGTAGCAAAGACTGAGTTCAAGAAAGTTAGGAGGGATAAAAACATAGATTACTCTAAGTTTGAAGAACAAATGAGAGACCCTGATTTTGCAAGGAAATCCTTAACTTATTTGGTTGCATTAAATAGAGTTCTACATGGAAATGATGAGGAGCTTTCTTTAAAGGCTAGAAAGAGATTCTCTCAAGCGATCCAAGCTTCAACAGAGGGAAATACCTTTAATAGAGACAAGTTTTTTGAGGAATTGAATAAAATTGTTCCAAAGACAGAGTTTGAAAAAGCCCAAAGAGAGATCTTTGGAGAAAAAGGAGCAATAAAAATAATAGATTCTAGATATGATTTAAAAACAGAAGAAGGAAGGTTTGGTTTTGAAGAACTTTTATTTGGGAAAGGTCTTTATAGAGAAGTTGAGAAAATAGAAACCTATCCTTCACAAGCCTCAATTTCCCCTCTCCAACCATTTAGGGAATCAACTTTAGAAACATCTATCAGAGGGGTTAGAAGCTACTTTAATTGGGGAGCAGAGGGACAAAGAGAGCAAGGAGAGCAAAATAAAAGGCTTAATTCTTTTTATGAGTACAATAGAATGCTCTATAAAAATGAACTTCCTAAAGAAGTGCTTGGAGGAGAGGCTATTGTTTTAGAACATGATAAGCCTTCTAATTATTTGCTTTCCTACTCATTATTTGCTATGGATATGCTCTATTTTGGAGATACTTTAGAAGCTATAAACATATTTAGGAAGGAATCCTCTCCATTAGAAAGAACAACTCTCTATAGTGTTCTTTCTCCTGTTTATTCTCCTAAAGAAGTTCAAAAACCAGGATTTAGGAGAGGTTATTTATTTGGGCCAGACTTGTATGGGGTTGTTTCTTCCTTGGGAATAGGTGTAGCTTCTCTTAGATCAAATGATTCAAATAATGGTTCAAGCATAAGTGGGGAAAATAAAGAGAATAAAGCAAGTTAAAGACCCTACAAACATAAGTTCTCATTTTTAACCAAAGAGTTAAAAGGATTTGTAAAACCATTTATAAATTTTTCTTGCCCAATAAATGTTATTATGTGGAAAAAGTTTAAATATATGGATTTTGGAAAAAGAGAGGTTTCAAAAGCTAAAAAGAGGTTCAAAAAATTTTTAGCTTTCAAACTAGCCCCAGCATTACTAGCATCATCTTTAGCCTTCTCCCCTTCTTATTCACAAGCTCCTTTAAACTCTACTCCTTCTATGAGCAAAATAAACTACAATTTTTATAGAAAAGAGCACTATGTTCCAGCAAAAAAAGCTTTTGAAGAATATGCTTTATTCTTATCAAAAAACAACTATCCTTTTTTTGAGAGAAGATTCCCTATAAAATATCTCTCTATTCTTCAAGGCTCTTCAAAGGCAGTTGTAGTTAGTTGGTTACCTTTCCTAACTTTTCAATCTCTCCAAATTAATAATCCTTCTTATTTAGAGAAGCTCATGAAAGATTATGAGAATAAGCTAAAAAAAGAGCTAGAAGTTTATGGAATCTATGCAACTATTCATTTTACAAATCCTTTAGTTCCTGAGGTAAAAGTTGAGGTTCCTTACTTTTTAACTAAAGATGTTCTTGATTTAACAAAAAAGCTTTCCTATTTAACCACAATAAGATTTTTGAGAGAAAATGTCTTAGATAATGAAGAGATTTTAGGGATTGTTGATGAGAATGCAAAAAATGAGCTATCTTCAATAAAAGAGTATTTGGATAAAGCAATTTACATAGATTCTGAAAAGCTAAACTCCAACTTTCACTTACTTGCAAACCCTACAAGAGTAGTTATTGAATTAATCCCTCCCTCCTTAGGACACTCAAAAGTAATCTTTAATGTAGATTTTGACCCAAGAAGTACAACAGGAAAAGTTTTTAGAGAGGCTAGATTTGTTCTCTCAAATGAGGAGTATGAAGAGCTTTTAAACTCAATAAAAAAAGGATCTTATACTTTGGATTTTTCTTTAGTTGATAAAAACTTTAGTCTTTATAAATTTGAGCTTAACCTTTCAACAAAAAAGCTAATTTTAAGTGTTCCTATTTATTTTGATAGAAGGAGAGTTAAACTCATTACGGTTGATGAAGAAGTTATAGTAAAAAGAAGGTCTTAATGAATTGCATTTTTTTCCAAATATTTTCTTAAATTATTATTTTTCCTCTTTTATATTTTGGAATAACGCTCTCTAGAGTTTTTCCTCTAAGCAGCCCACAACCAATTACCTTTCCTTTAAAAAACACAACAACATATCCATCCTCTCCAAATATTTGTTCCTCTTTAAGCTCTAGTTTTTTTCCCTCCAAAAATGAAGAGAGCTCTTCTTTTTCTAAAAAAACTATATTTCTAGTGCACATAAATCCAAATAATTGTAAGAAATCACTACTTGGCTTTAATTCACTTCCAGCATTAACTCCAAACCTTTCAACCCCTTTAATTCCACACTCCTCTTCCAACTCCTCTAGCTCCTTATTATAAATCCTAAACTTTCCTCCTTTCCTTATTCTTAAATTTTCAGGAAGAGTTATTCCAAACCTCCTTTCCAAGTATTTAATGAACTCATCACTTTTTTCGCTTTTTTTCTCTGTTTTCTCTTCCATTCTTTTCCCCATCTTATCCATTAGTATTTTAGTTAAAAAACCTTTTCTTTATATAAACTCCTGCCTCATTTAGAGAAACTATTCCTATAGAGCTTAGAATTAAACTTTGCACCCTTGCCAAAATTCCAAATGCTAAAGCCTTTCCCTCCTCAAACCCAAACTTGGTTAAAACGATTACAGAAGCTATTTCACTCAAACCACTTCCTGCAGGAGTTGGGAGAGGAATAAATTCTACTATATTTATCAGAGGTTGAAGAACATAGAATAAAAAGAAGTCATAAACAAATCCTAAATAATTTCCTCCTAGGGCTAGGAATAGAAAATACCAATTCAAAACTCTTAGGGTGTAGCTAACAACAATAAAGCAAAGTATTACAGGAAGTTTAGGGATGAGCTTTTTTGAGGTGTGGTTCATTGCTTTTAAATAGTTAAATGCTTTTTTCAAAAGCTCTCCAAAAATTGGAAATGTAAACAATGTTCTTGAAAGTACCCTTTCTATGGCTTTCACAAATCTTCTTGAGAAAACTATAAATATTAAACCCAAAGAAGCTATTGTTAACACAACTATTAGCTCAATCCCAACCTCTAAAAACAACATAAAACCAACTAGAGCTCCCATAACCTTTGAAAAAAAGTCAAATGGTTGAGCACTCATTAGCATTGCTAATGCTTTTGAGGACTCAATACCTTTTTTCCTCAAATAGGCGCTTGCTCCAAAATAACCACTCCTCCCAGGAGTTATTTCACTCAAAAACATCCCTAACATATGTGCGTTAAAGCTTTCCTTTAAGCTTATCTCAACCCCCAAAATTTTTCCGAGATATTTTACTCTAACAGCCATTACAAAGTGCATCGCAAGTAAAAATAAAGTTGAAAGAAATAAAAGAAAAAAGTCAATTCCTTTAAAGGAATCTACTACTTTCTCAATTCCAATATGAAAAATTATTAGCAAGATAAGCAAAACACCTATAGTGAGGCTTATATAAAATCCTTTGCTCATTCTTTTCTCCTCAAACTCCTTGAAAACTTTCTAAAATCTGAAACAAACAGAGCCCAATTCAATAATTCAGTAGAAGTTCAACATTCCTTTTTTCCTAAGCCATTCTACTTCTAGCTTCTTGTACCTCCAAATTATATCTCCTCTCTTCTCCCCTTCAACTTCCCAAGGTTTTACTATAACCACATCTCCCTCCTTTACCCAAATTTTCCTCTTTAACCTTCCTGGAACTCTGCATATTCTTTCCTTCCCATCTTCACAAAAACATTGCATTCTAGCTCCTCCTAGCTCTGCGATAACAAAAGCCAATAGCTCATTCTCTTCTTTTTTAGGAAGCCTAATGGATTTTCCAATGTCTATTGGTTGTTCTTCTCTTCCCTTCACTTTATCGGCCTCCTAGCTCCACATGCTTCACATACAAGCATCTTTACTCCTTCTCCCCTAATATTTGTATCAGGCCTATTACATTCAAGACATATAACATACTCTTTTATAAAGATGTTTACTTTTTGTTGAAGAAGTCTATTATTTATTTTTCTTTGAAGTACTAAAACACTTCCTTCTTTTTTTACAGGGACTCCGAGCTCTTTACTTAGGAATTTTGCAAACATCTCTTCCCTTCTCCTAATCTTTTGTGCTATGCTGGAAAAGTTTTTGAATATCGTCTTTTTTCCTTCAATATAGCTCACAACCTCTGGCATCTCAAACCTTTCTTTCCTCTTTATTTTTGAAGGAAGTTTAGAGTAAAGTTCTTTTAACATCTCTTCATAACTTTCCATTTTGATTGACATACTTTTCCTATAAGTTTGCAACTTATTAAAAACTTTTTTATATGCTCTATTATCAAAGATTTATAACCCCATCCCTCTCTTAATTGTTTTTAAACCTTTGCCTTAAAAGTTATCTTTGTGAACCTGCTCCATTCGAGAGGGCTTTTTTACGTGTTTTCTCTTTCTTTAATTATTCTGGCCTTAAGCTCTGGAGCCATAATTTATAAAGAGGAAGGAAGAATCTTTGGGAATTATTCTAACTCCTCTTTGGAAATAATGATATTTGACTCAGAAGTTGGAGGAAGAATGTTAGAAAAGTTTTATACAACTACTGATGAGTTTAATTCTTGGAGAATTGAGGAAAACTCAAACATGAAAGTTGAGGAATTATATTGGAAGGAGTATGTTATTAATAATGTTGAAGTTGATTGGGGGGTTAAAAAAAGAGAGAGAAAACCAATTTTTTCTACTTTAAATCCTCTCTTAAAGAAAGTAGGGGAGTGGGTGTGGGAGTTACAACTTGTAGTTGATGCTTTAGAGAGTAGACTTAATGAGCTTTCTTTTATTGTTGTTGAAGGAGAAAAAGCAACCTTTTCTAAACCAATATCTCTTCAAAAAGGGGAAGTTGTTGATAACATAATCTCCTATCCTCAACCTGTAGATCCTCAAAGAACTTTGGTTACCAAAAAATATGTTGATTCTCTTATTTTCACATCGCAGAGAGAGATAGAAAACCTAATTAACAATTTTTCTTCAGGCTTTCCTTCTAATTATTCTTTCTTGAATTTGAGTGACACCCCTTCCTCTTATGCTGGAGAAGGTGGAAAGTTTGTTATGGTGAAAAATGATGAGACAGGTTTAACTTTTAGGTCCATAAGCTCTTCAATTCCCCCTCATAACCAATTAGCAGGACTTCAAGGAGGAAACTCCAATGAGAGATATCATTTGAGCTATTTGGAATACTTCAATTTAGTTTCAAATATGCCATTTAATAACAACTCCATTATTTTTTCAGATGGAGGAACTTTAGATAGCGATGTTTCCTTGACTTGGAATAAAGAAACTTTAGTAGTTAACAAAACTTCTTATGAGAATGAATATGCATTGGATGTTGGGGGACATATAAATGCAGTTCCTATATGTGCAAAATATTCTTACACAACAAGCTATAAAATTCCTTCTAGCAAAGTTTTTATTGAGCTAGAGGGAAGTAATTCTGTTAGAGATCCTTTAACCTCTTCCCTATTCCAAACAGCTGATTTGGAGAGCTCTCCTCCTGATGTTTTAAAGGAAACCCTAATAATAGGAAAAGATGGTTATTATGATATGACTTTGACATTTGTTTTATTCTTTGAGTCAGTATCTGTTGATTTTGTTGGAAAGGTGGATTTTTTAGTTAATGGAAAAATTGTTAAATCCTATCCTATTCAAATTCCTTCCAATAAAATTGTTCCATACACTCATGCTGTTACAATCTCAGAACTACTCTATTTAAGGAAAGGAGATAAATTACAGATGCTTTTCTCATATTCTAATGGAAAACCATCATCAATTTCCAATATTAAGGAAGAAGCTTTCACAAGCTTTTTCATATGTAAAGTTAACTAGGTGGAAGAATGAAAATAGTGAGGAATTTATTTAGGAATTTAACAGCTCAAAGCATAGTAATCCTAAACAATGAAAGCATTTTCGTTGATAACGTGGAAGTAGTTGCAAATGAAACTACTACATTAAAGGTTGTTGTTTCTCAAGACCCTCTCTTCACTTATTTAGAGATTGCTTTACTACTTTTGATAGCGTTGAGCACTATTTACTTAGCTTATAAGGTTTGGAAATACTTTAAAGAAAAAGAAGAACAAGAACAACTTAGAGGGGAACAACTAAAGAAGGAAAAACTAAAAAGAAAAGAAAAAAATAAAGGGAGAAGGGGGAAGCTTTAGTTTTTCAATAAGTTTTTAAAGGCTTGCATAATATATCTTTAAAGTCAGAAAGCTAGCCATATTTGGTAGTTGGTGGGTTTTATGGCAAAGAATAATTTAGAGATAAAACTTTGGTTAATAAAGAGAAATAAGAGAAATAGGAGAATCCCTCTCTTTGTTGTAGCAAAGAGCGGGAGAAAAGTAGTTAGAAACAAATTTAGGAGAAATTGGAGGAGAGATAAACTTTTAACTAGAAATCTAAGAAGGAATTTAAAAAATAAAAACTAGAAAATAAAGAGGGGTCTTATGAAAGGTGAGGAGGCAATCTACACTATTTCTTTGGGAAATGTTTATGAGAAGCCAAGAAAGAAAAGAGCTCCTAGAGCAATTAAAGAAATAAGAGCATTTGTAGTTAGGCATGCAAAGGTTTCCCCTTCAAGCATTAAAATAAGCGAAAGAGTGAATTCTCTTGTTTGGAAAAGTAGTATTGAAAAACCTCCAAGAAAAATTAGAGTAAAGATTCTAAAAAAAGAGGAAATTGCTTTTGTTTTACTTCCAGAGGAGAAGCTAGAGGAAAATAAGGAAATGGAGAAAAAGGAAGAGAAAAATAAACAGAAAAAAGTTGGGGATGTGAAGGGAGAAGGTAAAAAAGAGGGGAAAAAAGAAAATAGGCAAAATGAAAAGGAGAAAGAAGAAGAAAAGTCAGAACATAAGGAAACTAAAACCCAAAACAAAAAGGAAAAAGATAAAAAATGAGAAGGCTTAGCTTTAATGGAAATCCCAACATTGGTGCTTTTTTTCTTGTAAATAATGAATTTTTGTTTTTTCCCCCATCCTCTCCAACAAAGATAATTGAGGAGATAGAGGATAACTTAAATGTTTTTCCAATAAAAACAACGATATTTGACTCTCCTCTTTTAGGCATTTATGGAGTAATAAATTCTGGGTTTGTTTTACTTCCTTATTTTACTGAAAAACAAGAGCTAGAAATTTTTAAGGAGTATTTGGAAGTCATAGTGCTTTCAAAAAAGAACTTTCCTTTAACAGCTTTAGGTAATCTTATTGCTGTTAATGATAAAGGAGGGATAGCCTCTCCTTATTTAGGAAAAGAAGCCTTAAGGGAGCTTGAGGATAAAACTGGTTTGGAGTTCTTTCAAACATCTTTAGCAAATTATAAAGCAATTGCCTCTCTTTTAGTTGTTAATAACAGAGGGGCATTAGTTTCTTATAAAGCAAGTGATGAAGAGTTAGAGATAATAAAGAAAGCTCTTAAGGTCTCTCCTTTGAGGGGAAGCATAAGCCTTGGTTCTCAATTCATAAAGTTAGGAGTTATTGCTAATGATAAGGGCTGTGTTGTTAATTCCTTAACAACTGGTTTTGAGCTTTCAAGAGTTGAAGAAGCCTTAGACTTGATAAAAAATTAAAGAGATAATTATGGAACTCTATTTTTAAATTTTAACTGAGAAATAAGAGTAGTGATGAAACGCAGGTTTCCTGATTAGTGATGAATATCTGGAGCGCTGAGCGCTGATGAAGGAGATGGGAAAAACAAAAAATATCTCTCCAAAAGGGCAAAATAAAAAGAATTCTTACCCCTACAAAAAATTTGATATGTTTAATTACTCCCCCTCTTATGGGCCTTTAGAGGAATACTTATCTAAAAGGGACTATTTTGAACAGCTTTTCCTAAAATGTTTGGAGAAAGATGATGTAGAAAACCTAGTTCTTTCCCTAGAAAGGGTTAAAACAACTAAAGCTTTTTTAGAGTTTTTAATAAGAAATTCATATCAATTTTCAAGTATTGAAGTGTTGAGGTTTTTTTGGGAAAATAAGCATAAGTTTTCTTTAACTGAAGATGATATATTAGGAGGTTTGCATCCACATATCTTTGGATGTATCAATAACCTTTCTTTTATCTGCTCTTTTTATGAATTAGTTGGAGATAAGCTTTTCTCTTTAGTTGATAAAAGTGGTAATAAGTTTGTAGTTTATGCTTTATCCTCAGAGGATTTGGATATTTTTGATTTTATTTACGAAAAGAAAAGATCAGCTTTTGAAGAAAGAAATATTTTTAATGAGGAAAATATAATGCATAATATAGCCCTACTTTCCTTTGAGTTTAATTTTTTCTTAAAAATTAAGGAGAAGTTTGACTTTTTAATTGAGAAGGGATTTTCACATTTGCTATCTTCTCCAGATATTTATGGAAATTTACCTTTGCATTTTGCAATAGCTGTGAGGAATATGGGATTTGTTGAAAATGCCTTTAAAGTACTGGGAAAAGATAGTTCATGGTTTTATGAGAATAAAGATGGAAAAACTCCAATAGATTTGATATACAAAGGAGAAGATTTTGAGGTTCCTATTGAAGTTAGGAAAAGGAGGGGGAAGTTGTTTTTATATCTTTATGATAAAGGCCTTGTTCAAGAAAATGAGAATAAGAAAGAGATAAGAAAGATTTTAAAAAGTATTAAATTAAGCAAAAATTAACCGTGCTTATTTAGGCTTGGCTAGATTAGTGTTTATTGTGAAGGGATAATATGGGAGAAATAGTGATTTGCATAACAACAACTAATAGTAAGGAGGTTTTAGAATCAATAAAGGATGATTTGTTAAAAGAAAAGTTGGCTGCTTGTATAAGCTATTTTAAGGTTTCTTCTTCCTATTTTTGGAAGAATTCTTTGGAAACCTCAGAGGAGTTTTTGCTAATAATAAAAACTTTGAAAACTAAGAAGGAGCTTGTTGAGGGTAGAATAAAAGAGCTCCATAATTATGAATGTCCAGAAATAATATTTTTTGATGCCGAAGCTTTTCCACCCTATTTAAAATGGGTAAAGGAATCTTTAAAATAAAATTAGTATCTTGTCTTAATTTAACTTTTGTTTTGTATTCAGTCTATACATATTAATGTTTTTGTTTTAGATATTCCCATTATGCTTTGAATATTCTTTGTTATTAATTCTCCCAGCTCTTTTGTGCTCTTTGCTTTTAGCTTAGCTATTAAATCAGCATCTCCAGTAATTATGTGACATTCCTCTACGAATTCAAAAGATAGCAAGGCATTCTTAATATCCTGTTGGCTTTTGTTCAACTTTTTTAGCTCAGTAGCATCTACATAAATCAACACGTACGCAAAAACCTTAAACCCTAAAGCTTCCCAATCCACTTCAGCTTTATACTTCTTTATTACTCCCTTTTTTTCAAGCTTCTTTATCCTATTATGTAGTGTTGTAATAGGAACTCTTAGAAACCTGCTAAGCCCTCTCAAACTCCTCTTCTCTCTCTCAAGCTCTTTCACAATCTCAATATCAAGCTCATCCATAAACCAGTTTTACTATTTAATTATTTAAGCTTATTAGTTGTTTTTGGTATTTCTCCCTCTATTTTCTTTCATTTAAAAAACATTCCCCTTGCAGGGGGAAAGTAGCTAAAAAAGGATGGTTTTTACTTAGAGAAACATTTAAAAATACTTTGTGAATTAAAGAAAGAATTGCTTATTAATTAATGAACATTTCCTGCTGGAAATGGGATGGAGGCTTTAGGGGCTAACAGGAGTTGGAAGTGGTGTACCCGCCTTAAACAACTCCCCAATTCCCAGTTGCAGGATTGACTCCAGTTGATCCTGCTGGAGGGTACTGCTATCGGGCTTAGACTAAGGCATGCAAGTCTTACTCTTCCCCTTGGAAGAGTGGCGAACGGCTGAGTAACACGTAGTGAACCTACCCTAGGGAAGGGGACAACCACGGGAAACTGTGGATAATCCCCTATAGCCCACCTATGCTGGAATGCTTGGTGGGTAAAAGGGATTAGGGGAATGGCCCTAATCCGCCCTAGGATGGCACTGCGGGGGATTAGGTAGTTGGTGAGGTAACGGCTCACCAAGCCTATAATCCCTAGGGGCCATGAGAGTGGGAGCCCCCAGAAGGGCACTGAGACAAGGGCCCTAGCCCTACGGGGTGCAGCAGCCGCGAAACCTCCGCAATGCTCTAAGGAGTGACGGGGTAAGCCCGAGTGGTGTAAGCTTTGCTTACACCTTTTCCAGAGTGTAAAAAGCTCTGGGAATAAGGGTGTGGGCAAGACCGGTGGCAGCCGCCGCGGTAAAACCGGCGCCTCAAGTGGTACCCACGAATACTGGGACTAAAGCGCCCGTAGCCGGTCCTGTGTGTCTTCTGTGAAATGGTTGGGCATAACCCAACCGAGTGCAGAAGATACTGCAGGACTTGGGAGCGGGGGAGGCCAGGGGTACGTCTAGGGTAGCGGTAAAATGCGTTGAGCCTAGACGGACCACCAGCGGCGAAGGCTCCTGGCTAAAACGCGTCCGACGGTGAGGGGCGAAAGCTAGGGGAGCAAAGGGGATTAGATACCCCCGTAGTCCTAGCCGTAAATGATGCCCACTAGGTGTTCCTATTGCTCTGTGCAATAGGAGCGCCGTAGCGAAGGCGTTAAGTGGGCCACCTGGGGAGTACGGCCGCAAGGCTGAAACTTAAAGGAATTGGCGGGGGAGCACCACAAGAGGTGGATGCTACGGTTTAATCGGATACAACGCCGAGAACCTCACCTGCGGAGACGGCACGATGAAGGTCAGGCTGAAGACCTTGCCTGAGGAGCCGAGAGGTGTTGCATGGCCATCGTCAGCTCGTGGTGTGAACTGTCCGGTTAAGTCCGGCAACGAGCGAGACCCATGCCCTTAGTTGCTAACTACTCCTCCGGGAGTAGTGCACACTAAGGGGACTGCCCGCGTTAAGTGGGAGGAAGGAGTGGGCGACGGTAGGTCTGTACGGCCCGAATCCGCAGGGCTACACGCGGCATACATTGGGCAGGACAGCGGGTTGCGACCCCGAGAGGGGAAGCTAATCCCCCAAACCTGCTCTAGGTTCGGATCGAGGGCTGCAACTCGCCCTCGTGAAGCTGGAATCTCTAGTAATCGCGGTTCATCATACCGCGGTGAATACGTCCCCGCTCCTTGCACACACCGCCTGTCAAGTCACCCAAGTGCGGCTTCGGTGAGGCCCTCTCTTCTAGGGAAGGTCGAACCGGGGCTGCGCGAGGGGGGCTAAGTCATAACAAGGTATCCGTAGGGGAACCTACGGATAGATCACCTCCGTTTAAGTGCAAGGGGCCTTTCCAACTCCTAGCCCAAACTAAAGCCTCCACCTGTATTCTAACTTTTTCAATTCTTGTACTTGTATTAGAAATTCTCATAGATTAAGAGTTCTTGTAGGAAAAACAACTTCTGAAGCACCTCAACTCATTTAAAAACCCTGCTAAACGCATTTAGCAAGCTTTAAAACTTATCCTAAAAAAACCTTAGCCAGCCCTAAAAATGTAAGGAATCCAAAAACGTCAGTAGCAGTAGTTATGAAAATAGAGGCTGAGGAAGCAGGATCTTTTCCCAATTTTTTCAATATCAATGGAATTATTGTTCCAAAAAAAGCCGCCACAACTAAATTTGAAACCATGGCCACAAAAGCTATAGCTCCTATAATAGGATTTTGATTAAATATTAGAGCTACGACTAGTATAATTAATCCATTTATTACCCCATTTACTATTCCAGCTAATACTTCATTAACTAATAAATCCTTCACTTTATCAAAGCTTATTTCATTTAAAGCCAAACCTCTTACAACAACAGCTAAGGTTTGGGTTGCCGCATTTCCTCCCATCCCAGCTATTATTGGCATATAAGAGGCTAGCACAACAGCTTTCTTTATCGTTTCCTCAAACAAGCTAACAACAAAAGCAGCCAAAAAACCTGTAAAAAGATTTATTATAAGCCACCTATACCTAAACCTAACCTTTTCCACATAGTTAGCAAGACTTTCCTCTCCTTTTATTCCAGCAAATTCAGATAGCGTATCCTTATCTATCAACTTCAATATATCTTCAGAAAAAATAACTCCTAAAACACTCCCATCTTCATCCAAAACAACTACTTTATTGTGAGGGTGGCTTCTAAACTTTTTTATTATCTTTTCCTCTTCCTCATAGTAATAAACATGGGGGACTCTCCTTATGTTATTCTTAACTTTTTGATTCTTCCTTAGAAACCCAAGTAAATACGGAGGGAGCTCTCCTTTAAGCTTTCCTCTTTCTATTGCTAAAATCACAGGAAACTTTCCAACTCTTTTAGTATGGTTTTTTACTTTTTTTAGGACTTCTCCAATAGTTTCTTCAACATCCACAATTATATAATTTAAGTCCATCAACCCTCCAGCAGTATTTGGGTCAAATCTTAATAGGAATTTAACCTTTTCCTTTATCTCTTTTTCCAATCCCTTAAGGATTTTTTGCCTTTTCTCTTCTCCTATTAATTGAAGGTAATCTGCTATCTCATCATAATCAAAAAAATGAATGAACTTTAGCGCTTCATTTGTAGGAATGCTCTCTAATATCTCTTTTTTAGTTTTTTTAGGGAGTTTCCTAAACACATTTGCTTTTATATTATCTTTAAGTCCTCTAAATATCTCGAGCCATTTTCTTCTTTTTGCTTTTATTAATTCAACATAATAGCTTTCTTTTCCTCCATTTTTCATTTAATTTTTATTCTCTCTCTTAATTTAAAAACCTCTTGCTTTTCTTGCATTTAAATACTCTCTAGGGATTAATCAAATAGCTTTTCATAAATCCATTCCATCTAATTATTAATTCCACTAGCTCCCTATGACTTTGTTTTTTCATTTCTCTTTCTATAGAGCTTCTCTCTAGGGAAATAACCCTCTCATATCTTGCATAAAAAGCCTTTGCCAATTCCTCAAAAAACTTCTCTGCAATTCCACCAGTTAGTTCATTAACTCCTCCTTCATCACCCTCAACAAAAACAACTCTTTCCAATCTAACTTTCCTTTTTTCCTCTTCTTTAATAATTTTCTTCAAATATTCTGAAACATCAGTACTCTCAACTATCTTTCTTAGCTCTATCTTCTTACTCAATCCAAAAACTTCAAGAAATTGGTGAACATAATCTAGAACAACTAAAGGATATTTTATATAGAGCTCTCTACTCTTTATGATCTCTATATATTCTTCTAGATCATATATTACATTACCTAATTCACCCCCTTTTGATATTTTAACTCTCCTTCCTCTTTTTATTGAATAGGTGAGAAAGGAGATTAACCTCCCATCAAATTCATAAAATATTGGAATAGAATATGCATCTCTTCCTCTCATCATAAAAAAGGTGTTG
Organism: Microcaldota archaeon; assembly: GCA_015523325.1. GTDB lineage: Archaea > Micrarchaeota > Micrarchaeia > Anstonellales > J096 > WAKO01. Next base: position 29,165 of record WAKO01000015.1, on the reverse strand, counting down.
AACCTTTTAATTCTTTCATAAACTTCTCTTGCCTCCCCCTCCAATAGAAATTCCATCTGCTCTTTCACTTTTTCTCCCCAAAGCCCTCTTTTATCAGGAGAAAATCTAATTAGGATAGTTTGCACATCATCCTTTATTCCTAATCTTTCCAAAGTGAATAATGCTAGTTTTCTTGTTGTTTTCTCTTCAAATTCTTTCATGCTCATTTCTTCCTTTATTTCAAAGAACTCTTCCAACTCTCTATCCTTAAATCCTAAAAACCTTTGCTTGAGGTGTGCTTGGTTTTCTGGAAAAATAACTATTGGCATAACTCTTTTGTAAATCTCTAAACTTCCCTCAAAGTTCTTTGGAAATGAATAGCTTTCTGTACTTTTCCCTCTATCAATCTGAAAAACAAGGATTGGCTTTTCTCCTCTTTCCAAAGCTTCCTTGGCCTTTATACAAGCTTGTATTATGTTTATAGGAGCTATGTCTAAATAAATTCCTTCCCCCTTACTTATACACCAGGCTCCTCTCCCTTCTGCTATTATTAAGCATCTTCTCTTGTATCTTCCTCTACTCATAAAAAATGCTACATTTTTCCTTTTATTTAACTCTTATCCAGAAAAAAGCGTATTTTTTATTAATTTTTCAACAAAAATAGCGTTTATTAGGTAAAAAATTCCAAACTTATCCCTATATTCTCCTTAAATTTTAAGAAAGTTATTAAAACCCCTAAAACAACAAAATATTATAGAAACTTAGTTCTGAAGTTTTAAGAAAGGAGGTGTAATTATGGAAGGAAACAAAAATAGGAAGAAAAAGGATTATGATGATTATGATTTCTTCTTAGGGTTGGAGGATTATTTTGAGGATTACTTTAGAGATATAAGGCAAATATTTAGGGATTTAATGAGAGATTTAATGAGTTTTGATGAGGAGCATATTCAAAAGCTGGTTAAAGACCCAAAAGCAAAGGTTTATGGATTAAGCATAAGGATTGGAAAAGATGGAAAGCCAATAATAAAGGAATTTGGTAACATAAAGCCTTCTATAGAGGCAATAGAAGAGGGAAAGGAAGAGCTAATTGGAGTGAGAGAGCCATTGGTAGAGGTTCAAGAGCATGGAGATGAACTCTTAATAATTGCAGAAGTTCCCGGAGTTAAAAAAGAGGACATAAAATTAATAGCTTATAAGGATAAGCTAGAGATAAAAGTCAATACTCCAGAGAGAAAGTACTATAAAAAGATTAACCTTCCTTCAGAGGTTGAAGAGGATAAAATAAAGGCTAATTACAACAACGGGGTTTTAGAAGTAAGGTTAAAGGTTAAGAAAAAAGAAACAGAAAAAGGAAAAGAAATTAAGGTTGAATAATTTTATACCTCTAAGCTTTTTGTTTTTTACTCTTTTTTATCTCCTTCAATTACTTTTATAAGCTTATCCACTTCAATCCTTGCAAGTCCAACACAATAATCAGCAGCCCCATAATAAACGTGTAACATGTTGTTTTTTATGAACCCTCCTGAAGGAAAAACTACGCTATGGATTATTCCTTCTAACTCATACTTTTCCTTTGGGGTTAGTATAGGAGGGGAAATTCCAACAACTTTCTTAGGATTGTCTTTTTCAAGTAAAGCAGCTTTTCCAACATATTTTATCCCTCTTGGATTATTTTTATTAAAGTCTCCTATAACCTCATGATAAATTAACAACCAATAATCCTCTAGCTCTACTACAAATCCACTCCCAACTTTCTCTTCCTTTGTTTTTATTAGTTCTTCCCCTTCTTCTATTTTTTTTAGAGAGGACTGAAAGCTTATCCTTATGCTAGGCTTTTCTATGTAGTGATAAGGCCTATGCAAAACAACATATTTCTCTTTAATTTTCTTTGGAAATATTATTACATCCTTGTTGTAAGCCCCACTTATAATTCCTTCTTTTTTTAGAGCTAGAAAACTCCTTCCTTTAGCCAAAGCTGTTTTTGGAGCATCAAACCTCTCATTATCTATCCCAACATATGTTAAGTAAAATAATTTTTCCTCCTCAATATAAGTTAGCCTTGGATCCTCACACCCAAAGGCATCAAATTTGGTGGAAGGCTCTAATATTGGTTTTTCTAGCCTATTGAAATGTATTCCATCCTTGCTATAAGCATATCCTATCCTTGAAACCCCTCTTTCATCAACACCTCTATAAAGCATGTGAATTACTTCTCCATCATAAAAAATGGAAGGATTGAAAACCCCTCTCTTTTCCCATTCAAACTTAGGTTTAAAAATAGGGTTTTTTGATTCTCTAACTAAAACCATAATCTTCTTAGAGAGTATGGAGATTTTTAAAAATTTGTTGATCTTAAAAGTCTATGATACTTTTTTTTGTTGAAGGAACGGGGTTTGGGCATGCCGCTAGGAGCATAAAATTGATAAAAGAGCTATCAAAGGAAGAGGAATTGGTAGTTGTTAGCTTTGGAGAGGGAATAAAGTTTTTGAGAGAAGAGAAGATTTATGAAGAAGCTAAACTTATTGAGATTAAAAGACCTTATCTCCTTAAGTTTAATGAAAAAGAGTTGGATTTTTTTGACACTATCTCTTCTTTATTAAAGCAGTTTGATGTAACCAGTTTTAAGTTAACCTCTTCTCTAACCAAAGAAGCAAATAAAGTTGTTGTTGACTCCTCTTTATTAGGACTTTTGCTCTCTAAGATTTATAAAAAAGAATGCTTTTTTATAACAAATAACACTGATTTGAGCATATTCTTTAAAAATAATAAGAAGGTTGTTGATAGACTTGTGGAGAAGTTGCTTACTGGCATTGATAAAATCTTAGTTTGTGATTTCCCTCCTCCCTATACAGTTTCTTTTGAAAACTTGAGGGATTTTGAGAACATGGAATTCATAGGTCCTCTAGTTTCTCCACCAACTTCTTCAAAAAAATTAAAGGAGAGTTATGGAGTTTTGTCTCTTGGAGCTTTGGATAAAGATTACTCTTTCTTAGAGGATCTTTCAAATTTAAGCTATAAAGTTGTTAACAAATACATCTCTAAAGGTTCCTTAGTAAGGAAAAAAAACATAAGAGATTACTACAAAAACTCCTCTTGGATTTTAACTCATGGAGGACATTCAACAATAATGGAAGCAATTCTTTTAGGAGTTCCTCTCTTAGTTTCTCCTTCTCCAAACCATGTTGAGAGGATAAACAACGCAAAAGGAGTAGAGAAACTAAAGGTTGGAAAGTACCTCCCAAGAGATCATCTTTCTCCTCTAATTATAGAGAGAGCTATTGAAGAGTTAAACTTTTTTGAAGACTTCATAAAGTCATTTTCTAAATGGGCTAATAGGTTCAATTCTGTTAAAGCAGCTAAAGACCTCATTCTTTCTTAGAATTTCCCCTAAAATTTTTTTCCTCCTCCTTTTTTTGTTGCCATATCTCCAATGATTCTTTGAGGGAAACTTTTCTCTCTTCAATAACCCAAGGTTTTCTCCTCTTTATTTTTTCTAAGACTCTTTTTATTACTATGTGTGGATTTTCCCCTATGTTATAGGAGGATTTAACTAAAAGCAAAAATGAACCTCTAAATACATCCCCTACTTCTTCAATAAGCTTCTCTTTCTCTCCCTTTTCAATTTCCTCTTTAACTTCCTCCAACTCTCCTTTTATCCTATCTAATAGCTCTTCTATCCCTATTTCATTTACCCAAGGACAATATTCCTCTTCTTTTAAATAAAAATCAATAAACCTCTCAAACTCTTCTAGCATTTTTTCCTTAAACTTTATCCTTTCTTCTTCATTCTTCCCATTCATATAAATACGGCTCCTCCGTCTTTATTTTATTTCCAAACCTATCTATCTCAAACCTAATAGCTAGCCCCCTCTTTGGTATTTCCTCTCCTCTCCTTAAAATTGTTTCACGTCTTCTAGTTGGTTCCTCTTTAATATCTATTCCAAAAAATAAATCTAGGATAACTCCTTCCTCCTCCCTAATATCATACCCAATTTCAAGATAAGGTTTAAAGGAAGCTGTTGAACTAATAACTTCTCCAACTATATCAGGAGTTTTCTTATCCAATACTGTCCAACCATAAATTATTAGGTCTGATGGCAATTCTTTTGAAAAGCTTGCAAAAGGTTTTCCATCCTTATAAATTAAGAGATAAACTCCATGATTTAAAGCTCCAAACCTTGTAAATTTAATAATTCCATAATACTCTCCTTTTTCTGTTTTTATTGAAAAATCATGGATAATTCCTTGTATTGGTTGGTCTATTACCATTAACATCATTCTTTTCTCTTCTTGTTCCAAATAGTATACGTCTTTAACTCTAGGTTTTTTTACTCTCCCAAGGTTTGGGATATTTTGAACATTTATTGTGTCTACCAAATCGCTTTTGTTTATTGTATAAAACAAAGTTATTTTATCAGATAATTTAAATTGCGTAGTTATAAAATAAGCCTCTGTTGCTGTTGCTATCTCAATTATTTTTTTGTATTCTTCTAAACTAAAGCTCTCTCCATTTCTTTTTCTTATAAAATACTCTAACCATTGCCTTATATGAGCTCCAAACCTTTCTCCATTAACTTCAAATTCACTTCTTATTTCGTTTTCTTCAAAAAACTCCTTTCCTTTCCTATAAACCTCAACCTCTATCTCCTCTTTTTTCAAGTTATTCTCAAGAGCTCTCTTAAACTTTTCAAATAGATTATTTAGTATATGCTCTCCCATCTCTTTTCTCCATCTTCCTGTGTTTGATAAAGCATATTCAACATAAAGCCCAGAAACCCAACTTTTTGGAACTAAATCTAAAGTAATGTCTTTTTGAGGCATTATCCATATCTCTTTCCTCTTTGTTTTTACAAAATAATCAAAAAGCTCTTTTCCTTTTTTTGAAGATAATCTTTCTGTTAATTGAGAAGCAATAGCCAATCCCATGTTTTTTCTAATATAGTCTAACTCTAAATCTCTTGGGCCACCAAGATAATAAATCTTTCCTTTCTCCCATCTCCTATAAGCTTCCACAACTCTATTCCACTCTTCCTCATTTAGTGATTTAGTCAGGTAACCCTCAAATCTCCTTCCTTCAACCCTATCATAAATATCCTCTAAATAGTATTTATAGTGTGATCTTATTGCTCTTGCCATTTCTCTTGATACATATGCTTCTCCATTCTCTAGTAAGCTCAAATCATCAGAAAGAGATGCAACCAACCCAACAATTCTCTTATCAAAATCAACTAACTTCCCTCCTACAGGAGTTAATCCACTACCCAATACAAACCCTGTCCTAGCTCTTTTAACAGCCCCCCATGGAGTTAAGATATCTCCTGTGTGCAAATAAAGATAAAGCAAGTAATCTACAAACTTCTTATAGTTTCCTTTTGCGTTTACTTTAGCAATTTTCTTAAGGTGGTTGAATGCTGCTTGCTCATTATCTTTTGCATACATCCATTCTCTTCTTATTTTTTTAACCTCCACACTATGCCTAGGCCTTTCCCTTTCCTTTTTTGCAGCTCTCACAATCCTTTTTGTCATTCCAAAAACTCCTGTTGATTCTGGAACCCTAACAGGCCAAGAGTCAATTTCACTATGCGGAATACTCCTATAAATAACATCTTCAAAATGTGGATAAAAATACTCATAAAGTCTTATTGTAAGTGTATAATATAAAGGAAGGGGAACGCTCTCTATTAATTCCTTGATGGTTTCTCTTTTTATTAAATCTAAATAAATCCTTTCCAAAGAGTTTGAAAAATCAACTTTTTTTAATGAATCTCTTTTAGTTTCAATTTCTCCACTAATTTCCTTAATTTCCACTCTGTTAGCATCTCCAATATCCATTAAATTTTCTTTAGCTAAGCTAGGGTTTAGTATTAGAGGAGAGATTAGCAAGTACTTACCAAAGCTTAAGATATTATTTTTCTTTTGTTTAATCTTTCTTAATAATTTTTCTTTTTCTCTCATCCCACCCATTCCTCTTTTTGTGTTATTTTAGTTATTACACTTTATTCGTTTTAAGCTTTTTTGCCTTTATAGAGGCTCTAAAATAATATAGAGAAGCCATAATTTTTAGTGGTCTGTAATTAATTAAATTTATTGAGGACTCAATAGTTAACATAACCTTATCCAAAGCCTTCTCTCTGCTCAACCCTTTATCCTCAAGGAATAGAATTGTGTTTTTACTATTATTTAATTTATCCTCTTCATAATCAACAACGCAATCACATAAGTTTATTGAAACGACCCCATAAAAAAACCCTCTTTTTAACTCTTTCCTACCAATCTCTTCTAAAAAAGCGTTACACAAAGGAAAAGTACTCTTTACAACTCTCCCAACTTCTTCATAATAATTTTTTTGATCTTTGCTTTCCTCTCTAATAAAATCTATAAAAGCTTCTCTTACTCTCTTATTCTCCTCTCCATTCAATATTTCTTCTAAAAATATTTTATGAAAGTTTTCCTCTCCTTTAACATCCAAAATATCGTCATAAGCATCTGCCAAAGCATACCATTTACACATTCTTTTCAACGTTTTAGTTTTTATCCCAATTAGAGCTGAAAAAACGCTTAAATAAACAGAATATTTTAGAAGGTCTTTAAGCTTTATTTCAAGGCCAAATTTCCTTCTTATTTTTATGGATTCTTTTGGATAGCTTATTAAGGGCAGAAAAGAATTAACCCTTCTAAATATTTTTCTTATCCTTTTTATCCTTTCATTTTCTTTATTCTCCTCTTTTATTCTATTCCCATCCTTAAACATACCCATAATTTTCTATTTTTCAAAACATTATTTAACTTTTCCTATTCAACCTACTCAACTTAAAGCCAGCACGGCTCAATAATACTTAATTTTATAAACTTTCTTGTGTTAATTAAACCATGGGTAAAGCAAGGCTAATCTTATTACTAGCCTTTTCCTTCTTTTTATTCTCTTATGGTTGTCTTTCTCCAGATTTAATGGAAATGCTTAATTTGCCTCAAGTTGATAAAGCTCAAATAGAAGAAAAATTGAGGGAAGCCAACTTAAGTGTAATTGAATTAAATTTGGAGGAAAAGACAGTTTTTTATAAAGAAGGAGTGGTCCCTCCTGAACTATCTTCTTATTATTGCTTAGGAACTTCTCAAGAAAGTGAAGAACAAGCAAAGCAATTCTACCAAAACTTCTTAAACCTCTTCTACTTCACCTCTTTAAATGATGATGAAGGAATTCTAAATGTTTCTCTCTCTTTATTTTTAGAAGATCTTTACTCCAAAAGAAATGATCCCTTGGAGGAGTTAGGAATTAGAAGGGCAAGTTCCCTCTTTTCAGACCTTTCTAAATTTGGAGTAACTCCAAAAGCATTTTATGGTTGCTTTTTGGAGAATGATTTAGAATACTTAAGGCAGTATGCAATCTCATTTTATGAAAAAGCACAAGAAGGGGAGGTTTTTGAAGAACCTCCTAAGCAAGTTAAGCTTTATAGGATTAATTTAAAGAAAGGAACTATTCCTCAAAACCTTCTTGACTTTGGAGATGCTTTGGAGATTCCTTCTGAAGAGGAATGTGGATTTCCTTCTCTACTCTCTTCTAATGGAGCTAGGCATAAGGATGTTTCAAAAGCATTCCTTGGATATACGGTTGATGTTGAGAAAGACGCTAATATAACTGATAGGGATTTGGATGATGGGTTTAGAGATGGAATTATAATAATAACTAATAAGGACTGGGATGGAAAGCTTTACTTAAACATATTAATTGATTTAAACCAAAGCGATGGCTGTAGAGTTTGGGGAGAGGATGATTGGGTTGTCAGGAATTATGAATTAGAGATTCCTAAAGGAGAGGTTTATTACTTTGCCCCTCCTATAGATTTTCCAAAGGAAAGGTGGATAAGAATTACTTTAACTGGAGAACCTATTGAAAATTATGATGGAAGAGGTTTATTTGATATAGGAGAGACTGAAGATTATTATCTTAAGGAAGAAGTAACATCCTTAATTGATGAAGAGTTTTTCCCTCCACCTGTAATTGATCCCCCTACTGATGGAGAACCATTACCTCCTTTTCCACCTTTCCCACCTTCCCCTCAACCTCCACAGCCACCACAACCTGATGGAGAAGGACAAGGAGATGGAGAAGGCCAAGGAGGACTTTTAACTCCTAAAAAGGTTGATGCAAGAGCCTTAACTCCAAAATGTGTTGTTAATTGTGGTTATGGAAGTTCAAGTAAGTGGAGTAGGTGTGCTGAAAGCAATTGTAGGAGTTGTATGCAACAAAGTGATTACTGTAAAAAAGACAGAGATGCAGCAAACTTCTATAATGACAATGTCTTGAATAAAGCTACCCGCCTCAATGATCTCTATGAGGCTTATAACAAAGCAAAAGGCTCTAAAAAGCAAGAATTGCTTGAAGAATGGAATGCTGTTTATAAAGAGTACCAACAACTTTATGATGAATACAAAAACCTTCTTGAGGAAGCAAAAAATTCCTACGCGAGTTCAGTTGCAGATTGTAGGAGAAAGGCTGTAAATGAGTGTAAGGATGTAGAGGATGGGCTTGAGGACTATCCTGGGAAAGGAGAATGTATTCCCCTAAAGCCTATAGCAGAAACAGCTTTGGAAGGAACAAAAGCAAAAGAATTTTTAGATGATTTGGAAAAATCAAACCTAGAGAAGTGGAATGAAATAAAAGCACAAGGAGGGGGAGGGTTAAAATACTTTATGTGGTATTTACTAAAGAGCTTATCTCCTTCTTCTCTCAAGGAGAGAGCTTTGAAGGGGGAAGGAGCAACACTTGAGGAAGTAACAATTCCAACCTCAAAAACAGAAACAAAAACCACTTATGGCAAGAAGTATTTGAAAGGAATTCCTTTAGCAGACCTTGAGAATTGTTGTGAGTGGTTTGAAGTTCAGCCAAAGATAACTAGGATTTACTCCTATTATATAGTCGCTGATAAAATAGATTTTGATTTTACAATTTCCTATGCTGATTTTGAGAGGTTTTCCTTAAATGTAATAAAGATAATGACTAGCCCTATAAATGCAATAAGAAAATTCTTTACTGCTGTAACTGCAGCAAATCTCCTAACAAAGGCAGCTTCCTTGGTTGATGTTGAAAAGATTAAACAAGGGTATGAATTTGTGACCTCTGGTAAGTTAGAGCAAACTTTGGAGAGCGCTTTTGAAATATTGGGAAGAGAAGAAGTTAGGGATTTGATAAGTAAGATGGCTCCTTCTATTGATCTTGGATTTTCTCCTTCTGATTTAATTAAGTTTTTCCTTGGGCAATACGATATTAATTTGAAAGGAACGATGTATATTCCAAAAGAGCTCTGTAAAAAGCCTTCTGATGCGTCCATAGACTATATTAGGAATAAGCTTGGAAACTTCCCTTGCTCTTATTCTCTTTCCAAAGTAGTTGAATCTTGGAAAAAGGGAATTAAAGATGCTTGTATAGAGGATGAATCAATACCAGAGGATAATGTTCCAAAAACTCCTGAAACTCCTAAAGATGAATGTAAAGAGATAACATTAAATGTGGTAACTCCTACCTCTACCTCTTCTGTCAAAGTTGACTTAAGCCAAGTTGGAGATGCTATTGATGTAAATGATAACCAAGGAAACCCTATCGCTTCTATACCAAAGGACTTTGCAGATATTTTAGAGGTTAGGTCAAAAATAAAGTTCAAGAATGATATGTATGAGGCAAGCTTTTATGAAGGAGAGGGAAAGTGCTCCTATATATTAGAAGTTTTCCCTAAAGACCAAGTAGGAGATGGAGATGGCCAAGATGGCCAAGGGGACCAACCTCTTCCAAATGATTTGGATGGAGATGGAATAGGAGATGAGCAAGATAATTGCCCTAACATCCCAAACCCTTCTCAAAGCGATTTGGATGGAGATGGAATAGGAGATTATTGTGATGAAACTCCTGTTGATTGTAATGCAGAACTCTCTTCAATAACCTCCACCCCTGGAGTGCAAGTTGTTGCTTCTGGATTTTCACTTTCTCCTCAGGGATGTGCTGATTTGGTTAACACTCTCTATGAAGTTCAACCTTGTACTTTAACTTGCAAGTATTCATTCACAAAGTATTGGACATTCAATATTGGAGGACAAACAAAAACCTACAGTTGTTGTTTTGGATATGTTTACAGGCTTCCTTGCCAAAATTGCCCGGGACAAAATCCATCTTGTCCTTCCCAAGAAGCTTGCTCCTCCTACAATCCATTTCCTCAAGTGAATTAAGTTAAAAACATGGGATAACAGGTTAAGAATTTAGAAGAGCCTCGGGCGGGACTTGAACCCGCGACCTCGTGCTTACCAAGCACGCGCTCTACCTACTGAGCTACCGAGGCATGGCTTTTATGCCTTAATTTTATTCTTAGCAACCAAATAAAGTTTTTAAATGTTGGCTACAACACTTGAATATGGAAAAGTTTCCCTCTCCGAGCAAGAGCTTTGCTTTAATCCTATTATTTCTATTTCTAATCCAACCTCTAAACTCTTTTGTTATTAATAAATACCTCCTCCCGGGAGAGAAAGCTGTTAATACAGATAGCTTTAGCTTCTTGTATGGATTTGATAACTACACTGTTTATACTTTAAATGATAGCTGGATTTTACTAACATTAAGGGGAAAAGTTGTTGAAGATCCAAATCAAATTAGGGAAGCCCTCTCTTTTTATTTAAAGGAAACTTACTTCCTAACTGAAGAGGAAATAAATGATATGAGGGAATTAATTTTGGAAATAAATGCAAGTAGAAACAATGGAGATAAATTTGAAGGATATGAAGAGCTTACTTGTAGAGGCATTTTAGGAGAAAGGTATAACAAACCTTCAAATTGGCAAGAAGTTTATAACAATGATCTTTATTACTTTTACTCAGTAGCAACCTGCTCCAAATTTGGTCAAGCTATTGGTTGTGGAGCTCCAGAAGATATTTATGACGATATAAAATCCTTTTTTGTTGCAAGCTATGAGAATGATGATTTAATTAATTCTCTCCTCTCTTCTTTGGAGGAGCTTTCTTTTGAAAATGCTGAAGAAAAGCTAAATGAGATGGTTGAATTACTAGATGATTTGGATGATAATAGGGAGGTGCTAGAAAACTCAAAGTTTAGAGTTCCAATTGGAGGTTCAGGAGAATGTGGAGAGTGCTTTGGAATTTGCCCTCCTGTCCTCTACAACTCCTCCGCAATACAATCTCTTTCAGATAAAATTAATGCTGCCTTAAATAGGGTTGACCAAATAAGAAATTTGAACCAAAAGATTGAAACTCTTATAGAGGAAACCCAAAGAAGAGTAAATTTCAAAGAGGGTAAAGAGCTAGAAAAGGTTTTTGCCCCAAGCATAGAAAAAGCTCTAACTTCCTATTATGAAAAAATAGATTTTATTAAAGAAGTTGATAACAAAGTAAAAGGAACAAATCTTTCAAACTCAATTGAAAGGCTGGAGGAGTTGTTCTTAAGCTTAAATGATACTCTCTACTCTTATAATTTCACAAATATAAGTGAAAGACTCACAGAATTCAATAAGCTTCTCACTTCTTCCTATGAATTGGCAATACAAAACAATGAGAGATATAAAGAAGTTGAAAAAATAAAAGAGAGGGTTGAATTCTATATAGAGGTTTTAGGAGAAGATGGTTTTGAGGATTTGCTTGTTGATAAAAAGCAAGTTGATGTTGCTTTTGAAAAAGGAGTCCCTCTCTCCCAATTAAGTGAATTTGGAGAGGCCTATTCTGGCTTTTTAGAAGTGGTGATGAGGGAAAAAGCTAGAAGAGAGCAAAGCATTGGAGCTATTCTAACATCACTCACAAAAGGCTGGATGATTCCTTTCTCTAATGGAATAACAACAACCCTCTCAGCTTTTGGAATTGAAGCTTTAGAACCTCAAACTGTTCCATTAATAACTTCAGTTTTGCTAAGCCTATTCATCTTTTCCATTGTTTTCTTCCTAGCTTTATTTGTTTACTCTAAGAAAAAAGAAATTCTTGGAATATCCTTAAGCAAGGGCTACTTCAAATTCGTTTATTTTGGATTGGTATTAATGATTGGATTAATATTTATAGTGGCTGGATTGCTCTCCTATTTCCTAATAAAGAACTCTCTTGTTACTTCAAATCCAGAAGTTGTTTTGCAAAAGATAATCTCAAATGGAGAAGTTAGAATAGCAATAGATAAGAGCTCCCTCTCATTTTTGAAGGAAAGAATAGCTTGTGCTAATGAAATTACTGATTCCTTAGAGAGAAGGGGTAAAGTGGTTAAGCTTTATGATTTGGTTAATGGTCTTTGTGTTAATGAAGAGGAAGAAACCTATTGCTTAAATGAGCCAACCCCTCTCATAATTTTAAAGAGTGGGACTGAGCTTTCCTTTAAAGGAGAAGAACTAGGATTCTTAAGGTTTTACTTCATTGGCTCTGAAGAAGACTTTAAAAAATGTGTTGTTTCATCAGTTATATAGGTTAAACTAAGTTCCCTAAAATTTTGGATAAATATAAAAGCTAGGGATAAGTATGCAGGATGAAAAAAAAGAGGAGCAATCAAAAAAAGAAAGTTTGTTTGATGAGGAAACAATAAAATGGATGGTCACAATTTCTTTAACATTTATAGCAGGATTTTTGATTTATACAAATCTTTTCCAAACAGTTTCTATAGAAAACTTTAAGGAAAACTTAGCTAGTGAAAAAGCAGGGTTTGTGGAGGCTTTTGAAAGGTTAAGCGTTTCTCCTTCAATTTGTATTGTTGAGAATGTTGATAATGTTAGAGACCCTTATAGGAGAAATATATTTAATTGTGGGGTTAATCTAGCATCTACAGCCCCTCTTTTTGGGAAAGAAGTGTTTGCATATTCTTTAGAAGGAGAGTTGTGTTATTATGAAGGAGGAAACACCTCTCTAAAAGAATGCCTTAATCAAATAAAGGAGAAGGGTTGCTTTGTCTTTTATTTAGAGAAAGATGATGGAAAGGGAATTGAAACCTACAATAATATGCTTGTAATGAAAGTAGGGGAAACACTTAGAGAGGATGATTGTAGGATTTCCTCTCTTCAAGAGGAGCAAAACCCTTTGATTGAAGAAAGTACTTCTTTACCTTTAAATTCAAGTATTTCCATAAACATTTCAAATAATTCTAAGGCTAGGGAGGATTAGGATGTTTAGGGAAGCTTTAACATTTGATGATGTTTTGTTAGTTCCAAAAAAAGGGGTTGTTTCTTCTCGTAAAGAAGTTAAAACAGAAACAAGGTTAACTAAAAAAATAAAGCTTAACATTCCTGTTGTTTCTTCTAATATGGATACTGTAACAGAGCACAAAATGGCAATAGCTCTTGCAAGAGAAGGAGGAATAGGAATAATTCATAGGTTTATGCCTCTGGAAAGGCAAATACAAGAGGTTGAAAAAGTAAAAAGAGCTGAGAATATAGTAATAGAAAAACCATATGTGGTCTCTCCAGAAACTACTTTAAGAGAATTACTTCGTTTAGTTAAGACCCACAATGTTCAAAGCTTTCCTGTTGTAGAGGGAAAAAAGCTAGTTGGAATAATAACTAGGAGAGATTTTGTATTTGTTGAGGATTTAGAGGAAAGGGTTTCTTCTCTCATGACTCCTAAAAAGGAGTTGGTAGTTCTCTCCTTAGAGAGTTTAAAAGAACTTGATTTGGAGGAAGCTAAAAGAGTAATGATAAAGAATGGAGTGGAGAAGTTACCTCTTGTAAACAAAGATTTCGAGTTGATTGGATTAATAACAGCTAAAGATTTAGCTAGACTTTCCTATCCTTCCTCAAAAGACAAAGAAGGAAAACTCCTAGTTGGTTGTGCTGTTGGAGTTAAAGACCACTTAGAGAGGACAAAAAAACTGATAGAAGTTGGAGTTGATGTTATTGTTGTTGATATTGCCCATGGCCATAGCGATCACGCCATAAAAGCAATAAAAGAGATAAAGAAAGAATTTGATATAGAGATTATTGCTGGCAATGTTGCTACTAAAGAGGGAACAGAAGATTTAATAAGTGCTGGAGCAGATTGTGTTAAGGTTGGAATTGGCCCGGGAGCTGCTTGCACAACTAGAATTGTTACTGGATTTGGAGTGCCCCAACTAACCGCAATCCTTGATTGCTTTGAGGTTGCAAAACAACATAACATCCCAATAATGGCTGATGGAGGGTTGAGAACTTCTGGAGATTTTGTTAAAGCAATTGCTGCAGGGGCTAGCACTTGCATGTTTGGATCTCTTTTTGCAGGAACTGAAGAGAGCCCAGGCCCAATAATAAGGAAGGGCTCAAAAAAATACAAAGTTTATAGAGGAATGGCTTCCTCCCTAGCCAATTTAGAAAGAGCTCTTAAAGAAGGAAAAGAGGTTTCAGAATACTTTGATTATAATGAGGAAGGAGTGGAAGGAGTTGTTGAATATAAGGGAAGTGTTAGAGAAGTAATAAAAATGCTTGTAGATGGCTTAAGGAGTGGAGTTTCCTATGCTGGTTTTATGAGTGTTGAAGAGCTAATAGGGAATGGAGATTTCATAAAAATAACCCAAGCCTCTCTAAAAGAAAGCAAACCCCATGATTTTATGTTTAGATGGTAATCTCTATTTTTCTTCTCAGAGAATCTCTAAAAGGTTTTGAAAAGAGGAAATAGAAAGTAAAATAAGGAAAATTGAGAAAAATTAAAAGAGATTGTGAAAGTGGTTAATAATCCTACACATACCAGTGGGATGGTAGTTTTCCATTTATTGTAATTTCACTCTTAATTCTAAAATGGTAATTTAATAATTCCTGTTGTGCTGTTTTTTCTCTTCTCCCTACTTCCATCTGTGGCTTTCTGTTATTTTCTATTAGTTCCTCACTTTTTTCCATATTACTACTGTAATGTAATTCACCATATTTTGCTAGCATGTCAATTATTTCTGGAGATATGTTGTATTTTATATAATTAGTTGCAGTTAAGTAATCTACAGGGGTTTTCCCTTCATTGTCCCTAAATTGTATTATCCTTAGCTCTCCTTCATTCAAGTACTTAAGCAAATTTTCCAATGTTTTCACATTATTATAGAGAACAGCTAAGTGAAGAGCACTTCTTCCTTCTTCATCTCTGGCAAAGTATAATAAATAACTAGGGTTTATTCTCATTTCCTTTCTTGCAAATTCTAAAAGAGCCACAATCTTTTGATGGCCTCCACGTCTTGCTAATTCTAAAATAGAAGGTTTTAGAGCATCTATGTCTTTCATATAATCGCTTAGTATTCTAGCTCTTACAGATTCATAAAAATTAGGTAATTCCTGAAATTTTTCTCTAATTTCATCTTCCCTATATTTAAACTTCTCTAGCTCCTTAGGTTTTTCTTCTCTTTTTTTTTAAATTTTAATTTCTTAAACAAATTTTTCATTTTACCTTACCCCCGATTTTAGTTATTTATATGTATAAAAGTGTTTAAAAATGTTTGTGTATGTATAGGAATTAAGTTATTACTTCCACTCCATTCTCCTTAATTATTACTGTGTGTTCTGCTTGCGCAACAACCTCTCCATTTTTTTCAACCAGCACAGGATAGGCTTTGAAACTCTTTGTTTTTAACAGCTCCTTCAAAGCCATTCTAACCATTAGGCTATTTCCAAACTTTTTAGTTATCCATCTCTCGGCAAATGGGAGAGAAGAGAATTCTTTCTTAGCATACTCAAATATTTTCCTAGCCTCTCTAAGGCGGAGGCTCCCTTTATTGTTAATTGAATAAATCTCTACCTCCTCCCTATCCACAACATATCCTGCTCCTTCCTTTGTAGTTAGAAAAGGCTCAATAGCAAAAACATCTCCTTCCTTAAAGTAATAAGTATTTTTTATCTCAACATTTGGAACATCAATTCCTGCATGCAATTCTCCACTCTTAATTTTATGGCCACTTAAGTTTGCTATTGGCTTAAATCCTTCCTCTTTTATTGTTTCCTCAATAACCTTAGCTATTTCTCCATTTCCCACTCCCGCTCTCATTGATTTTAGCGCATTTTCCAAAGCTAGCTCTCCAGCCTTTATTAATTCTTCATACTTTTTTGAGATATTTATTGATACTGCTGTATCACTAATTCCCTCTCCATAAGCCACACCAAAATCTATCTTAATCAAATCCTCTTCTCTAGCCCTTATTTCATCATTTTCTTTAGGAGTGTAATGAGCAGCTATCTCATTAATACTTATATTAACAGGAAAAGCAGGCTTTGCGCCTTCTTCCCTTATTCTTCTCTCTATATATTCAGCAATCTCAACTATTAGCTTTTCTCCCTCCACAACAGATTTAAGCTCTTTTTTTATTTTCCTGGCTATTTCTCCAGCAATCCTGAAATCCTCTAGCTTCTCTTCTTTTTCCTCTTCTCTCATTTTTTCTCTCCAAGGTAAAAAGCACAAAAAGCGCTCCTGCCGGGATTCGAACCCGGGTCTCAGGCTCGAAAGGCCCGCATCCTTGTCCACTAGACGACAGGAGCTTTAGCTTAATTCTTACTTCTGTTTGAAAACCTATTTAAAGCTTATAGAAGTTTATTTTTCCAAAGAAGCAAGCTAATTCTTTAGCAACATTTAAAAAAAGAAGTCTTTTAAATGTTTATACTCAAATAGCTAGAGAAAATTAGCTTTAATTAGATAAGAGGGTAAAAATTAAGTAAAACGAGGTTGATTTTATGGGAATAAGACCTGCTAGAACCTTTAGAGATCCTGATAAGGTTCCTTGGACTAGGTATAGTAGGAAGAAGCAAAACAAAAACTTCATAAAAGCAATGCCTCACAGGCATTTAACAAACTTCAGAATGGGTAAATGGAGCGAGGACTTTGATACTGTTTTCCACCTAATACCACAAGACACTTTCTACCATCGAGATAATGCTCTAGAAGCAGCAAGAAGGGCTATGAATGGTTATTTGGAAAAAAGACTTTCTGGAAAATATTATTTTGTAATAAATGTTTATCCCCATCACGTTATAAGAGAAAACAGGATGGTTGCTGGTTCTGGAGCTGATAGAATTCAACAAGGGATGAGGAGGGCTTTTGGAAAACCAACTCATGTCGCTGCTTTGGTTAGGGAAGGCCAAAAAATGTTTAGCGTTTACACTTTCTCCTCAAATGAGCAAGAGGTTAGAGAAGCAATGAAAAGAGCTGCAAGAAAGCTCTCAGGAAGCTTTAAGGTTGTAAGAGAAGAGCTAAAGTAAAATTAGAGAGTTGAATTTGAAGTTGAATTGGAGGTGTTCCCTAACGTTGGTTGCTATAAGCAAGGTTTTAAATTGGGTTTGAAAATATGGTTGAGGACGCACTAATAAATACTGATATAGATAGGGTTATTTCAATACTCTCAAAAGAAAAGAGAATGGAAATAAATGAGCTAGCAAAGAGGAGCAAGGTTCCTCTAGAAACTCTAAAAAGTTGGCTTCATACTTTGGAAGAAGAGGGCTATGTAAAGCTTGAGTATAGGTTAACCAAGGTTTATGCTGTTTGGCTTTTGGATGTTCCAGAGGGTCTTGAATCCCTTGAGTCTCCTACAACCTCTAAAGCAGTTGTTAGTGAGAAACCAAAGGAAAAAGAACAAAAAGAGGCAAAAAAGAAAGAGAAGATCATTGCTGCTAAAGGAGAGATTGACAAGAAAACAAAGAAGAAAAAATTAGTTGTTCTAACAAAACCTCAAAAACCAAAGAAAAAAGAGAAAAGCAAACCTTCTCAAAAAGAGGCTAAGCTTCTAGAGGCAAAGAAAAAGCTTGAATCAATATTGGAAGAGATAAATGAGTTAAAGGCAAAGCTAGAAGTGCTTGAGGTAGAGAAGAGCAAGGTTTATTCCCAAACATTGGAAAAGATGGATAGGATTGCAACAACTACCTTTGATAAAATAACTGATAAAACTTTGGAAATAGAAGAGCATATTCTCTCTTTAAAAGACCAGATAATGACTTTAATGAAGAGCGGAGAGCTAAGTGAAGAGACACTTGAGAAGATAGCAAAGGTAAAAGAAGAATCTTCTTTTTTGGTTGAAGAACTAAAGGAAATGCTTGATAAGTTTAGGAATGAGTCTTTAAAAAATAAGAAAGAGATTGAAGAAGTTCTCTCCTCTTCTTTATCCTCTCTAGAAAAAGAAAAGCAAGACCTCCTGCATATGGAGGAACAACTAAAAGAAGTTGAAAAGCAAGAACAAGAGCTTATCTCAAGAAAGGAGGAGATAGAGGAAAAGTTAAAAGAGCTCTCCTCTTTGTTGGAAGATTATGAAGCAAGAATAGTTGAGATAAGGAAGGAGAGAGCAAAAATAAGCGAGAGCGTAAATAAAGTTAAAGAACACATAGAAGGAAAGGAAAAGGACATTGAGCAACTAAAGGCAAAGTTGAATGAAATAGAAGGAGTATTAACCTATGTTGATCAATATATTGATAAATACTACAGCTTAGTTGATGAGATGGAGGAATCAATAAAGAAGGCAGAGATAGAGGCTCTAGAATTGAGGAGGGTTGCAGAAGTAGAGGCTTTACTCAAATACCTTGATGAGTTGGATAAGATGGCAAATGAAGTAGAGGAAAGCGCAAAGGAGTTTGAGCTTAAAGAGGCTGATCTTGAAAATAAAATAAAGGAAACTAAAGAGAGAATAAAACTACTTGTTAGAGAGAGTAGAAGCTTAGTTAAGATCTTAAGGGAAAAAAACAATGAGAGGTTTGAGGATAAAAAGGAGGAGTTCTTGAATAGGTTGGAAGAGATAAGAAAGAAAACAAAGTAAATTTTTTGATATCCTTTTCCTTATTCTTCCTTATTTTTTATTCACTTTCTACCTCTCTTTTAACCCCTTCATTTTCTTCTTTAGCCCTACTCCTAACATCATCCACAAAAGCTAACCAACTATCTCCTATCTTATTCATATAATTCCCAAAAGACCTGCTTAAGCTTATTTTCATCTTATATTTTTTTGATTTGCCAGAAAGCGTTGGTTCTCTCTCAACTTTGACCATCCCTACAGCTTTAAGGCGGGGTAAAACTCTATTATAGAATGTTGCTTTAGAAATTCCCTCTCTTTTTATGAATTCAGCAGTTTCCTTTGCACTGAAATAGCCCTTGCTTTCAAACGCTTTTATGAACTTTACTGAAATCTCATGATAAGTTGGTTGGTATTTTTTTGGAAAAACAAAATTAATTACCTCCTCAACCCTCCATATATTTTTTGTAGCTATTTCATTTGCTTCAAAAGCCCTAATCTCTTTGGAGTAGTGAGGAGGCAAATAAAGAGAGAACTTTGATGGAATCCCTCTACTCCTTATAGCTTTTTTCTCTTCTCTCTTCTCCATACTCTCCCGTTTAATCAACCAAAAATCTCTCCAAATCCACTCTCTGCTTGAGCTTCTTCCTCCTCAAAAGCATTCTTTGCTTTTTCTAGCTCTTCCCCCCCTAGGATTTTTGCAACTCCTCCAATCTTTTCATCGAGCTTTCTAAGCTTCTCTTCATCTCCTTTAACATAAACATAATAATCTCCTTCTAGCCCCAACACTTTTCCTTCTCTAATCTTATACCCAACAGAAGAAAAGCTATCCTTCTCATAAGGGTCAGCTTCTATTATTTTTTTAGCTTCTTTATAATTCTCCTTGCTTATCTCATAAACCCTAACAGGCATTTTATCCCTCCGAACTTTGTTTTAAGTATTTACTTATTAAACATTCAACAATTAAAAAAGGAGTAGGAATATAAAAAAGGAGGGGAAATGGAGGAAAAGCATTCTAATGCATTCTAAAACCTTTTTAAATGTTTCTCTTGAATAAAGATTGTTTAATTGCTTTAAGCTATAGTTAAGGAGCTCTCAAAGAGAGCGAGTCCCAAAAGAGGGGCGAGGGATAAGATGGGAAAAAAAAGAAACATAGAAAACAAGAGGCTTTTAAACCTCTTAAATCTCTTGAGGAAAGCTAAAAAGCCTTTTTGGAAAAGAGTTAGAGAACTACTTTCAAGACCAAGGAGAAAAAGAGTAGAAGTAAACCTCTCAAAGATAGATAAGTACAGCAATGAAGGGGAAACCATAGTTGTTCCGGGCAAGGTTTTAGGAGGAGGTATTCTCTCCAAACCAGTGAGAATTGTTGCTTTCTCC
Source organism: Microcaldota archaeon (assembly GCA_015523325.1). Classification (GTDB taxonomy): domain Archaea; phylum Micrarchaeota; class Micrarchaeia; order Anstonellales; family J096; genus WAKO01. Next base: position 9,136 of record WAKO01000015.1, on the reverse strand, counting down.
TTTAGCGAAAGTGCAAAAAACTTAATAGTAAAGGCAGGAGGTAAAGCTGAAAAGATAGAGGATCTATTGGAAAAAGAACAGGATAATGTTTCTGAATTTAGAATAATAATTTAGGCTATGTGAGGGGATATTATGATTATTGTTGATGGAGAAGGAATGGTTTTAGGAAGGTTGGCTTCAATTGTTGCAAAAAAGTTATTGGAAGGAAATGAGGTTTATGTTATAAATGCAGAAAAGATAATTATAAGTGGAAACAACAAATACATAATAGAGAAATATTTGATTAGGAGGTCTTTGAAAAACAAGGCCAATCCTGAGAAGAGCCCCAAGTGGCCTAAAGTGCCAAATTTGCTTGTTAGGAGAATAATTAGAGGAATGCTTCCTTATAAAAAGGCTAGAGGAAAAGAAGCCTTTAAAAGATTGAAAGTATTTATTGGAAATCCTGGCTATGAAAACGCAATTAAGTTTGATGAAGCTATTCCTTCAAACATTTCTAAGTTTATAACTGTGAAGGAGCTTTGCAAAATGCTTGGATGGAGGGAAAGAGCATGAGCGTAAAAAGAGCTAGAAGAAAGAAGAAAAAGGTTGCTATTGCAGTTGGAAAAAGGAAAAGAGCTATTGCAAGAGCTTATGTTAAAGAGGGGAATGGAAGGTTGAGGATAAACAAGCAATCTCTTAATGTTTTAAACAACAAGTATTTGAGAGAATTTGTTTTGCAACCCCTAAACCTTATAGGCTCAAAAGTTTCAAAAATTGACGTTGATGTTAATGTTAAGGGAGGAGGAGTTATGGGGCAGCTCCAAGCAATAAGAACAGCTATTGCAAGAGCTGTTGTAAAATACTTTGATGATCCTAAAATCGCTGAAACAATGGAGAGCTTTGATAGGTATTTGCTAGGAAATGATGTAAGGAGAGTTGAGCCAAAGAAGGATAGGGCAAGAAAGGCTAGAGCAAAATACCAAAAATCCTATAGATAGGAGAGAGAAGCTAAAGTTGGTGGTATTATGGAGTTTCCTATAAGATGTTTTACTTGTGGAAAAGTTATAGGCCATCTTTATGAAGAATTTGAGAAGTGTTGTTTAGAGGAAGAGCCAAAAGAGTGCTTGGATAAGCTAGGAATAAAAAGATATTGCTGTAGAAGAATGTTCATAACTTATGTAAACCTTGTAGATGAAGTTATGGGTTATAGCCCTATGAAATGAAAAAGTAAAAACATAAAGGAGGTATTAACATGGATACAGAAGAAGCTAAAGAAAAGCAAGAAAAACAAAAGGAAGGGCTTTTAATCAGTTTGGAGAAGTATTTGCAATCAGGAATTCACATAGGAACTAAAATAAAGACAGGGCACATGAAGGACTTTATTTATAAAAAGAGAAGAGATAATATCTATATCCTAGATATAAGCAAAATAGATGAGAGAATAAGGTATGCTTTAAATATAATAACTTCCTATCCTCCTGAAGAGGTTTTGGTTGTTGCAACAAGAGCTTATGCTGAGAATGCAGCAAAAAAGATGAAGGAGTTGGTTGGAGGAATTGATGTAATAGGAAAAAGGTTTGTTCCAGGAACTCTTACAAATCCTGCCCTAAAAAACTTTAAGGAACCTTCTATAATACTTGTTTGCGATCCTAGGGCTGAAAAAGAAGCAATAAGAGAAGCAAACATGGTTAATATTCCAGTAGTTGCTTTACTTGACACTGAGAATTTGGCACAAGGAGTTGATTTTATTGTTCCTATGAACAACAAGGGAAGAAAAAGCTTGTCATTGTTCTTTTGGTTATTAACTAGAGAGTTTTTAGTAAAACAAGGAAAAATTGAGAGCTATGATAAATTTAAGGTTCCTATAACCTCTTTTGAAAAATTAGAGATATAATTTATGTTTTTTCTCATAAGTTTTAGAAAAGGGATACCATGTATTATGAAGTAACTCTTGTTGATAGGGTTAGAGTTCCTCCTCGAATGTTTGAGATGGAAAGGGATGAGGCAATAAGACATTTATTACAAGAAAAATATGCTAGAACAATCCAAAGGGATTTTGGATTTGTTATTGAAGTGCTTAGTGCTAAAGCTCTTTCTAAAGGAATTGTAATTCCTGGAGATCCAAATATATATTATGATGTTGAGTTTAAACTTCTAGTATTCTCTTTGGAGGTTAATGAAGTGTTCAAAGGAAAAGTATCAGAGGTTATGGAATTTGGAGCTTTTGTTAATATAGGGCCTTTTGAAGGTCTTTTACATGTTTCACAAATAGGGAGAGAGAAATTTATTTATAATAAAAGAAGTAAATCCTTGAGTGATCCAAAAGGAAAGCTTGTTTTAAAGAAAGGGGATACAGTTTTTGTGAAGTGCTCTACTGTAAGCATGCGTTCTTCCTCTGATGTAAAGATTAGCCTAACAATGAGGGATGATGGGTTAGGGAAGGAAGAGTGGTTAGTTCTTCCTAAAGAGAAGGAGGAAAAAACAACTAAAAAGAAAAAATAGAGGTGTTTTATGAGAGCCTGTAAAAACTGTAAATTTGTTGTTATTACTTCAAAGGAATGTCCTCTTTGTGGAGGAAGAGAATTAACAGAGCATTTCTCAGGAATTGTTGTTATTTTAGACACTAATAGTGAAGTAGCTAAATTATTAAACATAACCAAACCAGGAGCCTATGCATTAAGAATAAAGAAGCATTAATCCCTCTTATCTCACTTCTGCTTCTTTGTCTCTGCTTCTTTTTGCTTTAAGGATAAAATAACCCTCCTAGGGGAAAGACCCCTAGGAAGAGGGGGAAACTGGTCGCTTTGCCTTTATTTTAAGAAAAAATAAACTTTTTTTCCAACTCTTTTTTTGAGTAGTATTCCTTGCTCATAAAGCCTATTCATTCTAGCTGAAGCTGCATTAGCTCCTCTATAATTCATTTCTTTTGCGATTTCCTTTGCTGTTGCTTTTCCTAGCCTTCTTATTATTTCTATTATTCTCTCATCAGCCTCAGAAAGCAACACATCTTTTTTTCTTACTTTAATCTCATTTTTACTCTCTTCAATCATCTCTATCCTTTTCTCAAGCCTCTCTATTTTATTTAAAATGGTCTTCAACAATCTGTTAGTGTTCTCTCTTTCCTCCATAACCTTATACATCAAAACCCCTAAAGCTAGAGGGTTTTCTTTCATTAGTTTCTCAACGTATTTTTTTGAACCCTCCAACTCATTTTCAAAAGCTTTATAATCTTTTTCCATAATTATTCCTCTATAAATCATGATTCTTTTGATTTAATCATGACTTTTGCTCTACAATCATGATTTAATCATGATAGTATTTAAAAACCTTTCGTTAACTCATCTATTTTAATCTTTTCTTCTCATTTTCTCTTATGAGCTCTCTTAAATTAATTCCTAGGTTTGAGCACTTTAATCCGAATTTTTTCCATGAAGTGGGTTTTGATTTAGACCACTCTGTTTTCCTCAAAACTTCAAAAACTAGATACTTATTCGTTTCCTCCCTAAACCTTGAATATGCAAAAAGTTTGATAAAAAAGAAGGATCTTTCCCTTAAGCTAGAACCCCTTAATAAACTATTTTCTTTTTTAAAGCAATTAAAAAGTAAAAGTTTGGAACTTGATTTTGAACATTCCCCTGCTTATTTTTATAAAAGGATTGAAGATCTTGGTTTTTCAATAACAGAGCTAAAAAAGGATAGGAGCAAAAAAACTTCCCTTGAGCTTTCCAAAATAAAGAAGGCTGTTAAGCTTACTAGAGAGTTGCTTTACTCTTTAGAAATAAAAAAAGGAATGAGAGAGATTGAAGTGGAGAAGAAAATAAAGCTTTTTGCATTAAATAATGGAGTAGAGCTTAGCTTTCCTCCTATTGTTGCTTCCCTAAGGAATGCTCGTTTTCCCCACTACAAGACAGGAAAAGCTAGGATAAGAAAGGGAGTTTTGATAGATGTTGGGCTTTCCTATAAATTTTATACTTCTGATTTGACTAGAGTTATATTTTTGGAAAAAGGGACAAAAGAGGAAAAAATTTATGAGAAGTTAATATCAATATTTTGGGAAATTATGGATAATTTTCCTGAAACCTCTGGAGAATTAGCTCTATTTGCTGAAGAGTTGTTTAAGAAAAAAGGACTCCCTCTTCCCCCTCATTTAATTGGCCATGGAATAGGTTTAGAGGTTCATGAGCCCCCTCATTTATCAAAAAACTCAAATTTTAATTTAGCTAGAACAACACTTGCAATAGAGCCAGCTTTTTATTCTTCCTTTGGCTTAAGGTTTGAGGAAAACATATATGTGGGGAAAAAACCAACTCTCCTTTAACCCTTTTTTGACTTTTTAAAGCTAATCCGAAAGATTTTTATATTCTTCCCTCCCCTATACACATACGGTTTCTAGAAAAGGAGGGGGAAACTGGTCGCCTTGCCAACCCTTTTTGGGTTGGCCTCCTTTTCTCTCATTTTCCCTCATAGTAAACTTCAAATAAACTTAAGAAATAAATTTACATGTAAAATTTGTTTAATTAACTAGATCCCTGAAGGAGTAATTTCCTCCCTTCTTTTTATTTAAAAACCTTCTCATTTTTGGTTAGAAGGTTTAAAAGCAGATCAACCCTATCCCTTGTTATTAACTCCCCTTCTTTAATCTTTAATCTTTTCATTGCCTCCTTTAATCCTTCTTTTTCTCTTCTTTCGTTATCTTCCTTCACTTCCCAACTTACTTGTAGAGCTTTTTCTGGCTTCCCATTTTTTGAAATAATGAAGTCACATTCTTTATTCCCCTGCCAGTAGGATAATTTGTAACCCCTCTTTATCAATTCAGCTCCTACAAAAGCTTCAAATAACCTTCCTTTATCATTACCATGCCCTTTCCCCACCGCCCATCTAAACCCTAAGTCATAGGTATAAATTTTTCTTGGAAATGCTAGTTGTTCTTTTAGTGAAAATGAGAATCTTTTTAAGTCGAAGAATACCATACTCTCTTTAAATGCATTCAAATACTTTTCTGCAGTTAAATAAGCTATTTTGAAGGTCTTTGCTAACTTGTTTACCGATATTTTGGAGGAGATATTTCTTAATAAATAAAGTGCAAATTCTTCAACCCTCTCCAATTCAAGACCATGTGCTGCTGCCACATCTCTAGAAAGAATTCCTTCATAATATTCAAGTAGTAATCTCCTTTTCTTTAGAGGGTCTTTCTCTAAAAATATTTCTGGATAGCTTCCAGTTGTTAAGAGTTCTTCTATTAATCCATAAAGTGCTTCTCTATCTCTAGGGTCTTTTGTAATTCCTCTTATCCTCATAGCTTCTTTTAATGAAAAAGGGAACACTCTAAAACTTATTACCCTTCCAGCAAGTTTTCTTTGAAACTCCTTTCCTATCATAGCAAGCGTTGAACCTGAAATCACTATGTTTGTACTTTCCCTCCTATCATATATTGACTTTATATGCTCTTCCCATCCTTCTAACGCCTGTATTTCATCAAAGAATAAATATACTCCTTTTCCCCCTATTTTCTTTACTTCTTCATAAACTGCTTTAAACCCTCTTTCCCTTATTTCAGGATCTTCAAAATTAACATATATTGCTTTTTCTGGACCATTTTCATTTACAATAAAATCTATGAGTTGATACATTACAGTTGTCTTCCCAGCCCTTCTTGGGCCAACAATTACTTTTATCCATTTTTCCTTTAACCATCTTTTAATCTCTCCGGTAATTTCTCTAGATTTTCCTTTGAATGAGGAAGGAACTTCCCCAATAGAAAGCCAAGGATTCCAAACCTCTATTATTTCCCTTAATCCCATAACTTTCCTACTTTCTTTTTATTTAAAAACCTTCTCATTTTTGGTTAGAAGGTTTAAAAATAAGATTATAAAAAAATCTAAAATCCTCACTCCCTTTGAGCATTTTTCAAAAAAATACTCATTTTTTGTGAGTATTTATTTCAGGAAAGAATAAACTGGCTCCCCAATTTCCCCCAAATCTTCTTTAGTTTCTTTATACAAATAGAGGAGTTTTGAAGGAACTTTTTTCTCCCATTCTTTTAAGGGCTTTATTTCTCTATTCAAGTTAGAGTCATTAACCTCATAGCAAATATTTAGAGCAGCTTTAACTCTAAGCCCCTCACATACTAGAAAGTCAACTTCTCCCTTATTTTTATAAAAATAAACATCCCTCCCTTTGGCAAGTAAGTTTATTAAAAGAGAGTTCTCTAATAATCTTCCAATATCCTTTATTCTAGGAAATAAAGAAGCTAAACCATGATCAACAGCATAAACTTTTTTCTCATAACTTTCCCTTTTCTTTAAGGAGAGATCATACTTATGAATAACATTTATTAAAAATGCTTTTTCTAGTGTTTTAACATACCTCCTAACAGTTTCTTCATGCTTAACTCCCAAAAAATCTCTTAGACTTCTGTAGGAGAATGGTTTTCCAACATTAGAGAGAAAGTAAAAGGCAAGCCTCTCAATTCTTTCATTCAATCCCTTTATATCTCTATAAAGAATTGCTGAGAAGTACTCTTTTAATAGCCTTTTTTCCTCTTTTAAAACAACTGCTGGAAATCCCCCTAGCTCAAGGTATTTTATAAAAGAAGACCTTCCGACCTTTAGGCTTTTGAAGTTGAGAAATTCTCTATAGGAGAGAGGATAAACTCTAAATGTTATTGTCCTGCCTGTCAGTGAACTAGCAAAATCACTTTCTAAAAGAGAAGCATTACTACCACTGACGACAACTTTTCTTTTCTTATGTATCCTCCTAACAAATCTCTCCCAACCCTTTATATTTTGAATTTCATCCAAATATATATTTCCTTTAGTAATCCTCTCCAATTTTTCAAAGTCTTTTAAGGAGAAATCAAAGAACCTCTCATCCTCAAAATTAACATAAACTCCTCCATATTTTTTGAGCAAATTAAACATTATACTCGTTTTCCCAACTCTCCTAACACCTGTTAATACTATCACTTCCTCTCCTTTCATCCACTTTCCTATGTCTTTTTCAACTTCTCTTTCTACAAGTTTTGATTTAAGAGCTTCTTCATTTTGCTCTTCAATTATTTCTTTTATTTCAAACTCATCCATAGAATTAATTCTACTTAACTCTTTAAAATCCTCACTCCCTTTGAGCATTTTTCAAAAAAATACTCATTTTTTATGAGTGTTTTTGATATGAATGAAGATCAAAAGTTAGAGTAAAAAGTAAAATTATCTTTTCATTCCACCTCAATCTCTCTAGAACCAACCAAAAGTCCTTCTCTAAAGATAAACTTCTTTCCATTTGAAAGATGTAAAATGACTTCTTTTTTTCCTTTTTCTCTTTTGATTTCAACTTTTTTAATACATTTTCCCTCTAAAGAGGAAAATACATCATCATCTAACTTTTTATACTCCTTATATGTTAAATCTTTTTCATCAACTTCAACCTCAAACCCCCTCCTAAACAATTCAGATAGAGTTCCATCTCGTTGGTATTTATAGAATAAATCTAAAGGAAGCTTTATTAACCTCTTTTCAACCACAGAATCTTTCTCTATTGTATATTTGTAACCCGGCTTTGGCTCAAAAGAGCTTATCTTCTTTATTTCTTGCTTAGATTCAAACACATCTCCAAAAGGAGTTATAAAATACTTTTTGTTTGGCTCTTTTTTTATTTTAAGCAACTCCCTCCTTTCTTTGACCTCCTTAATCTCATAACCTAATCCAACATAAAACTCATAAGCCAATTCCCCTATATCATATGAGTATCCTCCTTCTAATAAAGCAAAGAACGGCTTTCCTAAAGCCTTTATTTTTTCCCCAATTAAGCGATAAGTTGTTTTTTCTCTTATATTGAATGGAAGCACAACATCTCTATACCAAGTATCAAAACCAATTGATATTGCAATTAACTCTGGCTCAAACTCAACCACTTTTTCAAGCAAATAATCTAAGTTTTTCAAGTACTCTCTATCATCAACTTCCAAAGGATCAACATCTATTAATAGGGAGTTTTTACTATTTATCCTATTAAATGGATAATGCTGGGAGCTATCAGCATGAATGCTTCCATAAAAATAATTCTCTTTATCTTTAATTAGCTCATGAGTTCCATTTCCATAATGGGAGTCCAAATCTATAATTGCAATTCTCTTTCCCCTATAAAGTATTTCTGTAGTTATTACAATGTTGTTAAAATAACAAAACCCTTCCGCCTTTAAAGAAGCATGATGACCAGGAGGTCTAACAACTCCAAAACCCTTCTCTTTTCCAGCTTTAATGGAGGTAGCAACAGCGTTTAAAGCAGCTCTATATGTGTTTGGAGTGAAGTGCAAATCCTCTCTAAGGAATTCTCCTCTATTTGAAAACTCCCTTATTCTCTCCAAATCAGCAACTCCTGAGCTCTTAATCATTTCTTCAATCTCTTTTTGTTCAAAGCTTATTGGAAAAGAAGGTATTTTTGATATTATAGCATTAATCCTCCAAGGCTTTTCTGGAAAAGGAGGCTCATAAACCTGATGTTGGGAAGGGTAAAAAGCAACCATGTAAGGATTTTACTTTTTGAAAATAAAAAGTTATCTGGGAACATTTTTTAGCAAAGGTATTTGAAATCCTTTAAAAACGTGCGCAATTTAATTGGGAAGATTTTTAAATCACTCCTCCATTCTTAAAAACTAAATTCTCCTAAAAATTTTAAATCCTCTTTATGAAATAGCTTTATGTCTAAGTTTTTTTCGTTGTTAGGCCCAAAAAAAGAAAAAGATTTTGAGGGGCAAAAAGTAGTTAAGGAAATGAGTCTTGAGGAAATGGAAAAGAGCTATGGATTTTTCTCAAATATTTTGTTATTTCTTTTTTCCTTGCTTCTCTTTTTCATAATCCTCCTTATTTTAGGTTTTTTAATAAACTTTGTTGAATTAAGGTTTGGAGAAGTTTCAACTTCTCTCTATACCTCAATAGCTAATACATTAATCCCTCTCCTAATCTTTTTAGCTATTTTGTTTTTCTTTTTCTTCCTAGCTTTTTCTTTTTTAATTGAAGTTAACCCTTTCTCTTTTTTTAAGAATAGGATTACATTTTCTAAAGAAGCTGTTAAAATTAATGGAGAACCAATTTTAACAAAAGAAATAAGAGTTATAATAAATCCTCTTTCAAAAGCAACATCAAATTTATTAGTGTTTGAG
>WAKO01000014.1 GCA_015523325.1 Microcaldota archaeon | reverse complement strand
TCCTAAAAGAGAATAATTTAAGGATTGAAGGAGAAGATATAAAAGAGATATTTAAAACAAAAAAAGATAAATAAGGTTTAGAACTTAGAATAAAGGAGGGATTTAATGAAAGAGATAAACATAATTGTAGAAGGAGGAAAAGCCCAAGGTTCCTCACTAGGCCCAACATTAGGGCCATTAGGGATAAATACAGGAAAGGTTGCTGAGGAGATAAATAAAAAAACAAAATCATTTCAAGGAATAAAAGTTCCAGTTAAAATATTAGTTGATAGCTCAACAAAGGAATTTCAAATAGAAGTTGGAACCCCTCCAGTAAGTGAATTACTAAAGAAAAAATTAAACCTAGAAAAAGGAAGTGGAAAGGCTTGGAAAGAAGAAACAGCTGGAGATATTGGGTTGGAAGAGGTTGTTGAGATAGCAAAATCAGTTAAGGAAAATATGCTATCAAAAGATTTAAGGAATGCAACAAAAGAGGTTCTTGGAACCGCATTGAGTATAGGAATAAAAATAAACGGAAAAAACCCAAAAGAAGTTATAAAAGAAATAGATGAAGGAAAGCATGAAATGTTGTTTAAAGAATAAGCTACTTCTCAAAAAACCTACAAAAGTTTAAAAACCAGAGATGAGAGAGAAGAATAGGATGAAAACAACAAAACTTTACTTTTTAATTTTTTCAATTCTAATTTTAGGGTTAAATTACTCTTTACTTTCAACATTTCCAACAAAAGTTGTAAGTGCTGAAGAGGTGGGTGGAGGAGTAGCTATTTATGATGGAAATAAAATAGTTATTTATACTTTTGATGATGTAGAGAGAGGGGAAATAGGAAGGTTAAAAGAATTTAATAAAGAAACAGCTTATTCAAATCTAATTAGAATGGGAAGCAATTTTTTCATAATAAATCTCCTTAACTCTTCATTAATAGTGGATGATGGATTTGAGGAGATTTATAGGCTAAACTATACTGTAAAAAAAGCTATAGAAAAAAATAATGGATATTACCTAATAAGTGACAATGAGGTTTACTTTTTAAGGATGTTGCAAAACAATGTTGAAGAATCTCTTATATTTAAGAGCATAGATTTAATAAGAGAAGGAGAGATAAATTCAAACTATTTAATTATAGCTACAACAAATAAGCTAACACTAATACCTTTTAATGAGGAAGAACTAATTAAAGAAATTGAAATTCCCTCATTATCCACAAATTTTGAGGTGTTCAAAGGTTACATATATTTTGGAGATTCATTTGGAAGCCTATATAGAATAAACTTTAATGGAAATGTAGAAGTTGTAGAAAGATTTAATTCAACATTAATGAAGTTGAAAGCAACTCAGAACTATTTAATTGTTGTATCTTCTAACTCAATAGCAGCACTTTCACTCTCAACAAAAAAAGAAGATTATGTTAAAATAGATCTTGCAAAAAAGGTTATTGAGCTTGATCCAAATACAGTAGTTGTTTTAGGAAAAAATAGCGCATATGTTTTCAACATACCTTCAGGAAAATTAATTTCAGAGAAGATGTTTGGGTTTAAGATTAGAGATGGGGCTTCTTATAAAGGAAACCTATTAGTTTTTGGAACAAACAAAGAGATGGCTTATCTAAAAAATGAAGATGTAAAGGAAGGATGCGTGATAAAGTATCCTCCAAATTATTTGAGCATTGGAACAATAGAAATAAATCTAAAGTTATATTCAACAAAAAGGGCAAAAGTCTTTGCTAAAAGAAACGTTATTGGGGAAGGGGAAGGAGAATTTTCTATAAAACTCAACCCTCTAGAGTATGAAGAAGGGGAGAAAATAACAATAAAATGTGGAGAAGGAGAATTTGCTCCAGAAAGAGTTTTGATAAGAGAGAACTCTCCAGTAGGAAAGTTTGTAGTAATAGGATTACCAGAAAGAATCAAAGAGGGAGAAATTCTAAATATAACTGTAGAAAACCAATTTGGAGAAAGAGTAGAGGAGTTTAATGTTATTGTAAATGGAAAAAGTATTTCCTCTCCCCAAAACCCTTTTCAACTAACCCAACTACCTCCAGGAGAGGTTCAAATAACCCTAACAAAAGAAGGTTATGAAACATTTACAACAACAACATATGTAGAAGAGGATATAATTTCTGTTTTGCTTAAATTGGTGTTGGGAAGCCTATTGTTGATAGGCGGGGTTTATTATCTATTGAAGATAGGCATACTTGATAAATTAATAGCAAAGTTAAAAAAGAGGTTCAAAAAAGAAGAGGAATGAACAAAGAGTAAAGACAAAAACCTAAAAAATCCATAAAAATTAAGAGAAACTAAGAGCAACTCAAATTCTTCCTAAATCCTCAACATCTACTGAAGAAACTCCATTTATGCTAGATATCTTTTCTTCTAAAGAGTTTATTCCTTCATCCATAACAACAAACATTGCCTTTAATACTTTTATTCCAAATCCTATGTTTTCTTCTTTTAATTCTTTAGGAGATAGCTTTTTTATTTCTTCCTTTACTTTTCCAAGAAGGGATTGATCCTCTACACTTATTTTAAATACAACAAAAACTTCTCCCACAAAATCACCTCTAAGGTCCAACAAACCCACATTCCATTATATAAGAATTTGCAGATTTTCTGCAAGAAGCACACCTTATCACTGTTTCTTCTCTACATTTAGGACATTTGAATTGTACAAAATCAACTACTAAAGTATTACAACCACTGCATGTTTTCATAATCTCACCTCCAACCTTATAAGAGTTAAGAGCTAAGCTAAGAAAAATTTGCAATAACTAACTATATTTCCATACATATTTAAAAGCTTTAATAGTATTTATGCTCTTGTATAGAAGGTGATAAAATGTATGGTGGAATTTCCCCTCAAGCATATGACAGAGCAATAACAGTTTTTAGCCCGGATGGAAGGTTGTTTCAGGTAGAATATGCAAAAGAAGCGGTAAAAAGAGGAGCAACTGCTGTAGGAGTTGTTGGTAAAGATGCTGTTGTGTTAGCAGCTATAAAGTTTCTTCACTCCAATTTGGTAGAGGAGGATTCAATAAGAAAAATAAACACAGTTGGAGGAAACATAATAATGACTACTTCTGGATTAGTTGCTGATGCAAGAAGGTTATTAGAACTAGCTAGAGACCAAGCCCAAAAACACAAAGTCCTCTACTCCACAAACTCCCCTGTTATGTATGTAGCAAAGTATTTGGCTGATGTTATGCAACTTTACACACAATATGGAGGAGGAAGGCCTTTTGGTGTTTCTCTTTTAATTGCAGGTTTTGATGAAAAGCCAAGGCTTTATGAAATAGAGCCAAGTGGTGCATTAACAGGTTATAAAGCAAATTCAATAGGAGAAGGAAAAAAGGTTGCAGATGGATTCTTTGAGAAGAATTATAAAGAAGGTTTGGAAACAAAAAAGGCAATAAAGCTTGCTGTAAAAGCTCTCCAACTCTCTCATGAGAAAAAGTTAAAGCCTGAAAACTTAGAGGTTTCTTATGTTGGAAGTGAGGGAGTAGTAAACTTAGAAGAAAAGGAAAAGGCCAAGTATCTCTGATTTTAATTATTTTATTTTTTTAAATTTTTAATTTATTTTTAATCCTTATTTGATACTAGGCTTCCAAAAAATTCTTCTCCTTTTATTGCTTTTTCTATTTCCTTTAGATTTTTTCCTACAAAGGCTAAATCTATAGAAGACCTTTCAGCAAGTTTTATTCCAACTAAATCAAAAATAAAGTTTGAACCCGGTTTTCTACTCGCTTCTAACCCTAAATTCAAAAAGTCCTTAAAGCTCATCCTTCTAATTAACTTAGCGTCTTTTGATTTATGAGGGTCTTTATCATAAACACCCTCTATATTACTTATATTTATAACCCTATTTATTCTCATTCTCTCTGCTAATAAAACTGAACAAGCATCCGTAGTAAAGCCGGGGAAAAAACCCCCGCTAAAAATCCTTTTATCATCTTTTGTTATTTCCTCAAGAGAAGTTATGAATTTTGCATTATCAAGAGTGTTTTCTTCATAAAGACTTTTAACAGCAAATGCATTAACCCTCGTTATCTTTATTCCTAAAATATCAAGCAAAGAGTTATCTAATTTAAGAGAGGTGTATATTCTAGCAACACTTCCTCCTCCAACAACAACAGCAAATCTATCCAATTTATTCAAAATACTAAATAAACCATTTAAAAAATCAGTATCAATGGAAAAATTCTCTATAAGAACGCTTCCTCCTAGAGAAATCACAGCTTCATCCTTCAAACTCTCCCACCCTTAAAGATGAGTTCTCAAAGCTAATCTCCAAAATTTCATAGTCCCAAAGATTATAACCTGTAAAATTATATATTTTATAAATCAAGTTATAATTAGTGAACTTAAGGCTATTCTCTAAATCTTCTGGTTTATAACCCTCTAAAACAACAACTTCTGGGTCAACATTAGAGAGGAAAAGCCTTGTTTTTATTTGCCCTACTCTTTCCCCATAGCTTGGATACTCTAATACAGTTGATTTTAAGGAATCTCCATAAACCTTATTAAGTCTTCCCAATGCTCCTCCAAGCAAATCAGTTGCAAACAAAACAGAAAAGTTTGAATAAGTAAGCTTAAATGCTATTGCATTATTTTCTCCCTCATTAAATTCTGGAGGGGAAGTTGGATTTAATATTAAAAACTCCAAACCATCAAACTCAATAACCTCTCCTCTACTAACTTTTCTCAATGTTATTTGCTTTTCTCTAGCTGTTTGAAATATGTTCTCTAACCCATTCTCTTCTGAATACCAAATTTCCGCTATTTTCAAGTTGTTCAAACCATACTCTAAATTGTCTAAATTACTTCCTAAAGGAGAAGAAATTACCAAAACCTCAATATCATCAGACATAGATTTTAAGAAGGAAAAGATGAAGTCTCTCTTTTCCTTACTCCCTAAATCAACAACAATATCTAAAGTTCCTTTTTTTATTAAAATTGTTCTAGCGTTCTTTTTATCCCAACTAGCATTAAGGAAATAAATTGAGAGGTTTCCATCTAATTCATATTCTTTATAAATTGTAGCATTCTCCTCCTCTTCAACATCAGTAATGTTTAGTAGGGGCTTTGGAACTTCTATTTCCTCTTGAACCTCAACAACATCCTCAACACTAACATTTTCTTCTTCCTGAACACAACCAAACAACACTATTATTAATAGAAGAGGAATAAGTAATTTTAATGAAAACCAACTTTTATTATCTTTTTTAGAGTACTCTAAAGAGTATTGACCCATTATTTACCTCTTTACACAAAAAGTATTAAAAATGTAGGTGGTGGAAATAAATAGGAAAAACAGGATAAAAAGTTGCTAAAGATTAAAATATAGTACAGGGATTATAATAGAACCTAAGTGTGAAACACCTGAAACACCTAGATTAACTCTAAGTCTTCCCAAAATAAAGGAGAGGAAAGCTATTAGCAACCCAATCAATCCCTCAAAGAAATAAACTAAAAGTATTAGGAAAAAAGCTATGGTTTTTGGGTTGAAATTAGGAATCTTTTTTAGTAAATCATAAAGGAAAAGGGTTAAAAAATATCCAATAAACAAACCTAAAAAGAAAATAAAGTAATCCCCTCCCCGAGAATAAACTAAAGCCCCTATCCTAGCTTTGTTTAGCAAATCATAAGAAATGAAGGAAAAAAAGGATTGAGAAACTAAAAATGAAAAGCTAATGGATAGATATGCTAAAGGATTTATGAATAAGATTAGGGAGACAACAGTAATTAAAACTGAAGGGGAGCTAACTCCTGGCAACAAAACAGCAAAAAGTCCTAAAACAGAACCAATAAAAGAGTAAGGTAAAAATGTAATTGGGTTTACCTTTACTGGGTTGGGTAATCTAAATCCTCCTTCTCTTGAAAAATAGAGATTTGTTAGAGAAAAGAAACCTACAAACATTGGAAAAAACTTTTCACTTTCCAACGACAAAAAAGAGAACAATCCTATAAATCCAGAGGTGATTAAAACTAAAGAGAACTCTACTTTCTTCTCGCTTTTAAAAATTAAGAGAAAAGTTATTAATAAAACCAAGTAATAGAGGTAGCTTTCTAAAGAGTTGTATAAAAAAACAATAAAATCTTTATCAACCAAATAAATCAAAAGAGAGAAAAAGCTACCCCATAAAACACTTATTAAGGAAGTATGCAAAGCTTTATTAACTAGATTATTTCTCCTCAATCCATCGGCCACAAATAAAGCACTCCCTAATATCTCATCAGAGGAAGCTAGAATAAGCAAAGGTAAAACAGTTAAGGGAAGGTAAATTCCTAGAGTTAGGGGGATAAGTTCCTTCAAACCAAATACTTCTGCCATTATTAAGGAAACGGTATTTATGTGTAATCCTGGAACAACCCCTGAAAGAACTCCGAAGAAAACAGCTATAAGCAAATAGAATAAAAAACCAAATGATAGAGGAAAAGGGAAATTCACCCCCATCCTTCCACTTTTATGCTAGATTTATCAACTCCATTCTCAATAAGTTTATCTCTTATTGAGAAAACAAATTGGTTCTTGCCACACATGAAGTAAGTAAATTCCTCAAGATTTTTTATGTGCTTTTCAATCATATCTATGCTTATTCTCTCGTTATAAAATCCAGCAAGCTTTTCCCTAGTTAGAGTAGGAACAAAATTAATGATTCCTATCCCGCTATAAGAGAGTAATTCCTCATAAAATGCCATATCATTTAAGGTTCTAGCACTATAAAATAAATAAAATTCTCCCTCAAATTTATTCAAAGCTATGTGCCTTATAATACTCATCATAGGAGCTATTCCAGTTCCTCCTGTAATAAACACTGCCTTTTCTTCTTTGTTATAAACCATGTGGCCAGCAGCTCTTGAGAGATTTAAAATTTCCCCTACTTCTATTTTTCCTAAATAATTTGTGAACTCTCCAACATTAACATTTATAAGAAACTCAATATGTTGCCATTCAGGAGGAGAACAGATGGAATAAGGTCTTCCTAATCCTTGTTTGTTGCTCAATTTCACAAACTGTCCTGGCTTAAAATTAACCTTCTCTTTTAAAGGAAATAAGACAAACTTTTTAGCCCTTCCTATAGAAGAGATAGCTTTTACCTCATACTCAAAATTCAAATTTCCATCCATAAGTTGGTAATTTGATATAAAAATATTTAATTCTTTTGTGGGATAATTTAGGGTTAACCCAAAATTCCAAAATCTTAAGAGAATTAAAAAACAAAAAAACAAGGGATAATATGAAAGTATTAAGAATAATAGAGAAGGACAGAGTAGGCCTTATAATGGATATCTCCTACATATTGGGAAAAAGCAAAATAAACATAGAGAACATCTCAGTAATAACATCAAATGGAAAAGTAATAATACTGCTTCAAGTAAAGGATGAAGAAAAAGTAAAAGAAATACTAAAAAGAAACGGCTTTAATGTTCTAGAAGACGATGTACTAATAATAAAGCTAGAGGATAAGCCAGGACAACTTGCAGAAGTCTCCCAAATATTAAGTCAAAACAATATTTCAATAGAAAACCTCTACATAGTATCAAAAAATAAAAAAGATGTGTATGTTTCAGTAAAAGTTGATGATCCAAAAAAAGCTAAAAAGGTTCTAAAAGAGTATTTAATTGAAAACCCTGATTTTTAGAGAGGTTCTATTAATGAGTTTAATTTAATTAATTTTAAT